>JBQMYN010000044.1:0-20092 GCA_052173475.1 Treponema sp.
CGTCAACATTCGTCCGCTGCAAAATATATTTAATAAAATGATCATGCTCAAAAATCCCGGTATCATCAGCAAACAAACAAAACAAAAGCCGTACCAAATACAACTCCAGCTGATGCCCGGTGTATCCGATCTCTTTTAAGGTGTCGTGCAATTCCCCCATCTTTTCTGCAGCTTCAATATTGACCGCATCCTGTTTTTTGTATTCTACATCCTTGTAGCCTGCAAGAAAAAGAAACAGCTCAATATAATCAGCCAGTTCATCAATCGTAAAAGAGGTCAGCTCCGCATCTTTTTCTAAATGATAATAATCGAAATGAACAAAATCGCAAATCAAAATGCCTTTCGGCATATCGGCGTTCGGCAGTGCATTCGCGTAGGCTTTTGCCTGTTCAAAGGCTTTACTGCGGTCTTTACCGGGAGATTTCATTTCGATTAAAATATACCCTTTCCAAAAAAGGTCGATGTAGCCGTTCGACCCATCAAGTAGCTTAACCTTGTGCTCAAATACCGCAATCTTACTGCGCGGCACCCCGAATATCGCAACGAACTCGTTTTCAAACGTTTGGGCATCCGCTTCTTCCCGTGCAGTTCCCTCTTTATCTTTCCAGTTCAGTACAAATGCTTGAGCTCGTATCTTAATTTCGTTTAATGATAATGCCATAGTGAATATGGTATATAATGTATAGACTGAGTGTCAAGCATTGGTTGATAAAGTCCGCTATGGGATGCAGAAAGATCATGCGCATACTCATTGATACGAATATTCTATTTTCGGCATTACTGTTCCCTAACTCTTGTCGTGTTTACTTTAAAGTAATAATTACAAATTCTCTCGGCATATCAAATTTGTTCATAATGCTCGCAATACGGTTCATACACGTCGCTGCTGATATATTTGTATGAATAAAGAGCATATTGTCTTTAGGGGATGCAATCTTATCCGGAAACAATCCGCCAAATGATTTATACCGATTTACCAGTTCTATATTCTTATCAATGATTGCTTTTAGTGAAATCCAGTTTAGAATTACACCTTCTTTATTAAAAAGATCGGTTTCGTTATCAAGGATAAATTGAAAATCATACCGATTGTCTTCTTTCATAAATGTAATAAACTTTATAAAACATCTTGCCAAGTAGAAACGTTAAAAATATTATTGTCAATTATTATTGCTGCCGGCTTATTACCTTCTGCCCAATCACCGGCATCGTCATCTGCGGGAGAAAAACTATTTGTATCAGGCTTTTTTCTGTCATAGTTAGGAGTAGATTGATATTGTGCAGGCAATGGGAACGTCTCCAAGAACCAATTAATCATATTTGCCTGATGCTGCGTTATTGCAGATTCATCCCACATATCATTGTTCAATATTTCCAGCCGATAATACAATGAAGATGTGTGTAATTTTTCCTTTTTATCTTTGAAAATGCTGTTCCCTATTTCACTATTAAATTCCGTTAAAATAAGGTTTCCAATGTTATGCAAATATTTTTTATAGATTTGTTCGTAATTACTTCCAAGTATCATCTTCCAATCATCGCTAAGTGTTTGCGGCATAATGTGTTCTATAGTGATTTTAGAATTTCTAAAATCAACCGGAACTTTTGCATTATGTTCTTCTATTTTTCCTAGAATAAATTTCCCGTATGTTTTAAAGTCTTGATAAAAGTTTGCAGTCACAAATACTTGCCGCATTTCATCATCATTCGGAAGCCGCATTTTATAAAACATACTCGATAATAAATCTATCATTGCAATCTTTTTCTGTACTAAGTCATATATTCGATTGCACAACAACACGATGTTTTTATTCTCCCCTTGTGTGAGTTTTGCTACTCTTCTGCGTATTAAATATGTTCCTTAAAATGCAACAGTTGAAGAAACATCAGTTTCTGAAGATTGTTGCATTGATGCGCGACAGCGCATATATAATTTGTGACGTTTGCCGTAAGCGCAAACTCATCGGTTAACGAGGCAGCCCATTTGGCTGCCGAAGTTATACCTTTTTATTATTTGTAATATTGCGATAAAATCATCATCATTGAATGTAGCCGTACTTGTTTTATTTTGATGATAATAGAGCAATCCAAGAATAAACGGTTTAAATGCTTCTGTTTTTATATCATGAAAAATGTTTCTCAGCAGTTCTTTTATCTCGGTGTCTTTTATTTTATCGGATGAGATGCTATCAGAAACTTCTTCTTGAATAATCCATGTATAAAGCTGTACATACTTCACAATATCGTCAATAAAAGCAGTATGAGTGGAATATGATTCCTCAACAAAATTTTTGAAATTTGCGTAAATTTCTTTTGTATTATTATCACTCACCACTTTTATAGATGCGGACTTTTTATATTGTAAGAAATCACGAAAAAAATCGGAAGTGCTGTTGGCTAGTTGTAATTCGATTTTTGGATACCAAATTGTTTCATAAATGACTGATTGATTGGCACTATCCATGTTCAATAGCACATAGTTCCTGATTAAATCGGAAAGTGTCAGCGGTTTCCCTAAAGAATTTAAGGTTTCAAAAATGATTTGCGGGTCTTCACCTTTAAACGGTCTTTCATCTAAGAAAATAACGGCAACATTGATCCGTTGAATAGCTAAAATATATTTTTCTAATGTAATCTCAGGGCGAACTGTTTTTATATTTGTTATTAACTTGGTAAATATATCATACGCATTTTTTATTATGCCGGGTTTAACACTTGTTCCATTTATTAATGCACGATAGGTGTCCCAATCTTTTGAAACCTGTTTTAACTTAATCTTATCTTATCTTGAAAAGATGATGCATTATTTGTCAAATAAGTACCGGTAATAAGCTCTTTATTTTCTTCACTGTTTTCATTATCTCTTAAAGCAATTAAAAAGAGTAATGTTGTTGTTAATCGTTGCTGACCGTCTACAACAATAGATTTATTCACAAAACCTGCTTTCTCTTCTTTTATGACAAGTGTTCCCAAAAAATGTTCAAGTTTATCGGATTGGGCAGGGTCAAGCTCCGAATTAATAATTCGAATAATGTCGCTAAAATATCTTTCTATTTCTGTTTTTCCCCAAGCGTAAGCTCGTTGAAACGGAGGGATAAAAAAAGAGGTTGCATTTTTTGCTAAAACATCATGAATAGAATGTGTCTCTGTTTGCATAGTTGTTGTCCCTTAAATGTGTAGATTTTGCTACTACTTCTCTTGCATTTATCATTTTTGAGCTACAGCCCTCTCTTTAATAGTCCTTGTTGCTTCGTCAAAAGCCTGTTAAAGATGTACATCCTTGTACATCTTTAACGATGAGTTTCAGCTAATACTGAAACTCATTACTGCGTGGAACCACCGCCGTCCATGGCGGATCGGTGCGGAATTTAGCTTGTATCACAGCAGCTCTACCTTCCAATCCTTAATCGTTCTTATCTGCTCATCAAATCCCGCACCGATGAGCACAATCTTCTTTTCCTTCGTCATGTATTGTCCGGCATAGTTTTGCTTTTGTATCTGTGCGATTGCATCTTCTGTCGTACCATTGCCGCTCAGCTTAAACTCGAATATAGAGATGGTATCAGCGGTAATAACGATACAGTCACTACGTCCGGCTGCGGAATGCACTTCCGTTTGCACAAACTGCCCCATCAATGCAAAGATTAAGTATACAGCTGTCTGATAGTTATGCTCCCGCAGTTTTAGGTTTTCTTCACTAAAGTTATCATACGGAATACCGGAAATAATTGACTGCATCCGTTCCATAAAAGAGTCTACCTTGCCTTTGCGGATATCCTCTACAAACCGCCAGACTGCTTGTCCTGTTTCATCGGGGCGTAATGATGAATATGCCGGTAACAAATTGTCCAAAAACCCATACCGTACTTCGTCATTGGGAAAACCCAGCCGGTACAGCCGTGCCTCTTTTATGTAGCCTTTAATCGTTAAATACCCTGATTGAAACAAAATCGGCAACGGTGTTTGTGCATCAGCCCGGTATGTTTCAAGACCTGCTTCATTCAGCTCTATCTTTCCATCCAAATCCGGAATACAATACTGTGCATCTTTTAAGAAGTTGACCAAAAAGGTAGGTGTTCCCGTTGCAAACCAGTAACTGCCAAAGTCTTTCGCCTTAAATGCATTCAAAATGCTAAACGGGTTATAGACACTTTCTCCTTCTTTTGCGAAAAGATAACCGTCATACCACTGTTTAAGCGCAGCGAGGGTACCGCTCCTATCCAGTCCTTCTTTTTGGCTCAACGCCTCTATTTCCGGTGAAAAATTGTGTTCAAGTTCCTGTTCAGTGATGCCGCATATCCCTGCATAATCATTACGCAAACTGATGTCCTCAAGATTATTTAAATCACTGAAAATACTAATCTTGCTGAATTTTGTTACACCGGTCAAAAAAGCAAACCGGATATATTCGTCGCATGTTTTAATTACCGAGTAAAAGGCTTTGAGTGCATTGCGGTATTGCTCATTCAGCTCTTCATTTACACCCATTGTTTGCAGCAGGGGTTTATCGTATTCATCGACGAGAATGACAACTTGTTTACCCGTTTTTTGATATGCCCGCTCAATAATACCGGCAAACCGAAGGGGAAAATTTTGTTCAGAGGCTTCACTTCCATATACTTTTTCCCACTTGTAAAGATGATTATTTAAATTCATACTTAAATCATCCGAAACACCGTAGTTACCAGTATTAAAATCAAGAGATAATACTGGATATTCCTGCCACGTAGTGCGATTTTCTTGTACAGCTAGCTCTTCCTCAGCCTGCTCAAGGTACAACCCTTTGAACAACTCTTTTTGTCCAAGAAAATAGGCTGCGATCGTTGAAAGAAACAGACTCTTCCCAAATCTCCGCGGACGACTGAGAAAGTAAACTTTGCCCTTGTTGACTAATTGAAAAAGATATTCCGTTTTATCTACATACAGAAAACTTTTTTCTCGTAAATCTTTAAAGCTCTGTATGCCGATCGGCAATTTCCGTATGCTGTTCATGTAATCATTATAGTATGGTTATTTCTTTTTGGCAATTTCGCAAAGAGGAAATATCCCATTGGATTGACTGACGGCAGAGTCTTCTTCGGAAGAACCTTGTGGATGTCGTTGCCGGCGGCAAAAAGTTGGTTACTTACGCCAACGTCATTGCCAGCAATGACTTAAACCGGTAGGAAACGGTGCTCATAGCGTCTATGTTCCGATTGAAAATTTTTCAGATATAGGACACCTCTAAAAATCTAACCGAGTTTTTAGAGGTGCCTTGTAATAATTTATAAAAATACATCTTTAATAAAACGGCGCAGTAGATGCCCCTATATTTGCAAAAGATTACACTTTAAACTTAGAGACCTCAGATGCCAGTGCCCAATGCTTCGCTTATTCTTTTGCGTAATCTCGGTTACTTCTTGGACGGCGTTGTTAATCTCCACAGCATCGGAAGCCATCTCGTTCATGCTTTCGGTGATGACAGGGTCAAACCGTCCAACTTTTGCATCTCTTCTGCAACGCCTGATACATCAACGGGTACCAAAATAATCAAAGACATATATCTATTCAGCGCGGGCTGCAAAGCTGCCGGTATGCAGAACAATTGTCAGTTGCTGTTCCGCTTCTACCGCTGCTGCATTACGGATAATAGTGCCGGTTTTTTTATCTTGCACAATTGCATAGCCCCGCTGAAGAATATCCTGCGGATTGGCGGACTCAATAGTTTTAGCCAGCAGTGCAAGTTTATGCTTTTCACTGCTTAATCGTTCTTGCATAAAAAACAGTATATTTTCTTTCGCGTCATCAAGACGCATCAGCATCGGCTGTTCAATTCTACGGAAACGCATTTCCAACGATTCTGGTGAGAAACTTTTAATAGTAAGCCGTATTTTTTCAAGGGAGGCGATTACCGTATGTATCAGCTCTTGCTTACATCGTTCTATATCAGCAGTAATGTCCTCCAGTACCGGCACAGCTAATTCTGCTGCAGCCGAAGGAGTCGGTGCCCGTATATCGGCAGCAAAATCAGAGAGTGTCCAGTCTATCTCATGTCCTACAGCACTGATAACCGGAATTTTCGATGCAGCCACCGCGCGGACAACGTCTTCATTGGAAAAGGGTAAGAGATCTTCCAGCGAACCGCCTCCGCGTCCAATAATAATGATGTCACCTAGTTTATAACGGTTTGCAATTTCAAGCTGACGTACTAATATGGCAGCAGCTTCATTTCCTTGTACTGGAGCGGGGAGTATTGTAACACTTACTTTTTTATTTCTACGACCGAGTATGGTAAGAATATCACGAAGTGCTGCACCGGTAGGGCTA
The DNA here is from genome assembly GCA_052173475.1 of Treponema sp. Classification (GTDB taxonomy): domain Bacteria; phylum Spirochaetota; class Spirochaetia; order Treponematales; family Treponemataceae; genus Treponema. Next base: position 6,307 of record JBQMYN010000044.1, read on the forward strand.
GTAATAACTGCTATCTGCCTTGGAAAAAACGGCAGCGGTCGTTTCCTCTCTTGATCAAATAAACCTTCAGCTGCCAACTTCTGCTTACGCTCCTCAAGCAAGCGTAATAAAACACCTTCGCCGGCAAGCTCCATTTTATCAATCATAATTTGATATGTTCCGCGCTGCTCATACACCGATAGCGTGCCGGAGACAACAACTTGTACGCCATCCTTAGGTTCAAATCCAAGCGTCCATGCTTTTCCTTTGAACATAACAGCTTGGATAGCAGCTTTTTCATCTTTTAAAGTAAAGTACAGATGTCCGGTACTTGAAGGACGGTAATTTGAAATTTCACCTGTTAATTTTAATGAACCAAATTGCCGATCGAATAGTGTTTTAATAACGCCGGTTATTTCTTGTATTGAATAGATATGCTCCATATTGTTTGATAATAACTGAATACTGCGGGTAATACAAGCTGCATACCCTGCTGGTTCGCACCTAAACCGGATAGAGGAAAAAGCGGTGTATACCATTAGGGAAGGGGTATCCCAACAGTTTCGTGCTTTCGGGATACTACCGGCTATCTTTTTATAAGTTATTGGTATACTAAAACTTATGAAAACTCATCGTAAGCTTTGCTGATACGGTATCTTCTAAAAATCTGTACCTGAGTTTTTTTGCAGATGCCCATCATTGTTTTAAACCGCAAACGGGCTTGACCCGTTTGTCGGCTTTGAAAACGGTGTTAGGCGTTTATTTGCTATGATTTACAAGCCATTCCTTTATTTCATCTTTTTTCATTTTTCCCGAAGCTATTTTTAATCCAAAATCAATTAACTCTTCCTGACTGTAATTCAAATCAATTCTGTTTATTTTAAGAAAAATGAGCGTTAGATGAACGCTAATTCTTTTGTTGCCGTCTAAAAAAGGATGATTTTCAATTAATGCGTAACAAAGCTGCGCCGCTTTATCCAAAATTGAGGGATATAATTCTTTTTCGTCGAAAGTTTGAAATATTGATTTTAGACTTGAATCCAAAAGATTGTATTCTCGAATACCGTCTATTCCGCCCGTTTTTGTTATTAACGACGAATGAATTTGTAAAATCTGTCAGATATTCTTACAAAAATTATTTTTCCCCTTTTAAGTGAAATTTTCTTAACTGAAAATGATTTTAGTTCCAACCTAATAGAGCGGCAAAGCCGTCTGCCCATCGATATATTAGACCTAGTAGGAAACTTCCATTTAGGAACAGGTTTATTCTTGTGCAAGTTGCCGTTTTTTGTTAGACTGATACATTTATAGGGAGAAATACTGTATGCTTACTACTATGCGGAATATCGGCATTATGGCGCATATTGATGCGGGTAAAACAACAACAACAGAACGAATTCTTTTTTATACAGGAAAGATACATCGAATTGGTGAAATTGATGACGGTGCTGCTGCAATGGACTGGATGCAGCAGGAGCAAGAACGCGGTATTACTATCCAAAGTGCAGCCACAACCACATACTGGAAAGATTATCAAATCAATATTATTGATACCCCCGGTCATGTTGATTTTACTGCTGAGGTAGAGCGGTCATTGCGGGTACTCGATGGAGCTGTAGCGGTTTTATGCGCTGTAGGCGGTGTACAGCCTCAGACGGAGACCGTTTGGCGGCAGGCAGACCGGTATCATGTTCCCCGTATTTGCTTTGTAAATAAAATGGATAGAACCGGTGCAGATTTTTTTGGCGTTATGGAAGATATTGAAAAAAAATTTACCTGTGCTGCGGCTCCGCTTCAAATTCCGATCGGCAGCGGAGATAGCTTTGAAGGCGTTATTGATCTCATTACTATGGAAGAAATCCGTTGGGATATAGAAAGCGAGGGGGAACGCTATACCCGAACTCCTGTTTCCGAGCAGTATCAGGAAATTGCCGAACAGTACCGTGAGCAGATGATTGATGTCGTTTCGTCATATTCTGATTATATTACCGAACTCGTATTGGATGGGCAGGAAATTCCTCCTGATCTTCTCAAAAAAGAAATACGCACAGCAGTAGTAAACCGTTTCTATATCCCTTTTTTGTGTGGGGCAGCCCGCCGTAATATTGGTATTCAGCCGCTTATTGATGCGATTGTCGATTATTTGCCCGCTCCTGATGAGATTGCGCCGGCAGAAGGAATACACGTTAAAAAAAATACAAAAGTTTCTATTCCCTGTAAAAAGGAAGAAATCCCAATAGGGTTGGTGTTTAAGATTCAGTATGATCGCGAAGCGGGTTCTTTATGCTATGTCCGTATGTATTCAGGACAAATTAAAGCAGGGGATCAGGTATACAACATTGGAAAGAAAAAACGAGAGCGGGTTAATCGTATTTTGCGTATGCATTCCAACAAATCGGAACCGCTTGATGCAGCTGAAGCAGGTGATATTGCAGTGTTTATCGGTTTAAAATTAGCGCAAACCGGCGATACAATCGGCAGCGAAGGTATGCCCGTATTGTTAGAATCGATGCAGTTCCCTGAGCCGGTTATCTCTGTTGCCGTTGAACCAAAAAGCCTGTCTGAAAGTGCTAAATTAAAAGAGACTCTTGCTATTTTATCTAAGGAAGATCCCACATTTACCAGCCGTGAAGATGCAGAAACAGGGCAGCTTATTATTTCCGGTATGGGAGAGCTGCATTTAGATGTATTGACTACCCGCATGATACAAGATTTTAAAGTAGAGGCGCGTATCGGTAAACCACAAGTTACGTACCGCGAATCCATTACACAGGCAGCTGAACACACCGAAACTTACAGTAAAATACTCGGCGGTAAAGAACAAACAGCTCAGCTTACACTGCGTGTTGAACCGCAAGAACGAGGCAGCGGTAACTGTTTTAAAAGCAATGTTAAGGTCGCTGCTGCAAATATCCGCCAACCGAATACACTGCCTGAGGAAATTTTAACAGCGGTAGAACACGCAATTTCCGCGTCATTTAATGCGGGTATCCGTTACGGCTATCCTTGTACGGATATTTGTGTAACGCTGCTCGCGGCAGTATATGATGAACTTACCTCAACGCCGTTTGCTTTTGAAGCTGCTGCTGCAATGGGATTTGATGAAGCATGCCGGAAAGCATCTCCTGAGCTGCTGGAACCTGTAATGAATGTTGATATTATGAGTCCAAAAGAGTTTATCGGCGATGCGATGAGTCAAATTACCCAACGCGGCGGTATGGTTCTTGGAATGGATGCAAAACCGGATTCGGATGTTGTCCATGCGCAAGCCCCGATGGCACAATTGTTTGGTTTTTCGACCGATTTACGATCTGTTACACAAGGACGGGCAGCATTCGTACTAAGCTTTAGCCATTTTGAAATCAAAAAAGGCGGGCTTTAGTGTATGATGCTTCTGAGATTATTTAGAACATCGTATTTCAAGGCAACCTGTTCGGCAGCTTCCATTGCGGAACAGTGCTGCCGTGATAATGTGGAGCAGCATACGCTGGAATCGAGGTATGGAAAGAAAAAAAAGAGAATTATTTAAAACAAACATCGGTATGGTACTTGCCTGTGTCGGTTCTGCAATGGGACTTGCAAATATTTGGATGTTTCCGGCACGTTTAGGTGAATTTGGCGGTATTACGTTTTTAATTCCCTATCTCATTTTTCTATTTGGATTTTCAGTATTCGGCTTGATGGGGGAGTATGCATTTGGAAGAAAAATGAGGAAAGGTCCGGTAGTTTCCTTTGAAACCGTATTTGCGGAAACTGCCGCTCCATCCCCGTTGAAAGCCATCGGGTGGTTTCCGGTTGCGGCATTAATCGGTATTTTATCGTTTTATACCGTTATTATCGGCTGGATAGTCCGCTATCTGGTTCTTGCCGCAGCAAATGCATTTACTGCGGCGGATAGTGCCGCATGTTTCGAGTCGTTTGCAGGAACTGCCGCAAATATTCCGTGGACTCTTGCCGCTATTTTTTGTACGGCAATCATTGTCAGTTTTGGTATTCAAAAAGGTATTGAACGTTTTACCGCTAGCATGATGGCGGTTTTTTATCTGGTTGTTTTGGTTATTGTTATCCGCGCACTAACCCTTCCCGGAGCTTTAGAGGGGGTAACGTTCCTATTTACCCCTAAATGGCATGAGCTTATGAAAGTCCGTATTTGGGTGTATGCCTTGGGAATGGCATTCTTTACCCTTAGCCTTGGCGGTGCGGGAATGCTTGTGTATGGCAGCTATATGCCGGAAAAAACCGACATTCCAAAAACAGCATGGCAAACTGCCGCACTTGATTTTCTTGCCTCGATTATGTGTGCGCTTTTTACAATCCCAGCAGCCTATGCATTTGGAATTGACCCTAATGCCGGAGCGGCACTTCTTTTTATTACTGTTCCTCGAATCATTGTACAACTTCCTGCAGGATATATCTTTGGGATATTATTTTTTATAAGTGTACTTTTTGCCGCTCTTACTTCGTCCATTAGCATGCTGGAAGTTCCGGTAGAAGCACTCATGTCAAAGTTTAGAATACGCAGAAAATATGCCGCTGCATATATTGCATTGCTTGCAGCGGCTATCGCTGTTCCACTTAATTTCAATATGAAAGTTTTTAGCCTTTTTACTGATATAGTCGCAATTATCATATTTCCGCTTGCCGCAGTTGTTGCTGCATTCATTATTTTCTGGATATATGGTGCTGAAAAGACACTTGACGATATAAACGTCCATGCCCGCCGGAAAATTGGGAAATGGTATGTTCCGTATATGAAATACCTATTTGTACCGGTTTGCTTGATTTTAGTTATTGCCGGTATGCTGCTGGGTGATGTATAGCCGGCAGTTTTTGTGCTGTAAGCCATGCCGCATTGATAAGCAGGGGGCATCCCAAACGCTGGTTGCTTTTGGGACACCCCCTTGACTGATAAGATGCTTATTTTAGGATTGTCCTGCGCATCAATGAGAAATACAGAGGGTATTTTCTTTTAATCAGCGGAGGCTCTTATGCCCCTTGGAATTGCAGCCATCGGGCAAGTGCTCCGGCAATTGTACTAAAAGGCGGTGTTCCCGATGCGGCATACTCCTCAAGCGCATACCCCATTTTGATGAAGAAAACGCTTAAGCTTGAAAGACCTGAAGTAAGCATGAGGATACCAAAGAAAATAATCATAAGCCCTGCAGTTATTTTTACACCGCGAGTATGTTTCTTAAACCATCGGAAAATAGGTTCTGCTTTATCAAAAAAGAGACCGGCAAGTAAAAAAGGAATACCAAGCCCCAGCGAATAAGCCGCAAGCAGTATCACCGAATGTAGTGCATTACCTGATTGGGCAGCAAAAAGCAGAATAGAAGATAAAATCGGACCAATACACGGACTCCAGCCTGCTGCAAAAAGCATCCCAAATACAAATGCTTTTGAAAACCCTGCTGCTTCTCGGGGTAATTGTGCTGTAACCGTACCCCTAAGAAACGGGATAAAATCAAACAGCATATTAAGTCCAAGCATAATAACCAAAATGCCGGCAGCTTTCATAATAATAAGCGGCATAACGCTGCCGATAAAGTGTGCGCCTGTTCCGAATAGCAAGGCAAGCAGCACAAAGATTACCGTAAAGCCAAGAACAAAACTAACGCTGCGTAAGAATAAGCGGAATTTTCCTTCTTTGCCGCTGCGTATTTGTGCAAGCGATTCGCCTGAAATAAATGAAAGATATACCGGAATAAGCGGAAGTACGCACGGACTCAAAAACGATAAAAGCCCAGCAGCAAAAGATCCGAATAGTGAAGGGAGCGTACTGCTAATCATCGGCTAATTCCTTAAATATGCTGATTAACGAAGGCTGATCATATTCCATAGCACCGGGTCGTACCGCAACCATTTTCCCTTCTTTGCTCACAAGATAGGTAGTAGGAATGCCCCGCGATGCAAACGATGCGGTTAGGAAACCTCGCTCATCTAAAAAAACAGGTAGTGTGTACTTATTTTTTTTAAGAAATTCGGAAACCTGCGCCTGCTGCTCTCCGGCATTTACCGCAACAATATGGAAATTTTTACCCTGCATAGCATTGTGCAAACGCTCGATTGAAGGCATTTCTGCACGGCATGGAGGACACCATGATGCCCAGAAATTCAAAAACACAAGAGAACCTTGGAAATCTTTTAATGAAACTGCATTGCCGTCCATAGTTTTTAGTTGCAATTTGCTCACATCAACCGGATCATCATACACAAAAAAACCAAACGATTCTAACTGTTTCAGCGGATTGCGACTCTGTTCTGCTGCGTTTCCTTTACCCTGACAGCTTAGTATACATACTAAAAAAAGTATCACATAAGATAATTTCATTTTCATAGATACTAAGATACTAAAATTAGGAATGGATGTCAAATTACTATAGGGAACCTCTAAAAACTTCAGTTTTTAAGAGGTTTTCCTTAGATTTATTTGCGATGTTTTTCGATAAGTCATAATAGTTAAAGGACTTATCAAAAAACTCGTTGTCAGCTATGCTGATAAGGCATCTTCTAAAAATCTAACCGAGTTTTTAGAGATGCCCTATACTGTTTTCTTCTACAAAATATTGCTTTCAGCATAGCTGATACTATCGCGTTTCGCGGCAGCTTATTCTGAAACTGAAATTTCCGAATAGGCTCTATAGCAAAAAAGAGCTTGATGTAGCCAGTCTTATTCTTCCCTATAATCCGCTATAGATAGTGGCATGTAATAAAGGGCAGTATCATTCATATCGTACAGGAATTTTCCTAAAGCATATTATTCCGGTGCCGAAACTTAAAATATGTGTATATGAATATTTCATACCGCGTGTATACACAATTTCAGTCAGGAGGCTTATGATGAAAATATATTCAATAAAGAGTATTCCCGGAGAAATTTCTTATTTTTCAATTTTAAACCAAACCGATGAAGGATACTATATCCGTATTTGCCATGATAAAGAAGGATATGAAAAAATCAGTGAAGATTTTTTAAAGAACGATATGTTCGATCTTTGTTTGCGTACCGGTTATATTAGTGAAGTTGCAGAATCTGCACATGTTGTTGCATAAGTGTAACAGCCCCCGTTTCCCGCATACAGTACCTATCTATTAGTATATGCCTAAATCGGCAAAAATATCCTCAGTAGTTCGCTGCTGTAAGGTTTCGCCGTTGAGTAGTGTAATGGAAATGCCATGCCGTTCCATTCGGCGAAACCATGTTTCTTGCCGTTTTGCGAACTGACAAATTGCATGATAAAGTGTTTGTATAAATGTTTCCTTGTCAGCGATTTTTCCTTGCAAATACTGTGCTGTATAGCGGTATTCTAAACCGAGATTTTCAAGCTGCTCCCATGTATAGCCTTTAGTATGGAGCTGTTCTGTTTCTTCAAGCATACCTAATTCAAGGCGGGCAATAAGACGTTGATGAATACGCTGCCTGAGTATCGGTCGATCAAAAAAAATTCTGTATACTTTTGGTACAATATGCGGTACAGCGTTACTCAATGCAGCAAGTGTTTGCGGATGTGTTTTATTATACAGTGAAATTTCAATTGCTCTGATGATGCGTGCCGGCTGTTCTAAATCAGTGGTATTGTGAATTTCAGGTTTAAGTGTCAGCAGCAACTGTTGTAATTCTTTAAGCGGTTTGTCTGCAAGCTCCGCACGGAGTGCCGGGTTTTCCGGTACCGCGATGAGCTGATAGCACCGCAGAATTGAATCCAAGTAGAGACCTGTCCCTCCGGCAATAATAGGCAGGGTGTTTTTTTGGAGCAGCGTTGGAAATAAATTATATACTGCTTTTTGAAAATGGAAGACGGTGAATTCATCGTTGAGATCGCAAATGTCGATGAGATGATAGGGAATTGTTCCGTATTCGTGGATATCTTTTCCGCTGCCTATATCGAGTCCTCGATATACTTGCCGGGAATCTGCTGAAATAATTTCACCACTTTTTAAGTGGGCAAGTCTTACGGCAAGTGCTGTCTTACCCGTTGCGGTTGCTCCAAGAATAACGGCACAATTATATGCTTCTGTATGCGATGTGTTTTTAGCTATTTGTGCCATGCCGCTCCGCCTGCTTTGCCTCATTCCAAAAGCTATCCATCTGCATAAGATTTTCATGCGTACAGGGAATAGCTGCTTCATGCATTTTCTGTTCTACAAAACGAAAGCGCCGCTCAAACTTAGTGTTCGTGCTGCTTAATGCAATCGACGGATTAATATGCAAATGACGGGCGAGGTTGATAAATGCAAAAAACAAATCGCCGAATTCCTCTTCAATATGAGCGGCATCATGCTCTTCAATGGCGGCATGGAGTTCTTTCCATTCTTCATCTATTTTCTTCCAAACATCATCAGCACTATCCCAGTCAAAGCCTTTCTTTGCTGCTTTTTTTTGCAGCTTTACGGCGCGGAGAATTGGCGGAAAATGTTTTGGAACACTGTCAAGCACTGATTGCGCTGTCCTTCCTTCAACTTTTTCCTTAATAGCATCCCATTGTTCAAGTACCGTTTGCGCTGTTGAAGGTTTTTCAGATTCACTGGAAAAATGGAAGCCTTCTGTTTGTCCAAACACATGGGGATGGCGCCGTATTAATTTTTCATTTACTTGCCGAAGGACATCAGCAACTGAAAAGTCTTTTTTCTGCTCAAACATATAGGCAATCATTACCGCATTCAGCATTACATCGCCTAATTCTTCTGCAACATGAGGAGCTGCATGGGGATCGGCGGCAATCTCCTCTATTGCATCAATCGTTTCATACGTTTCTTCCAACAGTGTTGAGCGCAAACTCATCGGAGTTTGTTCAATATCCCATGGGGATCCGCCGTTAGGATTCCTCAGCTGCATAATAATAGTATACAGTTGTGTAAACTGCTCTGCAATATCATTATTCATTAGTAAACCTCATGGAAAAATAGTGTATTTAATTTATTTATAATGATGAAAATTGCCGGTGCTGTCAATAAAACCGCTGCAATCTCCTCATTAAACCTGCCTAACAACAAAGTTATGAAACAGGTTGGGTATATCAAGTCTTAATTTTAAACTTGCTATTGGCTGTGCTAACGAGGATGTCAGTATTAAGGAACAAATAATTTTACTAATATTTTTCTTTCATATTTTTAATAAGTATGCTACAATTGCTACAGGCTTAGGTACTGGGAATCTCTAAAGACCTCAGGTTTTAGAAGTTTTCTTTAGAGGTTTCCTAGATTTGTTTTGCGATGTTTTTTTGATAAGTTATAATAATGCAAAGACTTATTAAAAAAAAATCGTCATCAGCTGTGCTGATGGAACACCTCTAAAAATCTAACCGAGTTTTTAGAGATGCCCTAGATTCAGAGGAGAATATATATGCGTATTTTAATGGTTGCTAGTGAAGCGGTTCCTTTTGCAAAAACCGGCGGTTTAGCAGATGTTGTATCGGCATTGTCGTATAATTTAAAAAACCAAGGGCATGATGTACGGATTGTGATGCCGCGCTATTATAAAATTAATCGGGAAAAACTAACAGCAATTCCGGGACCATTAGGTATTCATATCGGTTTCGCCGAATACTGGGCAGAAGTATATACAACAACACTCCCTAACTCTTCGGTGCCGGTATATTTTATTGATTATGAAGAATGTTTCGGCAGAGAAGGGATTTATGGTTCTGTGTTTGAGCCTGATTTTAAAGATAACCCTAAACGCTTTTCAATGCTCTGCCACGGAGCCTTTGAATTATGCCGTAAAGAAGGATGGATACCCGATATTATGCATGCCCATGATTGGCCGACTGCCTTAATACCGGTTTTGCTGAAATTCGGACAGGGGTATGATGACTTTAAAAATACTGCAAGTGTATTTACAATTCATAATATCGGATATCAGGGCATTTATAATAAAATGCTCTATGCTGAAACCGGTATTGACTGGGTACATTTTTATAATGCAGGGTTTGAAGATTGGGATCGTATTAATTTTTTGAAAGCGGGGCTTATATCTTCAGACCAGCTTACAACGGTTTCGCCAACATACGCAAAAGAAATACAGAAAAGTGAGTACGGTTTCCGTATGGAAGCAGTATTACAATATAGAAACAATGAATTAACCGGCATTTTAAATGGAGTTGATACTGACGTATGGAATCCTTCTACGGATCGCTATATTCCGTATCCATATAAAACGCCGGCAGGAAAAGCAAAGAATAAGGCGGCACTGCAAACAAAGCTCGGTTTACCGAAAGATAAAAATATTCCGCTTTTTGGTATGGTAACACGGCTAACGGATCAAAAAGGAGTGGCAGAACTCTTTGGTCCTGCGTATGGCTCAGCATTTAAAATATGTCAAGAGCTCCCTATACAGCTGGTGGTGTTAGGATCAGGCGATAGATGGTGTGAAAATGAATTACATTCGCTTGCGCAGAAATTACCGAATCTAAAAGTTTATATCGGCTATGATGAAGAATTGAGTCATTTAATAGAAGCAGGCAGTGATTTTTTCTTGATGCCCTCACGATATGAACCCTGCGGATTAAATCAAATGTATTCATTATTATACGGCACATTGCCGATTGTCCGGAATACAGGCGGGCTTGCTGATACTGTTGAAAACTATAATCCGGAAACAAAGGATGGAACAGGTTTTATCTTTGATAACCTTACTCCTCAGGGTATCTATGATATTGTCAGCTATGCAGTAAAGATATGGAACGAACAGCCTGAACATATCAAAAAGATGAGGAGAAAGGCTATGAAACAGGATTTTTCATGGGATAGTTCTGCAAAAAAATATCTTGCAGTATACGAGAAAGCATACCATGAAAAAGAAGCAAAAAATCATAGCTAGGAGCGGGGCGCATTCACTTCTATGCACAGTAATTCTTTAGCACACATACCGCAAATTGAAAGGCTGCTTTCAGCACCGTTACTGAGTGAAAGTATCAATAGTATCGGTAGACCCATTGCGGTATGTGCCGCTGCCGAGTACATAAGACAGATTAGAGAAAATGCTCGTAATGGCGGGTCTATTCCTTCGTTTGATGTATGTGTACAGGAAATACATCTACGATGTATGCAGTATGCACGGCAACGTATTACCCGTGTTATTAATGCAACAGGTATTATTCTCCATACTAACCTTGGGCGAAGTCCTTTACTGGACGGGGTTTGGGATGCAGTAAAACAGAATGCCGAATCATACTCAGCCATTGAAATGGATTTGGAAGACGGAAAACGCGGTATGCGCTTTCCATTTGCGCTGTACGCAATGCAAACATTGGTAGGTGCAGAAGCTGCCCTGATGCTTAATAATAATGCCGCCGCCGTTTTTTTGTTATTAAAAGCATTAGCGGAGGGAAAAGAAGTCATTGTAACTCGGGGTCAACAAGTACAAATAGGCGGCGGTTTCCGTATTCCCGATATTCTGAAAGAAGCGGGATGCACCCTTGTAGAAGTAGGCACTACCAATATTACAACGCTTGACGACATTACCAATGCAATAACTGAACACACCGCTCTTTTTTTATGGGTTCATACGTCAAACTATAGAATACGAGGATTTACAGAAAGCCCCTCTCTCGCAGCTATTAAAGCAATACTGCCGCCGCATGTATTGCTTGTTGCAGATCAGGGGTCAGGCAATCTCGATGCAGGAATACCGGATGAGCCGCCGGTAGCGGCTTTTCTAAAAGCCGGTGCTGATTTAGTATGTTTTTCAGGTGATAAAATGCTTGGAGGACCGCAATGTGGATGGATAGTAGGAAAAAAACAGGTTGTTGACTGTATCGCCCGGCATCCGCTCATGCGTACCTATCGAGTGAGCCGGATTATTGCGGCTCTTATGGAAGAAACGCTGATCCGCTATTTGAATAACGGTAAAAGTGCTGCAACACAAGCACTTTTTACTGACCAGCAGGTAATTAAACGCCGCAGTGAAGCAATCGCCGCTATGCTGCCGGAAAAAACAGCTTTTGTGATAGAGTATCCGTTTTCACTTGGCGGCGGCAGTACTCCTGATACATATTTTCCTTCATGGGCAATTTGTCTGCATGGCATAAAAAAAACGGAAGCAGTAAAAAAAGCACTCCGGTTTTGCCGCATACCAATTATAGCGTTCATATCAGAAAAAAGGCTGCTGCTGCATCTTGCATCTGTTAAGCCGTCAGATGATGCTTACATTGCCGAAACATTATTGGAAACTTGGGGCTGTCCAAAAACTGAAAGCCTATCGGCTTTTTCTGTAAGGAAATGATTGATTATATCCCCTAAAGCGGATTGTGAAACAGTTTTTGATGGTGAGCTTTGCTCACCTGTTTCCTTAGATTTCGATGTGATGTTATGCTAATACATGTACAAGGACGTACAGTATATTTTTTATAATGCGGAATCCCTGTCATGTCTATTATGCCCTATAGCAGTAAAGTGATTTTTTTTGTATACTGATCAGCACTATGAAATGGGCACTTGTATTATCAGGCGGCGGTGCTGCCGGACTGGCGTATATCGGTTTTTTTAAAGCACTGGAGGAATTGAAGCTGCCAAAACCAGATTGCATTGTCGGCTGCTCAATCGGCTCGATTGTCGGCGGACTGTATGCATTGGGTGTACCAACGAGTAAAATGGAAAGTGTATTTGAAGATTCCTTTGATGTACATCAATATGTTGGAGGCGTACAAGTTCCCATTTTTAAAAATGCACTCAATCATCTTATCCAATATGGAGCACTGCTGACTCGTATGATTTCAGGAACAGGAGCGGATTCAGGAGAAAAAGTCTATAAGCTTTTTTATGAACTCTCGGAAGGCAAAACATTTGCCGATTGTAGTATTCCGTTTTTCTGTAATGCGCTTGATTTATGTAATGGGAAAGAAGTGATATTGCAATCAGGGCTTCTTGCCGATGCAATGAGGGCAAGTTCTTCCTATCCGGGACTTTTTATTCCGGTAAAGCGGGGAAATGCACGGCTTATTGATGCCTGTACTATAAACAATACCCCTGTTTGGATTGCGAAAAAACAAGGATACAAGAATGTGCTGGCACTTACCTTCGGTGCTTTTGAAACGATTGAGCCGGATGCCCTTGATTCTTCGTTAGCAGTTTTGATCCGGACTCTGAATTGTACATCTTCGCATATTCCCCGAAGCCGTTTTGACTATCCGTCTACCTATATCAATCTTATAAATGAACGCTCTTCGCATGATTTTTCGCAACCGGAAAAGCAAATTCAATTTGGATATGAAAAAACTATTGAAGCGCAAAATATGCTTTCGGCTTTTTTTTCTTCAGGGCTGAAAGGATGTATCAATCGTGCGTTGATGGCGCGTAAAGTACGGAGAAGTTTATACGTATGAAAGTAGTACGCTCATTACGAATAGGGGATATGGTTATTTTTGCCGTACTTGTTGTAGTAATTTTGCTCGCAGGTATTGCACTCTATGGAAATACCGAGCAATCCGGTAAATTGATTGTGCAAACACCGTCCGGAACATGGGTATATCCGCTGAATATACCGCAAACTATTAAGCTGCCGGGTGCGCGCGGTATGACAGAAATACGTATAGAAAATAACTCTGCAAGGATTGTTTCATCAGCATGTCCAAATAAAACTTGTATGGCTGCACCCGCCTTAAAAAAACAAGGCGACTGGAATGCGTGTTTGCCCAACAAAGTGTTTCTTCATATTGAAGAAACCGGCGATACCGCAGTGCTGCCGGCGCGGACAGGTGTAGGACACTAGACCTGTTCCGAAACTGAATTTTCCAAACAGCTATAGGGCATCTTTAAAAACTCGGTTAGATTTTTAGAAGATGCCTTATCAGCATAGCTGACAACGAGT
>JBQMYN010000045.1:0-19638 GCA_052173475.1 Treponema sp.
AGTACGCCGCTAATGTGGAAAGAAAGAGACTCTTACCGAACCGTCGCGGACGGCTTAAGAAATATGGATTACTTCCTTGAGTAAGTTTCCAGATAAACGCTGTTTTATCGACATAAATATAGCCATTGTGCCGTAGTTTTTCAAAACTTTGTACGCCGATCGGCAATTTCCGTACGAAACTCATAATTATAGTATAGCAGAGATACGGCAATTCAGCAATAAACTTGTTCGGAAATTTCCGTTTCAGAACAGATTTAATACACAGCACTGTATCTCTAAAAAACTAACCGAGTTTTTAGCAAAAAGCTCCAAGCTTTTCTCCTGTCTCATTATCCGATACTCACTCAACTCATTATCCGCTACCGTACTTGTATTGAAGAAAAAATATGTGGTATAATCATCAGATGAATACCTTAACTGAAAATATTAGTACATTTTTATCCATACCGCGGAATTGGAAAGAAATAGCCGAAGTTGTTAAATTATATGAGTTTATTAAACTTATATTTTTGTTATTGTTTATTTATATTTTTTTCACGATTATCGGAAGATTGATCAAAAAAATTGCCCTAAAAAAATGTTCATTGCAAACTCAACATATCATCAAAAAAACCATACGGTATAGTGCGTTTGCTATTATGGTTTTAACTGTTTTCCACAGGTTTGGAATCAATATTAGTGCGATTTTAGGCGCAGCAGGTATTGCGGGAGTTGCAATCGGTTTTGCAGCGCAGACTTCTGTTTCAAATATTATTTCCGGCTTGTTTGTTATTACAGAGTGCGCATTTAAAATTGGCGATACAATAGAAATTTCCGGTACTATGGGTACGGTGCAGTCTATTAATCTGTTATCGGTTACGCTTAAAACTTTTGATAATCAATATGTCCGTATCCCCAATGAAACAATTATCAAAGCAAACCTTGTCAACTATTCTTATTTTCCTATTCGGCGGGTTACTACTGATTTTGCAGTTGCATACGGGAGCGATTTAAAAAAAGTAGAGGCAGTGTTGCTTGATACGGCAAAAAAGAATCCTTATGTTGCGGAATCGCCTGCACCGTCTATTGCGTGGACAGAATTTGCCAATTCAGCAATTACCCTTACACTTAGAACGTGGGTAAAATTGGAAGATTTTATGCCTCTGCGTAATTCGCTTTTTGTTGAAGCATACAAGCGGCTTACCGAGGAGGGGATAACCATTCCATTTCCCCAAATGGACGTATACATTAAACAAAATGACTGCATTCAGGGTAATGAACCGGTAACGATACATACATAAGGGAACAAAGCTGTCCAACTTGTAAAGTTTTTAAGTTTTAAAATACATATCACCGAAGCACAATCATTAAAGCCGGCAGCGGCTTTATGAAATTCCTACGGTTCTATAAACGCAGCTGTTTGTGCCGCTTGCGAAAAGTGCGCCCAACATTGTTTTTTGATAATGTCAACTTTGGTCTCAGCGTTGAACATTTAAAAATGGTCGCCGCGGAAATCATCGGAAAAATTCTGATGCCAATTTTGGACAGATTTATTTAATATAAAAATAATGCTAATAATGTTTGTAAGTTACTTGACATTATTCGATATTTCGGTTAGTATCTAAAAGTGTTAGGAGCGGTGGCCGAGTGGTTGAAGGCGGCGGTCTTGAAAACCGTTGTGCCGCGAGGTACCGGGGGTTCGAATCCCCCCTGCTCCGTGGGTGTACAGCAATGTACATAAGGATGAAGCAGGTATTACGTTGGAGCGGTGCGAGAGCGGCCGAATCGGGCTCCCTGCTAAGGAGTTGTACCCATCCGGGTACCGGGGGTTCGAATCCCCCCTGCTCCGTAGTTACTTGAGATTATAGCTCAGTTGGATCAGAGCGTCAGATTGCGGATCTGAAGGTCGGCGGTTCGAGTCCGCCTAGTCTCATCGCATAGGTTTTTCCTATGTTATTTATTATCTGAGATTATAGCTCAGTTGGATCAGAGCGTCAGATTGCGGATCTGAAGGTCGGCGGTTCGAGTCCGCCTAGTCTCATCACATAAGACTGTCAAACGACAGTCTTATTTTTTCTAGGAGAGATGCGAGAGCGGTCGAATCGGGCGGTCTCGAAAACCGTTGTACCGGTAGCGGTACCGGGGGTTCGAATCCCCCTCTCTCCGTTTGTAGAGATTCGAGTATGCTCTCATTAATGTATATTTACTAAGCAGATATTCTGCATGATTTCCGCTTTGGAGAGATGTCCGAGTGGTCGAAGGTACACGATTGGAAGTCGTGTGTGCCCGAAAGGGTACCGAGGGTTCGAATCCCTCTCTCTCCGTACCGGGACCTATGCAAAGAAAGTTTTTCGAACCCCGTCAGATCCGGAAGGAAGCAGCGGTAGATTAATTTTTCTTGTGCCGTAGTGTTCCCGGTTTTTTATTTTAAATATTACTCATTATACTTCGTAAAAACTTACTTTTGATGTAAATCATAAATATCTATGCTCGTTTGGCAATGCTGCCATGTGTAGCAAGCAGTCAATAGGGTATCTGCAAAAAGCTCAGGTATAGATTTTTAGAAGATGCCATATCCGCGGCAGCTTTGCAAAACGGACAAGGATGTCCATGGTTTGCCTCAGAAGCGATGACAGCCCCAATACTGTTTGGAATCACTGACATCCTGTCAGTACAACTTCCGCTTAACCTGCATTTGCGGCTAGGTTGAAGCGGGTGTTAGACGCTATTTGCTATTCTCTCCAAATAAAATACGAATAAAATCTCTTCTTGAATACAAAATCCTTACAATTCTTATAACTTCGTCTTCAATTCTATAAAATATTGAATAATTATTTGCAAGCACGAACTTATAATCCGTAGGAAATGAAACATATTTTTCCACAGGAATCCCTACGTTTGGAAAAACCGTCAAATTTTCATAAGTTTCTATAATTTTTGAAATGGTATTATGTGCAGCAATGGGATTTTGAAGTTCATTCTCTATATAATCTTTGATTTCAAGTAAATCTGCTGCCGCTTGCGGAGCAATCTTTATCTCAAACATTCAAAGTCCTGCCATTTTTCTGACTTCAGTTGGATCCAGCCATCCGTTTTGCAAAGCAGATTCTTCACCTTTCTTCAATTCAGAAAAAAGAGTTTTCGTAGCCGTCAATTTTTCGTAATCTCTTATGGAAATTACCGCATAACACCCCCTGCCATTTTTAGTAAGAAAAACCGGCGATTCATCAGCAACATCCTGCAAAACTTCATTATAATTACGCAAATCAGAAACAGGTTTTATAGCAATCATATATACCTCTAATATTCGTAATATTTTACGAAATAATTATCTTAAAATTACACTAAATTGTCAAGAGGTATACAATTGACTTACGCCTCTTCTTCATTATATCTATAAAGTTTTATTTTTCTTAACGAGTTAATTATTATATCACCACGACCGTCCGAAGGACTTTTATTTCGTCGATTTCCTTAACAAGTCTTAAAATACTTAGATAAAAGTTTTAAGTAAATACTATAATAAAACAGAGCTTTACTCAAATAAGCTAAGTTATTAATTCGGGTTTTAAGCTTTAATCTATAAAAAATACACCCTACTTTTTCAAAGTTACAGTTTATCGTGCCGTAAGGCATCCATCTAATAATGTTTCGGCGATACCGAAACTCGCGGCTAATACATGTACATCCTTGTACATGTACATGTATTAGCATAACATCGCAAATAAAGCTTAAGGACACAGGTGACCAAAGCGCACTTCTAAAAACTCCCGTTTTTAGAGGTACCCCAATAAATTGACAAGCCATGAAATTGAACCATCAAGAAATTGGCGATGACTACAATTCCTTGATGGTATTTAATTTACACTCATTTTAAGGGAAATCGGTACCGATGGCAGTGCAATCTCTCAGCTCTTTGATTATTTTTTAGCTGCTGGTATATTTTTTTTGCCATACCACCCGAATATAAGTGCACAGACAGCAGCGGGAAACAGCCAACCTATGCCGATATTAGCTAAAGGCAGGAACGACAGAATGGTATCAAGCCAAGTCAGACTTACTTTTTGTGTAGTAAACAATCCTAAAAAGTCATTTACAAGGTCTTGCGCCGCTGCTGCTGCCTGTAAAATACTAACAATGAGCGTTCCGGTAACCCCTCCGACATAAAAAAGGCGATGAGGAATATAGTCATCAAGTAAGTTCATAAGCACTAATAAAATGCAAACGGGATACAGTATTTCCAATAGAGGAACGGAATAGCGGATAATATTTTCAACCCCATAATTTGCAAGCCAGCAGCTAAACAGTGAAACAATAATCACAATAACTTCGTATGAAATTCTATCACGAAACAGCCGTTTAAAAAAATGTCCGGCTGTTGCCGTTAAACCTATTGCAGTGGTAAAACACGCGAGCGCAATTGAAAGTGCGAGAATAATTTTTCCTGTATGTCCCCAAAGAGTGGTACATACATTAATAAGTAATGCAGTTCTACTGATTGTCTTGGGGAAAACAGTAATGCCGGAAGCCCCGACATACATCAGCCCGCCATATACGAGCAGCAAGCCAAGTGCAGCAACACTACCTGCTGCAATATTCATTTTCAACATACTTGTGTTACCCTTGTATCCTCTATCTTTGATGGTTTTAATTACAATAGTGGCAAAGAGCATTGCAGCGAGCGCATCCATAGTTTGATAGCCCTCTAAAAATCCTTTTAAAAAGAAATTTTGATCAGGCGGATTTTCGAGCGGTCCAATCGGAAAAACAATTCCGCGTATCACGATGGCAGCAAGTACGGCAATGAGCATTGGGGTTAAATATTTACCGATTGTATCAATCACACGTGAGGGTTTAATCGAAAAAAATACTACAATTGTAAAGAAAATAATTGAACTTACGAGCGGATTTATAGAATCGCTAAATGGGACTATGCCGATTTCGTATGTTGTTGCAGCAGTACGCGGAAGGGCTAAAAGAGGACCTATTCCAAGCATAATTATTGTACCGAAGATATCGGCAAAGAGCGGACTTACTTTTCCTGCAAAATGACGAATATCTCCGCCTGCTTTGCCCATCGCTAAGATTCCTAAAATAGGAACACCAATACCGGTAATTGCAAATGCAATAAATGTAACCAGCCATTTACCACCGGTTAAAAATCCAAGCTGAGGTGGAAATATCAAATTCCCTGCTCCAAAAAACATTGCAAATAATGCAAATCCAATGATAATACAATCCCGAAATTCTCTTTTCATCAAACCTTCCTTATTCAGCGACTTAATTTTAAGCTTGTTATCAGTAAAGCTGATGGTAATACCGCTGGTAATACCGCTGGCGGTAATAATAGCAATGACGATGCACATGCCTTATTCCTGCCGCATTCGCCCATCCGCCTTTTGTTGCGGTTCGTGTTTTTCAGCAAACCTGTTTAGTAGCTGAAATTGCTCTTTAGTGTAGGTGATGTTCTATCCTCTGTCAATCACAAATTGCGTAGTTTTTATTTTATCTTGCATTAGACCTATTCGATAACTTTGTTAGGAATGAGCTGTCCCAAAAGTATATTTCATAGTGTTTTTCGGTTGCATAAAACTAAACCAACACGAGATATAGCGTGTACAATGTTGTAAATAGGGTGTTTTTGAATTTATTGGAAAGCCCCGTGAGCTATGCCTTATAATCCGTAATTGCAAATAATAACCCTTGCTTCGGCTTGACATTTTCCATATATCGAGTAATCTAAATAAATAGATCGAGTCGGAAACCGAGCTTTCTGAACAGGTCTATTCATTACAGCCAATCTTATCCGGTTCTAAACCGGTACAGCGGCGTAAGATAATGCGGCAAGCCGAATGGAAATCCAAGATGATAACAAATGATAGTATAACAATAAACCTGTCCGGAAACTTCTGTTTCAAAACAGGCTTCATATATTACCCTCATTATGGAAAACGCTGAATTTTCCGGTATACTAGTGCTGCTCGGCACTCTTATACTACTCTTTCTTTTATCAATGTTTTTTTCTTCCGCTGAGACAGCTTTTTTATCGCTGAATACCCTGCGGCTCAGGCTTTTGCAGGAACAGCAGTATGCCGCGGCAGTACAGGCAGCAAAGGTGCTTCATAATAAGCAAAAATTTTTGTCGGCAATTTTAATTGGGAATAGTATTGTGAACATTGCAATTTCAGCGGTGCTTACTGCTGCGGCACTGGCGTTATTCGGAGATTCGGGGCTAGCTGTCGCAGTAGGGGCAGGAACTGTATTAGTCTTAATTTTCGGTGAGATAGTGCCGAAATCAATTGCACTTGTTTATCCTGATACATTAAGCTTTGCTTTCGCTCGCCTTATCCTCTTTTTTATGGCAGTAATGTCTCCTGTAGTATACTGCTTTTATGTTATTACTGATGCACTGCTTCATCTATGCGGGATTACAGTGCAAAAAAGTGCTGCTGCTGTTACCGAAGCCGATTTAAAAGATTTTTTTGCTGAACGAGAAGAAGACGGTATAATAGAATCTGAAGGGCGGGCGTTACTGAATAGAATCCTACAATACGGAGATTTTTCTGCAAAAACAATCATGACTCCGCGAAGATCAATTATCGCAGTGCAAACCGGTACACCGCTGGATACTATTATCGCACTAGCAAAAGATTCTCATTATTCCCGATTGCCCGTATACTCCTCTGACATAGATAACATTATTGGTGTGTTTTATTTGAAAGACTATGTGTGTTCTCCCAACTATCCGGATAATGCGGAACAGCTGCATTTTGAACACTATATTAGAAAACCGCTGTTTGTATTTGAAACAACTAAACTCTCTGAAATAGAACGTAAATTGCATCAGGAAAAACAAAACATGGCAATTGTATTGGACGAATACGGCGGTACTGCGGGACTCATTACCGGAGAAGATTTACATGAAGAAATATTCGGTTCTCTTTTTGATGAATATGATACAGTAGAGAACAGTAAAAATATATCCGATCCGGCACCATACGAAGCATATAACGAAACAGTACTCGACGGTACTGAACGTTTAACGGTAGTAAATGAACAATTTGGGCTTAATCTACACTCTGACTACTATGATACTATAGGAGGGTATCTCATGGAAAAAGCAGGGGAAATTCCTGAATGCGGGTTTGCGTTATCTATTCCTCCGTATACATTTACCGTAGCGGCAATAAATGCACAGCGTATTACCTCTGTCAAGGTGAGGGTAACCTAAGCAATGCCTGTTTCACTGTTACTCGCGATGATTACAGTGCTGCTTATCTGCGCTGCTTTTTTTTCAGGTGCAGAAACAGCCGTTACTGCAATAAGCCGCGCCGAATACCGCAAATTAAAAAAAATGCCGGAAAAAAATGCACAACGGCTTGCCTATCTGGTAGAAATAAAAGAAAAAATCGTTACGGCTACCCTTATCGGCACTAATTTTGTCAATACCTTTAATGCAAGTCTTACGACCGCATTCACCTTAACAGTATTCGGCGCAAAAGCTGTTCCCGCAGCAACACTTTGCATTGCATTGCTTATCATCATTACAGCGGAAATCTTCCCTAAAGCAGCGGCAGCAGAACACCCGGTAACGTTCGGTATGTATGCAGCACTGCCTCTTTTGGTAATATATCGTCTTTTACTGCCGCTTATTGCTTTTTTTTCGATGCTCTCAAAAGCAGTGCTACACTTTTTTTCTACTGCGGAAGCTCAGCAGCCGGCTACGCTCAAAAAAAAGGATTTTCAGCTGTTAGTAAAAATAGCGCAAGCTGATGGTGCAGTAGCAGCAGGCGAAGAAAAGCTGCTGGAAAATGCCCTGATATTGCAGCACTTAAAACTCCGCAGCATTATGACACCAAGGACAGCCATAGTATCTGTTACCGTGCATGATTCATGGCGGCAGATTGTTAAGCAATTTCAAACCAGCACTTTTTCACGGCTGCCTGTCTGCAATGAAGAGCGAACGTGTATCACCGGCATTGTACATTACAAAGATATTCTTTTTAATCTGAACTCTGAACACCCAATGCCGCTATCCGCTGTAATACGTCCTGCTGTTTTTGTACCCGACAGTGCTTCTGTTTTTTCTGCCGTTAAAATAATGAATAACCAGAGACAAAATATGGTGATTGCAGTAAATGAACACGGCACTGTTACCGGTTTAATAACGATGGACGACATTACCGCCGCCGTATTTAGCCATCTCCATGATGAATACGGAATAGCAAAACGGAACCCCATGCAATGCGTTTCTATGACAGGCGATCACCTCGTACATATTCCCGGCGATATGTCCTTGGAAGACTGTAATGATTTATTACATACAGCCTTTTATTCCCATTATTATGATACAATCGGCGGTTTTTTACTGGAGCAGTACGGCTATTTACCAGCAGTACCGGCTTCAATTAAATGCGGACATATCACATTTCATATTACGGAAATAGTAAACCGGCGCATTACGGCAGTAACTGCGGACATTAGACCTATTGGCAACCTCTAAAAACTGAGGGACTGTCCAAAAACTGAAGATTTAGATGCGATGTTATCAGCTTTGCTGATGCTGGTGTCGTTGCCGGTAGCAAAAAGTAACCAACTTTTTGCGTCGGCAATGACATCCCCTATTATACAATAACAGGAGTTATAGGTGATTATTCTTGAAGTAGACAATATAAGCAAATACTACGGAAGTAAACGGCTGCCCATAACCGGCTGTGAGCACATCAGCTTTACTGCGGAAACCGGAGGCATATACTCATTATTGGGATTAAACGGTGCCGGGAAAAGCACTATTTTGAGCATCATTGCCGGATACCGCCGCCCTACTTCCGGCTCAGTGCAAGTATGCGGGTATGATATGGAAAAAGAACCCCTCGAGGCAAAACAACACATCGGCATACTGTATGAACAAAATCCTTTATACAATGCTATGACGGTACAAGATTTTCTTCTATTTACCTTACAAATGCGCGGTATCCCCGCACACCGTTTCACTGCAGCACTTGAAGAAGTCCTTGAATTTACTGATCTGCAAGAAGTATTCCGTAAACCGATAAAAACGCTCTCAAAAGGATACCGCCAGCGGGTAGGACTCGCGCAGGCTATTATTCACCGACCGCAGCTTATCTTACTTGATGAACCGGTTTCGGGGCTTGATGCATTGCAAACAGCTGATTTTGAAAAAAAAATCCTCACGTTATCACTGCAATCGGCAGTCATCCTCTGTACACATCAGCTCGATATTGCAGAACGGTTATGCTCACGCCATATATTGCTCCACAAAGGGAATATTATTGCTAAAGGCTCACGTCAGGAACTTGCAGAAACCCTCTCCCAAGATTGCGGCATGGAAATTCCGAGCGGAGCACCTTCTCTTTTACTGTCTGCATTTCAGTTTTATGCAGGACTTGAAAAAAGCGCATTTACTTCCGCTGGGCATAAGCATCCAGAAAAAAATACTGCACAGGATTAAACCATGCTCACACGCATTTTACGTACCAACAGTGTTCAACTCGGCGTACCGAAAACGCTTGCATTCAAAACACTCTTTTTCAAAGAACTCTCTACCCTCGCAACAGGCGGCACCGTCTATATCACCTTAGCGGTACTGTACGCCGGCGCAGCACTGCCGTTTACCGGATCAGGCTACTGGTTTTCGGCAGGTTTTTCTGATTTCCGTTCATTTTTCCTCAATATACCGTTATTATTTTGCACCATTTTACCGCTGCTTACTATGAATATTTGGACAGATGAAGTAAAATTTCAAACAGATAGGCTGCTTGCCTCATACCCTGTTTCAAAAATAACTTTTGTGCTGGGGAAATATGCTGCCTTACTCGTATGCTTTACAGTGCTATTTTTCATGCTGCTGTGTATTCCTCTATCGGTTCTGCCGCTGGTATATTTTGACGCACTATCGTTTATACTATCAGCCGCAGCACTTTTTTTATTTGGAGCAGCCGTTATCGCACTTTCTTTAGCACTCTCGTGTATAGCAGCGCACGCAGCAGTAAGTTTTCTGCTTTCATTCTTGACAGGACTTTTTTTCACTGCAAGCCATCTCATTCCGCAATTACTGCCCCTGCCGCAACATCTCGCTGCACTATTACGGTATTGCTCATTTACGTTGCACTTTGAATCAGCTGCCCGCGGCATTTTCGATACAAGGGACTTTGTATTTTATCTCCTTCTCACCGCCGCGGGGGTAGGTTTTAATATTTTTATACTGATAATAAAGGAAGATCATCAATGAGAATAAAAGAACATAGCATACAACTCCTCTTGTTCTGCGGTATACTATGCTTTACAGTACTCTTATCGCAGCGCATATATCTCCGCATTGATGCAACGCAGCAAAAAACCTATACGCTCTCTGCATATACAAAAGCAATCCTCGATAAGGCGGACAATACCGTAACTATTACATGGTTTAAATCCTATAATGCTGACGGCTATATTCCCGCGCTCCAATATGTTGAATCATTTTTACATGAATATGAAATCTATGCACCCAATCGCTGCATTGTACTCCAAAAAGATACGGCAACACTGTCCGAACAATCCCTAGCAAAGCTTGGCTTTGCAGCACGGCAAATTGAACAGACTCATAAAAACACCCGAATGCTGCACACCATTTATTCAGGACTACTCTGCGAGTACCGTGGAAAAAGCAGGGTTATTCCATTTATGGCGGACATATACACCCTCGAATCCGACATAGCCCGATTCATTATTGAAATGGATCAAGATGCCCGAAACCGCAGTGATGAACGGCTTTTGTATGTTGCAATGCCGCCCGCTGGATCAAATAACCAGATAAGAGAATCCCCCTACCGGTATGTTTTACCGTGGATTGAATACGCAGGTTTTATTCCGGTTGTGTTGCCGCCGTCATTTACCGAATTAAAACCTGAAATTCCCCTATTAGTTATCGGATCAGATTATTTTGACGCGCCTATGCTTACTGCACTCGATGTTTTTTTACAAAAAAACGGATCGGCAGCATTTTTTGTTTCTGCAAATACGGTTAATGTGCACGGAAATTGGGAGGCGCAACCAAAACCAGACAATGGATTAGATACTATTTTACGCCGCTTTGGGTTTGAACTCCAGCATAATTTGCTGATGGATCCGGTCAATTTCCTCCTCACCCTGCCTTCTTCCGACAACAGCCGCTATACCCATATCAATTATCCTTTTTGGCCGCAGATACTGCACAACGCGACCGCTGAAACAGCATACGAAACGGCAGGCATTCCAAAAGCATCGATACGGACCGCCGCACAATTTCCGACATTGATCCCATTTGGCAAACATATTCAGCTGTTTTGGCCGTCCTCACTTAGCCTTTCTGCAGATCGAGGTCGCACGGTATTTCCGGTTCTGGTGTCAAGTCCCAAAACAGCCGTGCAGCTTCCCCCCTACAACACAAACCCTTACGAAACCCGCAGCTCCGCTAGCGCAGCATCAACACCATACAACGCATATTGCATTGCAGGTGCTGGTATCGGTGTGGGGAAAGGGCGAATCTTTACTGCTGCCGATGAATACTGCCTCAGCACGGCTATTGAATATACCAACTCTGATGCTAATCTGGATTTTATGGTGAATGTCCTGCACTGGATTGCCGGTCAAGATGCCCTCTTGCAGGTAAAACAGAAACAACCCGGCATTGCCCCGTTCCGCTACTTTGAGGATGAGGCAACCTTTTCCCGCCTTGTTTTTTTTGCGCGTATGGTAACACTCGTGTTTATTCCCATGCTTGCAGTTATCGGAGGAATTACAGCGCATATCTATAAAAAAAAGCATGAAATGGGCTAAGCCCCCCTCCTATCAGCTGTGCTGATGCCGGTGTCTCGAAAGCAATCAACTTTTTGCCGCCGGCATTGACATCCCCTCCTATTTATTTTTAAAAAAATCAGCAAAGGGATTAAATTTTGTACCATCATCGTCGCGGCGGGGACGATTAGCGCGCTGAGGGGTGCTGTTTTTTCCAACAGACTGCCGTCTAGTATCGACGGTGTGCTGTTTTTCGTCCCGTACAACCGGCGTTCCTGCGGCAGTTTTAACCATAACGGTTTTTCCGTCTTTTGTTTTTACGATAAGTTTTTTTGCTTCCGTTTTTTGCTTTGCCGTCAGTTTGCCTTGCCCAGCACTCTCACTTTTTCTACTAAGAGAAATACGGCGGCGCACTTCATCAAGAGCAATAATCCTGCACTCAACAATGTCCCCCACCTTTACCGCTTCCAACGGATCGGAAACAAATGAATCGCTCATTTCTGAGATATGCAGTAGGGCAGTTTCTTTGATACCTAAATCAACAAAGGCACCAAAGTCAACAACATTCTTGATTTTTCCCTTTACGGTCATGCCTGTTTTCAAATCCTCAAATAGCAAAACACCCTGCTGCATAATCGGCTTCGGGCAGTCTTCACGAGGATCACGGTTTGGTTTTTTTAGTTCTTCTATTATATCACTAATGGTTTGTTCCCCGATATGGTATTTTTCCTGTAAATCGGTACGAATTTCTTTTGAAACCTGTTCATTATTGTGGATAATCCGATAAATAACCTCGGCTGCCGGATAGTTTTCAGGATGTACCCATGAATTATCCAGCGGATTTGCACTTTCAGGAATCTTAAGAAAACCAGCGCATTGCTCAAAGGTTTTCGGTCCCATACCGCTTACTGCATGCAGTTGGCTGCGGTCTGTAAAAATACCGCTTTGTTCACGGTATGCAACAATCTTTTTTGCTAAACTGTTGGTAATCCCCGACACGTATTTTAAAAGAGACGCACTCGCAGTATTTAAATTCACCCCAACATTGTTCACCACTGAACCAACTACCGTATCTAATTCTTCAGAAAGTTTTTTCTGATTAAGATCATGCTGATATAACCCCACCCCTATAGATTTCGGATCAATTTTTACCAGCTCTGCCAGCGGGTCCTGCAATCTTCTTCCAATAGAAATAGCACCGCGAATTGTTAAATCCAGATTGGGAAATTCCTCACGGGCAACATCACCTGCAGAATACACCGATGCACCGTCTTCATCGACAACGGTAAACAGCACCTCAGGGCAATCGTTTTTAATTATGTCGCCGACAATTGTTTGCACCTCGTGCGAACCGGTACCGTTTCCAACGGCAATTAGCTGCACAGCATAGTCTTTTACCGCTTGCAGCAGTGCTTTCTTTGCTTCTTCCGCCTGATGCTGATAGATTACAAAAGAACCGAGGTATTTTCCTGTTTCGTCTAATGCCGCACATTTCGTACCGGTACGGATGCCCGGATCAACACCCAGAACCCGCGTTCCCTTAATCGGCTGAGTCATCAGCAGGTGTTTTAAGTTTTCACTGAACACGGTTATCCCGTGATCGTCTGCTGTTTCTCCCAAGTTACTGCGAATTTCCCGTAACACGGCAGGGGCGAGCAGCCGGACAATCCCGTCTGCAATCGCTTCTTTATGATAGCTATTATGGAGAAGATACCGCCCCTGTACACGGGTAATTGCTTCTTCAATATCAACATTAATTTTTACTTCCAGTACATTTTCCCGCTCGCCGCGGTTAATCGCTAAAATACGATGCGCTTTTATTTGGTTAAGCGGTTCCGAGTAGTCCCAGTACATTTGATACACTGAGGTTTTTTGAGCCTCTTCATCACCAATACCTTTTACTTCAAAAGTTCCGGTTGCAGTAAAGTAATCGTGTACTGCTTTTCGGTTATCAGTATCTTGAGAAATTTCTTCAGCAATAATATCGGAAGCCCCTGCAAGTGCATCTTCAACCGTCGGTACATTGAGCGTCTCGTCTTCACAATCGGTTTTTATAAAGTCAGCAGCGCGAAGCCGCAGTTCATCATCAGAAAGTTCTTTCATCAAATCGGCTAGCGGCTGTAATCCGCGTTCTGCAGCAAGCATACCGCGTGTTTTCTTCTTTTTCTTGAACGGCATCCAAATATCTTCCAGTTCGGTGAGCGTACCCGCTTTCATAATATTTTCATAGAGCAGTTCCGTTAGCTTACCTGTTGCAAAAATACCGCGTACAATTTCCAAGCGCCGTGTTTCCAGATTAGTATATGATTTAAAAAGTTTATCGGAATCACGCACTTGCACTTCATCCAATGAACCGTGCATCTCTTTACGGTAGCGGGAAATAAATGGGATGGTACAACCTTCGTTGACCAAGCTGATAACAGCGGAAACTTGCTGCATACGGATATTCAGCTCTTCCGCAATCTTTTTCATAATATCGATCTCATTAACAATAAGACCGTCTATAAATTCTTGAGTCAATTCCATAGCAAGAGAGTATAACTGATTTTAGGGTATTTTGTAAATGTATTGCAGCAAATTTGCAAAGATTTAGTTGATGATGGGAATGTCCCCGTTGGTTACTTTAGTGATTTTTATAGTATAATAATTGCACATAAGCTATTTTCCATGTATAATAGAACAATACTATGAGAATTGCAATTTTTTATCAAAGTGCTGAAAAACAGCTGACAAACACTATTGAGGCAATTATTTCAATGTATCATTGTTCGGTTGCCATGTATCAAACAGAGCATATATGGAATGCTGAAATGCATAAAAAGCCTGCCCAGCTTCTAAAAGGGATTACTCACGTACTGTTTATCTATAGCCGTAAACCAACAACTGATTCCGTGTTTTTCTTTTTTTTCGGTATAGCAGTTGGCAAAAATATCCCGGTTATTATTTTACAGCAAAGTGTACCCATTGTACTCCCGCCTAATTGCAAACATCATGCTGTAGTGCTTTCACTCGCCGCATTTGAAGACTATTTTATCAGGGAACAAAAGAATTTTATAGAAATTGAAGTAAAGCGGCATGCAAAAAAAGAACTTCTCATGCGCGGCTATCCTTTCTTTGACAGTAATTTTGTTGATGCCGTTATAACTGGGAATAATGAAATTGTTGAACTATTCCTGAGAGCAGGTTTTGACTCTTCTTTAAAAGATAAGCGTGGTACGCCAATACTTTCTTTAGCCATTAGAGAATCTCAGTATGAAACTGCGGCACTGTTGCTTTCGCATGGTGCAAAAGTGAATTTATGTGCAGAAGACCGTTCATACTCGCCGCTTATGGAAGCAGCCCAATTAGGAGATATGAGAACAGCCCAACTGCTGTTAGCACGGCATGCCGATACCGATATTCAAAGTAAAGATGGTCAAACTGCATTGATTCTGGCAGTTGGGAGACAAGATATTCCAATGGTAAAAATTTTAACGGAATATAACGCTGACTGGCATATCGTTGATAGTCTTGGAATGTCTGCATTCGACTATGCAAAGCTATTTCATACCCCCAGCATCCTTGAAGTAGCACCCAATAAGTGTGCTGATGTATAAAGCCGTATTGAACTACTTTCATAAACCTGTTAGACACATGGGAACGGGGATGTATTTTTTATAAATTATTGCATTATAACAATTTATAAAAAATACGCGTTGTCAGTTATGCTGATAAGGCATCTTCTAAAAATCTATACCTGAGTTTTTAGAGGTACCCACCTTACGTTCGTTGTCAAACAGGTCGTTTCAAGGTAACCTGTTTGGAAATTTCAGTTTTCGAGCAGGTTTAATATAGCAGAAGTTTACTTATACGGAAAGAGAGTATTATATGAAAGAAAAACTTGAAAGTTTATCGGAACGCTGGAAAGAATTAGAGACGGAAATACAGGATCCCGCGTTAATTAAAAATCAAAGCCGTTACAAAGAGGTAATGCGCGAACATGCCTATCTTTCAAAATTAATGGAAGAATATGCGCGATACTGCCGCATGGAAGCAGAAATTGTACAAGCCCGTACCCTACTCCAAGAAGAAACTGACCGTGAGTTAAAAGAAATGGCGCGGGAAGAACTCCATACGCTTGAGCAAGCGTTAGCAGAAAGTCAAGATACGTTAAAATTGCTCCTCATACCGCCAGATCCTTTGGAAGAAAAAAATATTATTATGGAAATCCGCGGCGGAACGGGCGGCGAGGAGGCGGCTCTTTTTGCTTCTGATCTTTTGAAAATGTATATGCATTATGCAGAGAGTAAAAATTGGAAATATGAGCTTTTATCTTCAAATGAAACAGAATTGGGCGGATTTAAAGAAGTCACCTTATCTATCTCCGGAAAATATGTATACGGCAGCTTACGGTATGAATCAGGTGTTCACCGTGTGCAGCGGGTACCGGAAACAGAGGGGTCAGGACGGATTCATACAAGTGCGGTAACTGTTGCTGTACTGCCGGAAGCCGAAGAAACGGAAATTGTTATCCGTCAGGAGGATTTACGAGTTGATGTGATGCGTGCAGGCGGTCCGGGCGGGCAATGCGTTAATACTACCGATTCAGCAGTGCGGCTCACTCATATCCCGACAGGACTGGTTGTTATTTGCCAAGATGAAAAAAGCCAGATAAAGAATAAAGCAAAAGCAATGCGGGTTTTACGCAGCCGCTTGTATGATATGGAAGAAGCAAAAAAACAATCAGAGCGGGCTGAAAACCGTAAAAACCAAGTGGGTTCAGGAGACCGTTCAGAGCGTATACGGACTTATAACTTCCCGCAAAACCGCGTAACCGATCACCGGATAAACCTAACACTGTATAAACTTGATGCGGTAATGCAAGGCGAACTCACAGAAATTATTGAACCACTGTGCATTGCGGCGCGCGAACAAATGCTGAAAGCACACGCATAATGTTTACTATTGCTGATGCCCGCCGCTCTGCAATCCGGATTTTTTCAAACGCACCGGCACTCGCTGCACAACACAATACTGCTGCGCTTGATGCTGATGTTATCTTACAGCATCTGTTAAAAAAGTCGCGGGCATGGCTCTTTGCTCATGCTGATACGGATATAAGTGCTATAGCGGAAGGCTTTACTGCCGCTGTTGAAAAACGCCGAACCGGTTTACCGATTGCATATATCACAGGTATAAAAGATTTTTGGGGATTGCCGTTTTCTGTTACGCCGGAAGTTCTTATTCCTAAAGCAGATACTGAATTACTTGTTGAACGGAGTCTCGCTATTTTGCGTCAACAGGTAGCACACAAAAGACAGCTTACTATTTTAGATCCGTGCACCGGTTCTGGCTGTGTTGCCGTTGCAATTTTACAAACCTTGTACACTGAAGGTATTACACAGGTTACCTGTATCGCTGCTGATATTTCCTCTGCGGCACTTACCGTAGCGCAGAACAATGCACGCTTGCTTTTGCCAACCGAACTTCAAAACCATATACAGTTTTATTGCAGCGATATGCGTACACTAGGAAAGCTGCAAGCACAGCTGCCGGAGGAAGCCCGTCAATTTGATGTAATTACTGCAAACCCGCCATATATTCCGACAGCACTTGCGCAAGAGCTTTTAAAAGACGGGCGTAAGGAACCCCTGCATGCCTTGGACGGAGGAATAGACGGACTTGATTTTATCACGCTTTTGGCAAATAATACCGGTATGCTGCTAAAAAATAGCGGTGTACTGTTATGCGAAATCGGAGAATATCAAAACAGTGCGGCAGTCTCCCTTTTAAAAAACGGAGGTTTTACCAGCATTTGTATTCATCAGGATATGGCATTACAAGATAGACTTGTTGAAGGTGTATGGTATGATACGGAAAATAGATAATATCACAAGTATTGATAAATTTTTATCGTTATTTCCTATCTATACGGAGGATTTGGCTGCTGCCCGAAGTGCTTTAACGGCTGCATGGGAAAGTGTGCTGCAAAAACGTATAGGGAATCTGCAAAACGGCAATATACCGCATGATGCTTTACATTCATTGCGTATGGCATACACCCTTGCCGGATTAGGCATGGACAGCGGTACGATTGTTTGCGCCTTACTCTACAGCGAAAATAATACGCCAGCATTTTCGGAAGAAGAAATCACCGCCGCATTCGGTGCATCTGTTGTGCCGATTTTACAGGCAGCGGCAACATTTTCCGATATTAAATTATACAATAAGCGGAAAGACCCTGCCGGCACTATCTGCAAAATGTTTCTTTCAATGGTCAATGATTTACGTATTATGATTTTTTTACTTGCTGACCGGCTGGATAAAATTCAATATGTATCTGAATATCCTGAAAATCGACGGAAACCAATGGTACATGAGATCATTGAAATATGGGCACCGCTGGCACAGCGTATGGGTATTTCTACTATCCAGCATGAGTTAGAAGATTTAAGTTTAAAATACCTCAATAGGGAGGCTTTCAATCAGATTAAAGCAGTGGTTGCTGCAAAGAAAAAAGAACGAGAAGCATTTTTGCAGTCCGTCGAGCACAGCTTATACGCAATAATGCAAGAAAATGGTATATCGGTAAAAGTCCAAAGCCGTGCAAAACACTTTTGGTCTATCTATCAAAAGATGGTAAAACGGAATAAAACGGCTGATGAATTATATGACTTGCTTGCTGTACGCATTTTATGTGCATCAGTCAGTGAATGCTATACGATTCTCGGTTTAGTACATACCTTGTGGAAACCGCTTGAAGGACGCTTTAAAGACTACATCGCCATGAGTAAGCCTAATGGCTATCAAAGTCTACATACCACTGTTCTTTGTGATGAAGGACAAACCCTCGAAATTCAAATTAGAACCCACGATATGCACGAAGTTGCGGAACGCGGAGTAGCAAGTCATTGGGTGTATAAAAAACGAGATTCCCATAGCACTGTTAATGAAACAGAGCTGTCTTTTGTCAGACAGGTAAAAATACTGTCTGAAAAAAAATATAATGATGATGAATTTCTCGCACAACTGAAAAATGATTTACTTGGGGATTCTATTTATGTATTTACTCCGCAAGGAGACATTATCGAATTACCAGCAGGCTCTACGGCAATCGATTTTGCATACAGCATCCATTCCGAAATTGGCGAAAAGATTATATCTGCCCGTGCAGACGGCGTTATTATTCCACTTTCCCGTCCATTAAAAAATACACAGGTTATTGAAATTATTACCCACCCTCATGCGCACCCAACACTCAACCAATATGCCAATGCCCATACTTCAAAGGCACGGCAAAAAATTCGTGCATGGCTTCAGCAGCATACTGAAACAGCACAGACAGGCGATAAAAGCGGAAAATCTGACGATACCCTGTCGGCAGAGCGTGAGGCAAAGCAGCCGCACCATCGCGGAAAAGGGGAGCCGCAAACAGAAGAGCCGGCTATCCTGCAAATCCGTATTGATGATTCTACAAACTTTTTAGTAAAATTTGCGAAGTGCTGTAATCCGACAGCAAAAGATTCAGTGTGCGGATACGTCTCCCGCGGCAGAGGCGTTATTATTCATA
Source organism: Treponema sp. (assembly GCA_052173475.1). Classification (GTDB taxonomy): domain Bacteria; phylum Spirochaetota; class Spirochaetia; order Treponematales; family Treponemataceae; genus Treponema. The sequence goes on from JBQMYN010000045.1 coordinate 19,307, forward strand.
AAAAAGATTGTCCAAACTTGAAAAAAATTCCTGAAATTGACGACCGTATTATTCAAGTAGAGCTGATAACCGGAGAAAAAAAACAGAAACAACAGTCAGACTAAACAGCTGCACAAACAGAATCGCGGGGATGTCCCAAAAGTTGGTTACTTTTTGCCACTGGCAATGACATCCCCGACGAGCTTAAAATTAAGTCATACTGTATAATGACTTAATTTTAAACATCGCAGCTAAATCTGCTGAAAAACGCTATAAAATATACTTTTTGGACAGCCCCGGGGCTGTCCAAAAAGTATGAAGGTATGATAGGATCAGGATATGAGTAGAGGAGT
>JBQMYN010000046.1:0-19534 GCA_052173475.1 Treponema sp.
TCGAGTTTTTCAATTACCCGATGGACATACGAAAAGCTATTTACACAACGAATGCAAGTGAAAATAGAATAACATCTTTCTCATCGCCTTGGAATGTATGGACAGTTCCGCACGGGTATTTCTCTGAACTGATAGCGGCTTCTTTCATTAAATATTCTATCTGTTCTTTTTGATTCCTAAACGGGGTAACGATCCCAATTTTCTTAGTAGGATTATTTTTTATATACATTATGATCGCTTCCGCTTCTTGTTGCGATGTGTTCTTAAAATTATGTCCGGTGCTATCAACATTATAAAACATCAACGGTTCAGAAACAACTGAGTCGGATACCAGATGCAACTGGTTATTATAATATTTTTCGTTATTGAATTGAATAATTTTTTTATCACATCGGAAATATTTTTTGTAATTTGTAAAGATTTTCATCAACGGATGCATATTTATTGAACGCCGTAACATGTGCATCCTCATGTCCAATCTTTAAAATAGACCGAAGCTCCTCATAATCAGGATCGGAAAGCCGTTTGATATATCCTGCCGATATGTAATAAAGATATTTGAGAAATTCTGCTTCATTATTTTCCAAAAGACTCAGAGCCTCCTGATCGGAAACAGGCGGAATTGTCTTTAGTCTTTCCCTGATTGCATTCAGCTGTTGTCCCTCTAAAACAAGCCGCATTTCCATACTTACATTTTTCTCAAGCATAGCTTGCAGTGTGTTTTTCCGCTCAGCAAGCTCAACTGCCTCTTGATGCGTTTTTAACAAAGCTGATAATTTTTTTGTCCGTTCAATTGTAGCATATTTATTCCGCTCAAGCGTTGTATCGTATACGGTAATGTCTTTGCATTTTTTATAAAGTGTTTGTATGTACCGTAACGCCTCTTTGATCTTTTCCGTATTACCAAGCCGAAGAATCGGAAAGGGTATGCTATCGGTGATTCCTGAAGCTTTCGTATAGGTGAGTGAACTTAACGTTTGAAACACAGTATCAATTGGATGGTTATTAAAAGAGGAAAACAAAACTGTTTTATTGTTAAAAAATGCGGTAATAATAGTGTTTATTATTGTATTGGTTTTTCCTGTTCCGGGTGGTCCTTGCGTATATGATACTGGAGTATTCATTGCATTATGTATGGAAAGCAGCTGATCAAGATTTATTTTTTTATTGAGTAGCGTTATCGGCGTATCATTTTTATTTTTCTCTGCAGTACGCAGTTCTCCGAAAAATGCACGTATAGGAACAGATACATCACCGGTTTCATACATAGTAAGAATAGCCTCGTATTCTTTTTCAAGGTTTATCTATATGTGCCGCTGTAAATATAAAAAATAGGGGCGATCGTCTATTTTTTCTTTTGGAATTTTTTCCTGAATGATATTTTCAATTTTCTGTAAATTTTTATCAAAATCATTGAGGAGATACCATTCGCACGGTTCAAAAAAACGGCGGATACTTTCAACTTTGCCCTCTTCAAAGCCGGTATTCACACAAAACTCTTTATTAAACGAAATGGTATTTGACAATTTTAATGTATGTCTTTCAACATCTAAAAACACTTCACAATATGCAAGGACATACAATCCTTTTTCAGTATAAAGACTCAGTTTATTTAAACAAAGCTCAACCGTATTGCTCCGCTTTTTTTTGTTTTATATATGCCTGTTTATTACATGAATCAACAAGTTCTTGATACTGTTTATCGGATAAAGGATATTCCTGCAAATTAGCACGGATAACGCTCTCATCTAAATTATCTATAAGCTGAAAATTATTGCTTAATGACGGCACACTTTCAAATTTATTGCAATCCGCAAGATAATTGAGAATCTTCAAATTTGCGGATATATCAAACAGTGAATGATACCTTGCAGGATTACAAAGAATATTATCAACAAGACCTTGATTTATCGGCATATACGTACCTTCAACAATACTTGCTGATAGTATACGCTCTACTGAAAGCTGCATATTCTCTGCAAGCGTATAATTATGAAGATGAAGTCCGCTACACTCCAATGTGTATAGTTTGGTATTCTCATTTTCGATACTATTTTTTATTCCAATCCAGAATCGTGAAATTTGATTACACTTTTTATTACGGTATTCAACATGGAGCCATTTTCCTTCATGAATAGCACGGAAAATTTGTCTTGCAATGTTATTCATCTACATATCCGATATTTTTTGCTTGTATATGAGACCTGTTTCCAAACAGAAGTTTTCGCACCGGTTTATTATAAGTATAGCATAACATAAGGAGCATGTGCCGTCAATGTTTACCGTACTTATATCCTCGTTTTTATACATTGCAAGAGGTATTGCCTCTCCCAAGCTTTCTACCTTTCACTTCCTATACGAGAGCCGAAAATTGCAAAATCCCCCGCTGTATCTGTATTCTGCATAGACAAAAATCAAAATTTTTCTTACAGTATACCTCCATATAACAAACCTGTTCCGAAATAGAAATTTCCAAACAGGTTGACTAGGAGGCAGGATAATTGAAAAGAAAAAAATGTATGCTTATATTGGTTTGTGTAATTCTCGTACTTTTTCCGGCTGTAGCAAAAAATAGTTTCCGCATTGCTGTATATGTTCCCGGTGTAGTAAAGGGTAATCCGACGTATGAGATGCTGACTGACGGAGTAAAGGAAGTGCAAGAGCAGCTTGCAAACGGAAAAAATCCTATTCAAGTAAAAATTATTGAAGGCGGCGTAAATCAAGGAGAATGGCAAAAGGGACTTACTGCACTTGCGCTAAGCCGTAAGTATGATCTTATTGTTAGTTCAAATCCCTCGCTGCCTGCATTAGCAGAGAAAGTGTTAGCCGCAGCACCTCAGCAAAAGTTTTTACTGCTTGACGGGTTTTCAAAAGGGAATCCGCATATTAAAGCAATAGGCTTTAATCAGTATGAACAGGGCTATTTGAATGGGCATTATGCGGCATTAATTAGTATGAGCGATATGCCGCATGCTAATGCAGCCTATAGGATAGGACTTTTAGCAGGGCAAGAATTTCCTGTAATGAATAATTATATCCGAAAGGGGTTCCTTGCCGGCGCAAAAGCGGCGGATCCCCGTTTTGAACTTGATTTCCGTGTGCTGGGCAACTGGTATGATGCGGCAAAAGCTGCTGAAATTGTTTCCTCGATGATTAAAAATGGTGCTGATGTTATTTTAACTATTTGCGGAGGAGGAAATGCAGGAGCCGTTTCCGCAGCACGGGAACATGGTGCCTATATTATGTGGTTTGACAGCCCCGGCTACCGGTACGGAAGCGAAGTAGTAGGCAGTACGCAGGTAGCATTGAAAAAAGTGTGTACTGCCGCAGTGCTGAAAGCCGCAGCGGGCACTCTGGATTACGGTACACCGTCAGAACTGGGGATTGCTGATGATGCGGTAGGCTTTGTTTTTGATGGAATACCGGCATCGGTTCCGGCATCGGTTATTGAGCGGCAAAAGCAGTTAATCGAAAATCTTACGCTGCACGGCACTGTGTTGCAAACAGCTGAGTAAAAGACAGTGTTCGCAGTCCGCTGTCTTTCTGTTACATTTCCAGAAAACGGCACTACCGCAGTTGATGCGGTAAGTCTCTCATTTAAAACCGGCTGTATTCATGCAATAGTGGGTGAAAACGGTGCCGGAAAATCGACATTTGCCCGTGTGTGCTGCGGACATTTACCGGCAAACAGCGGCAGTTTGTTTTTTAACGGGCAGCCGCTTTCTCTTAAACACCCTGCTGACGGTATTCGGAACGGGATTTTGCTAGTGCCGCAGCATCCGCAGCTGTGTTCAGATGTAACCGTGTGGGAACATCTGTATGCCGGATTATATACAGATTCTGCTCTGGAACCCTGCGGTATAGGCTGTTTTTTTTCATATAATAGAAAGAAAATTATCACATATATTGAAAAGAAGCTGGAATACTATGGTATTTCGCTGCCGCTGTTAATAAGAACCCGCTGTCTTGATGCTGCACGAATACACTGGACAGCCTGTGCAGAAGCCTTATTAAAAAATCCGCAAGTGCTGTTTTTAGATGAACCGACCGCCCCCTACAGCCCGCAAGAAACAACCGCGTTTTATACCATGCTGCGGAAGTGCGCCGATAGCGGTATGACGGTTATTGTAATTACCCACCGCATGCAGGAAGTGCTTGATTTTACAGACTATGTGCATATTTTTCGGCAGGGTAAAGCGGTTGCATCTCAACAAATTTCCCCTCAACTATTGCAAGAGCACCTTATTGCAGCCGTTTTTTCCCCTGTTTCCCCTGTCCATGCCGCAGTATCTCAGGAAACCAAGATAAAAGAGCCGCTAAAAACAATCCCGCAGGCAGCTATTCTGGCAGAAAAACTGGCTCAAAGAGTGTTTGAAACGTGTTTTGACGATACAATGGGCTTATATCTTGCCCATATCACCGCAGGTACCGGTCAGGGCATTCAGCTGTCAGATTTCTCTTTCTATGCCCCGAAAGGAATGATTACCGGGGTCGTGGGTATTAAAAATCAGGGACTGGAACTAATGGAAGAAGTGTTGACCGGGCAGATTGCAGTAAAGCAGGGGCTGTGCCAGTTTAATGGAGAAAAGATTACACAGTGCAAAAATATCGCCTATATTCCAAGCAAGCGGATTGAATGGGGCATCGTTCTCGGTCAGTCTATACTAAAAAACAGCATTATCCGCTGCCGGAATACTGTCTATCCCTATGGGATATTTTCTAGGAAGCAGCAGAATATCCATATAGATAGCCTTAAAATGCTGTTTCCACGTAATCCGCACGAACCGATACATGTTCTTTCCGGCGGTATGATGCAAAAACTCATTTTTAACCGTGAACTCGCAAATCCCTCTCCCCGCTTGGTTATTTGTGCGGAACCGTACTGGGGGCTTGATAGAAATGCTCAGGAACTGTTATTGCAAACCTTGGATATTCTTGCCAACAATGGTGCTGTTGTATTGATTTTAACTTCGGATATTGATACGGCACTGAATGCCTGCGATTCTCTTCATGTACTGTATGGAGGGCGAATTACCTATTCTGTTTCACGCGCTCATTACAACCGCGAAAAAATAACTGCTGCAATGGTGCAGGCAGAAAGCCCGGATTCAATGTATGAATAGACAAAACCGCGTAATTTCTACAAAAACCGGTACGATACAGAAAAAAATACCGCAAACCAGCAAACACAGACTTTTCGGCAGTCTCCTTGCTGTCGGTGTAAGTATTGCTGCTGCAGCAGTTTTTTTAGCATTCCAAAGTGAAGAGCCGGCAGAAACTTTGTATGCCTTTTTTATTTTGCCATTTAGTAATAGCTTTTATTGCGGAAATATGCTTGATAGTGCGGGACTGATTTTACTGTGCGCCTTGGGTTTTTTACTGCCGGCTCGACTCAGGTTTTTTAATCTTGGCGGAGAAGGGCAAGCTTTTGCTGCAGCACTCTTTGCCGGACAATTTGCTTTGTTTGCCGACACGCTGCCTCAACCGTTTGGTATTATTACCGGTTGTTTTATGGGATGTGTGATTGCCGGTATGCTTGGTCTTTTTTCATATTGTTTAAAGTATTTTTTACAGATCAATGAGCTTATTAGTACCTATCTCGCTGCGTGCGGTATTATTCCATTGATAGATTATGCTATAAGCGAAGTATTCCGCGATCCTTCCGGTAATTTAATTGCAACGCCTGCTATAGCTGAAAGCTGGCAGCTCAGGTATGTGCTGCATCCGTCATCACTGAATACTTCGATATATATTGCAGCCGGTGCTGCAGCCGCTATTTTTTTCATTTTAAAATATACTCGCCTTGGCTATGAGGCAGCAGTAACAGCCGGTAACACAGCCTTAGCAACAACACACCGCATACCGGCAAGTGCCATTACGGTATGGGCAATTTCTGCGGGAGCCGGTTTGCATGGGCTTGCCGGCGCGTTGAGTGTTTACGGTTCACATCACTCTGTGTATCAAGGAATTACTTCCGGTCTTGGCTGGAGCGGTATGGCGGCGGCATTAATCGGCAGACAGAATCCTGCCGGAGCAGTGTTCGGTGCGCTGTTTTTTGCATGGATTGAAGCAGGCGGTACTGCCGCAATGATTGATAGTGCTTTTAGCTTTGAACTTTCAGCAATTGTACAAGGGATTGCATTCTTGCTTATTACAGTCGAGATTGTACAACACAAAAAGCAGACAGCTCAGACAGCACTTATGCCGCATAGTGAGGAAATCGCCTATGTTTGAGTATCTTACTGCCGCAAACGGACTGCTTGTCCAATCAACACCGCTTCTTATTGCTGCCTATGCTGCTTTACTTTCAGAATATACAGGATTTTTGAATATCGGTATTGAAGGGCTGATGCTGACCGGTGCATTTATTAGTGTATGTGTGCTTTCTTTTACCGGAGAAATGTTTGGATTCGGCAGTATCGCCGCAGCTGTTTTTTGTGCAGCCGCCGCCGGAGCATTGATAGGAGGCAGTATGGGCTATCTTACACTCCGCAGGAATGCTGATTTTTATATACTTGGTCTAGCGGTCAACTTGTTAGCTTCCGGCATTATCTCATTAGTAGCTGCACGTTTTTTTGATAATCAAGCAATTATCCCCTTGCCGCAGTTTTTTACCACGTATCCTACAGACATTCAGGCAGTATACCTTATACTGTTGGTGTTTATCGGTTTTTCCTGCATATATATACTTCGGTATACAAAGAGCGGGCTACGGCTCAGGCTTCTTTCTGCCAATACTGCACTGCTGTATGCAGCAGGAGTTAATACTGATGCTGCAAAAATAGGGACATTGATTATATCAGGCAGTTTAGCTGCTATTGCCGGCTGTCTTCTCCCGTTGAAGCTTGGTGCTTTTGTTTCAAACCAAAGTGCAGGGAAAGGGTGGATTGCGCTTGTGCTGGTTTACGCCGGCGGGAAATCTGCTGTTGGAGTTAGTGCTGCAGCACTTCTTTTTGTCTATTTAGAAAACCGTATTGCCGCAGCGCAGATGGGATTGAAACACCCCGCACTACTGATAGGATTACCATTTTTTCTCGGTCTGTTCATCATCATCATTGAAAAAATAATTATCAAAATTATTAGAGGGAATGGGCCGTCCAAAAACTGAAGTTTTTAGAGGTTCCCAATAGTTTATTGATCCGCATTGGCAGCCCCATCACTGCACTGATGAAGCTAGCTGCTATAATTCCATAAGTAATAGTATACCGCACTATTCCAGCAGCCGTGCAGCACCCATACTGTACAAAATGCAATAATCCGAATATGTTTGCGCCGTATAAAACAATACAGAATACGGAATAAGATTCCTGCACCTGCGGCAAAGATGACAGATGCTTCGCCAAGATACCGGTGCGCCAATGCAAAACACACAACCGCAAACGATTCTGCAAACAGTTGTTTTTTAGGCATTGGAAGTGAGTGTTTTTCAAGCAGCAGAAGCAACCGATCCGGTAAGTACGCACGGTAAAGCAGTTCTTCATAAGCCGCAGCTGCGAATACTCTAAAAAAAATAATTATCGTATCAGCAAGTAAATGAGGTTTAGTAGGAATTGTTACTGGTATGTTATGGAGCAGGGGAGGCAGCACAAAAAAGATACAGACAACACTAAACTCCAGTGCCGGTAGATATATGTGCATTCTTTCTATGGTATTTTTCATACTGAAAGCAGAGTGATCATCTGCACGTTAAGGAGCGGCGGCAAAGCACGCACTGAGAAATCTCTTTGCCTTTCCGCAAAGCTCCTGCTTTTGCTGCTGATTTTGCTCCTGCTTTTTTATTTGATAATTTCTGAAAGCCCTGAAACAAGACCTGCCATATTTTGAATATCTGCCGGTATAATCAATTTAGTAGCCTTACCGTCAGAAACTTTCTCAAGTGCTTCAAGACTCCGCAATTTAATGAGTGCCGGATCTGCGCCGACATTTTTTATCAGCAGCAGACCTTCAGCTGTTGCTTTTTGAATTGCTAAAATTGCTTCTGCTTCGCCTTGCGCACGGCAAATGGCACTTTCTTTTTCTGCTTCCGCCTGCAAAATCATAGAAGCCTTTTTCCCCTCTGCTACTAAAATAGAAGATTGTTTCTGACCTTCTGCAATTAAAATAGCTTCACGGCGTTCACGCTCAGCGCGCATTTGCTTTTCCATTGCTTCTTGGATAGATTCAGGGGGAATAATGTTTTTTACTTCTACACGATTAACTTTAATACCCCATGGATCAGTAGCTTCATCAAGAATACTGCGCATTCGGGTATTAATTACATCACGGCTGGTTAATGTGCCGTCCAGTTCAAGCTCACCGATAATATTCCGCAATGTGGTTGCAGATAGGTTCTCAATGGCATTCATCGGCTGCTCTACGCCATACGTATAGAGTTTCGGATCGGTAATTTGAAAATAAATAACCGTATCAATCATCATGGTAACATTATCTTTTGTAATAACCGGCTGAGGGTTAAAATCTAACACACGCTCTTTCAACGATACTTTATTGATAATTCTATCAATAAAGGGAACTTTTATATGCAGTCCTACTTCCCATGTTTGAAAATATCCGCCAAGCCGCTCAATAATAAACGCCTGTGATTGCGGGACAATCCGTATATTGCTGATAAGCAGTATGATAAGCAAAATAAGAACCGAAATAAGAATAGTCATCATATTCTCCCTCTATATATGGATTTATATACGCAGCATACACTCCGGGGCTTCTCTAAAAGCTCACTGGATTTTTAGAGATGCTTTACAACTGCTGCATTTTGTGTTGAGGTTTTACAACGAGCGTAACGCCTTCTATTTTCTCGATACTGCATTCAGTGCCGGCTTCAATAGCGGTATTATCGCTTGAACATACAGACCATACAATACCATTTATCTTTGCCTCACCTTTTTCGTATGCTGTAATACCTTTTTGGAGTAGTATCTTTTTGCCCACTAAACCGGCTGCATTTGTTTTTTCTTTTCCGATATGCAGCTTATTCCGTACCAAGGGTGCAGTAAATAAAAGCAAAAATAGCGTCATAAGGGTAAATATCAGCCCTTGTACTACAAGAGACACAGGCGTAAGGGCGATAAAAATAAGAAGAACTGCACTTATTGCTGCCCAAATGGTCGTTAAGCCTAAAGTAAAAATCTCTATAACAACACAAACCACTGCTACTACAAACCAAAACCAAGGAAGCAGTGCTGCAGCGTTATAAATAAGTATCATAAATAGAGTATACTGCAAAATGAAAAAAAAGAAAAGCCGGAATATGGTCTAAATTACCGGCGGATCGGTCTTTCTTAGATGTAATTTGCAATGTTTACCTATCCTTACACAGTGTTTTCAAGTTGTTTCAGAACATCAGCAGCAATTATATCCTCCGGATTAAGATCAAGGACAATTCTAAAATAGTTTTTTGCATTTTCTTTATCACCTTGCTTTAAGGCAGTCATACCGAGATTTGAAAGAATCTTGATATTTTCAGGTTCCTGTTCCAAGGCACTGAACAGCCATTTTTTACTTTCGTCAAACAGCTCTAGTTCAGTGCAGCATATTGCAAGTTCATTGCAAATATCACAATAGGCGATTGCTATCTCCTCCGGCTGTTTTTTCCCAAGCTCCAAGCATTGGAGAAATGCCGATTTACTATCCTCCCAACGTTCTAACCGGCGCAATGCCCATCCGAGCAAAAACCATGCATTCCATACCTTCGGATGATGTTCTAAAAACTCCCTGATACTTTCCAATGCCTTTTCTTCTTGCTCCATACGGATAAAATCAAATGCAGTTTTAAAAAGTTCATCATCCAGTGCCTGCGAGGTAATCCAATCTACCATTTGTTGTGCTTTTTCTTTGCGGGTAGTAATAACATCGCTGGTATTTGTTTCAATATGAACATAAGATTCAAAAAGGTCTTTTGCTTTTTGATAATTTTTCTGCCGGATAAAAAAGAAAGCCGCATTAAAAAAGGCTTCGGGAAGCGCAGGCTCGGCAGCAAGCACTGTTTTATAGGTTTCAAAGGCTTTGTCTGTATAATAATCTGCATAATCTTCAGCACCTGCCTGTTCATAAAAAAGGGAACGTTCATCGAGCAGCAGTGCAACATTCAATTTTATCCGCATATCATCAGGGAAAAGCCCTTCAAGGGCGAACAGCAATTCTTCTGCAAGCTCAAAATCACCGTTTTTAATTTTCAGAATAGCAGCATTGGTCATTTCACTGCGGATATCAGGACGCAACGCATTGAAAATATCCCGATAATATGCAATATGCTGATTATCACGCTGATATGCAAAAATACGGAGCATACCGGCAAGAATCATCTCTTCGGAAATATCTTTTGCGGGAGTCTCCCCTTCCGGAAGTAAAAGCGGTAGCGGAATAGAAGGATCAAACCCGGGGATTTTACTTGTTAATGCATATTCTTCAGGTATTTTGATATAAAATAATGCCTGCGCGTGTGTGTGCATCTAAAACTCCATGTAAGAGAAAAATAACATGCATAAAATTAAAAATAGTTGACCTGCTCAATATCTTCGTTTTCGAACAGATTGACGAATGGAAAATTACGTCTTTATGCACTAATAACTTAATTTTCCATTATTTAAAAAGACGGTGCAAAATCATCATTGCTGTATGTTTTACGCTGCTGATTAAAATACTGTGTTAAACGAACCTTATATGCAAGCGATACTGTTGAAAGATTATAGTTGATTGCAACCGCAACAAGGTCTTTTCGCCCTTCTACCATTTCAGCACGAATAATTTTGCCTCGAATCCCAACAATAATAGAAGGATCTTCAAATGTGCATTTCAATACACATTCTTTATTGAGCAGAAATTGAGCAATCCCTGCAATAATAAATTTAGCACCGGAAAGCGATACATCACGAAGAATACACCGGCGGGGTATATTTTCTATGTAAACAATTGTCTCTCTTTCTACAAGAGAAAGCTTCCGCATTGCCTCCGGTGTAAGTTCTATTCGGTCATCACTCCGCTGTGCAGAGCGGGCTTTGGCATCTAAAAGCAAACCAAGTTTTTCTATTAAGTCATCCGGTGCCCGTTGCGTATATTCAATATTGAGAAGCAACAGATCGGGAGATACCGTATACGGAATACAACTGGCAATTTTACCGGCAATAAAAAATGATATATCGGTTTTCCCATTTCTTGCGAAAAAAGAAAACCTTAAAGAAACAGAATTTACGCCGTCTTTTATTTTATCGTATATTCCGCAATGCTGCGCAACGATAATTTTTGCTGATACCATCGAGGCGGAATTGATAACGCAAGACCACGGTCCGCCGTTCTCCCCCGGACAACGGACGCTCACTTGCTGCGTATTAAAATCCATGGCTTGGATAACTTCTTTTGTAAAAGTAAGTTCCGCGTTTTTAAAAGATTCATAATATTTGTTTAATTGTTGACTTGTTGCGAATCCCATACTAAAGATAATAGGATTATTTACCTAAAAGGTCAAGGCAATCTGTCTATCGGAACAGGGATTCCGGAGTATAATGAAAGATTTTATTTCCTTTCGGGAACGAGGCTGTCCATGAAGTTTTCAAACAGGTTACTGTGTGTGCAGCGCAGCAGCGGCTTCTGCAAGTTGGGAACCGGTTAGCCCTGCACACTGGAGAATATCCGTGCGCGAACCCTGCAAAAAGACGGTATCAGGAAAAGCTTTTACCGCTACCGTTATATCAGGGTATGTTTTCCGTACTAACAGTTCCAATGCCTGCGATACGCTCCCGATATATACGCCGTCTTCAACAAACAAAATACTTTGATACCGGGCTATGGTATGCAGTAAAAAAGTTTCGTCAATGGGTTTTATAAATCGTAAAACATATATATCTGCATAGATACCTTCCCGCAGGAGTATATTTGCCGCTTCTAGTGTTTCGGCATAAATCCCGCCGGTACATACTAGTAAAAGATGGCTCTTATTCGTTTTAAGAGCCATAACGCCTTTGCCTGTTTCTACGGCTGCTTCAAATGCAGGTATTTCGGAAGGACATACCGCCTTAGGATAGCGGATAACAACCGGACTATGCTGTGCTAATGCCCATTGCACCATACCCGTCATTTCAGCAGCGGAAGCAGGGCATAAAATACTGAGATTTGGGATACCTCTGAGTATACTTATATCATACAGCCCTTGATGCGTTTCCCCATCGTAGGGAACAGCACCTGCTCTATCAACCGCAAAAATAACCGGTAAATTCTGTAATGCAACATCATGAATAATCTGATCTACTGCACGCTGCAAAAATGTACTATAAATTGCAACTACCGGCTGAAGTCCCGCTGCTGCAAGTCCCGCTGCAAAAGTAACAGCGTGCTGTTCTGCAATACCTACATCAAAAAAACGCGACGGATAAAGCGATTGGAACCGGCTTAATCCGGTACCCTGTGTCATGGCAGCAGTAATTGCAGTAATTTTTTGATTATGGGCAGCTGCCTGTGTAATGCTGTGAGAAAAAGCTTCGGTAAAGGATATGGATGTCCCTTTTTCAACTTTGCCATCGGTCAAACGAAAGGGACCTATACCGTGAAAGGTGGAAGGATCATGCTCTGCAAATGAGTAGCCTCGCCCTTTTTTTGTTTGAACATGTACTAATACCGGCGTTTCAATCTGCTTCACATTTCGGAACACTTTTTCCAGTTCTTCTTCATTATGCCCGTTCAAGGGTCCAACATATTCAAAACCGAGATCAACAAATAAATTGTTTTTATAAAAAATGCCTTTTGCGCCGCGCTTTAATCTTCTGATCAGTAAGAGTAATCGGGATCCGATGACTGGAATTTTTTCAATCGAGGTATCAAACAGATATTTAAATCGCTGATAGCTTCTCCGCATAGTCAATTTACTTAAATATTCAGACATAGCATGAGTATTTTCAGAGATAGACATTTTATTGTCATTCAAAATAACAATTAAGCCTTTGGTTGCCGGTGTAACATTAAGCAATGCTTCAAAAGCCATACCGCCCGTTAAAGCACCGTCTCCAATTACGGCAATAACTTTCCCTGTCTGATTTTGTAGTCTCCGCCCGATAATAATACCTTCTGCAGCAGAAATAGATGTTGATGCATGTCCGGTATTAAATACATCATGCTCGCTTTCTTCCCGTTTGGGAAAGCCGGAAAGCCCCTCTTTCATCCTCAGCGTTGAAAAATGAGCATATCTGCCTGTTAAAAGTTTGTGGGAATACGACTGGTGTCCCACATCCCAAATAATTGCATCATGCGGGCTGGAAAAAACCCTATGTAATGCAATGGTCAATTCAATAACACCGAGGTTACTTGCGAGATGGCCCCCGTTAGCACCGACTGTTTCTAATATAATACGACGCAACTGACCTGCGAGGATGTTGAGTTCATGCTTTGACAGTGCTTGTAAATCTGCCGGACTGTTAATTTTATCAAGTAATATGGTTGCCATAGATACGTAGTTATATGAATAGCGCGTAATAAAAAAGGTGTGATTGTATTTCGATACAACTGTATGAACATACAATAAAAAAGGGCTGCATAGCAGCACAGCCCTTCTCCATAATCCAGCATTGAGAATACTTAAATACTCCTCATGGAAAGAGTAAAAGATTACTTTTTATTCTTATGTCTGTTTCTTCGAAGCTTTTTCTTTCGTTTATGTGTTGCTATCTTTTGTCGCTTCCGTTTTTTTCCGCAGGGCACGTGAACACTCCTTATATCTAAAGATAGATAATCATAGCTAAATATATTGAAAAAGTCAAGGCGCACACAGGGGCTTCACAGGGATTCCGCATGATAAATGCAAATTACATCCCCTCTAAAAACGGAAGTTTTTAGAGATTCCCCTTAATAGGTTTTTTCGTATTTCTTCAGACAGTTTTACCGCCTTTTTATTAAAATAAAAATTTGAAACTTCTCTCATATCATCGAACTCTGTCCGCCTCCCCGTTTTGTCATGCCCGCAATATTCATTAATTGAAATAAATCGCATCTGTCCAAAATAAATTCATAGCGGGGAACACCGTCCTTGCTCTTGTTTTGTACACTGCTTTTTGTATAATAGACTTGGGAACCTCTAAAAACTCGGTTAGATTTTTAGAGGTTCCCACTTGTTTTATAACTTCGTTGTCGAACAGACCGATGAGTTCAAACAGCGCATTTCACGGTATAAAATAAGAAGCAGAGGTTGCTATGATTGATATTTGTACGGGGTTGAACGAACAACAAAAAGAAGCTGTTGTTATCCAAAAAAATGCAGTTATTGCCGCAGGGGCAGGTTCAGGAAAAACGAGAGTCCTTGCAAACAGGTATGTCTATCTTATTACGGAAAAAAATTATCAAGTGCAGGAAATTTTAGCACTCACATTTACGAATAAGGCAGCAACAGAGATGCATCAACGCATCTACTGTGAGCTAAAAAAAATGTACCGTACCACAGATGATATGCAGCAGCGGGAACGTTCACACACCGCATTACAGAATTTTCATCAATCACATATTATGACACTCGATTCATTTTGTCATAAAATAGCGCAAACAGCCTGCCGAAATTTTGGGGTAAGCCCTGATTTTACCATAGATGTCCGTGAATCGAAACGGCTTGCCTATAATTTAGCTTTGGATTTTTTTCTGGAACACCGTAAAAACGGTATTTTACAGTATTTTCTCAGCAATCATAGTATTGAAGATTTCGTTGAACAATTTTTTGTAAAAATACTCAACGCTGCAACGGTATCCCGCCCGCTGCACTTTACCGAGATGCTGGAGCAGCAGTGCGCTGTGTTGGAAGCTGATTTTTCTACGGTATTTACGCAGCTGCAAGACCTTATAGAGCAAATGCGTCCACTCTTGCAAAAAAAACATACGTCGAAATTTATGCTTGCCCTCCAGCAAAGGATCGGTAACCTGCCGCCGATTCCGGAAACTATCGGTGCAGCAGCAGAAAATACCGCACTATTTGAGTTTCTGCGTGCATTGGATGCCGTAGGAACCATTCCCCTGCCCGGCGGCGTACCAAAAGACCCTGATATAGTTTTAGGCAAGGAGGTTCATAAAGAATTAAAAAAGATAATTTCTAGCTTGATAAATATTTACAACACATTATGGCATAAAGAAAAAATACAGCAGCTGTATGATCTATGCGGAATACTGCAAAAACGGTATCTGACAGAAAAAAAACGGCGGGGTATTATGAGTTTTAAGGATATTGAATATCTGGCTGTTGATGCGCTCCTTGCCGATAGCGACCTGCGGACATTTTATAAAAATCAATTTAAACGTATTATGATTGATGAATTTCAAGATAACAACAGCTTGCAGCGGGACCTTTTATTTCTTCTTGCAGAAAAAAATTCATGCTGCGGAGCATCAGTTCCATCGGCTGATGCGCTTGAGTCTGAACGCCTGTTTTTTGTCGGAGATGAAAAGCAATCAATCTATGCATTTCGAGGTGCTGATGTTTCTGTATTTAGAAAGCTAGCGCGGGATTTACAAACCGGCACAGAAGCTGATTTAAACTTACGGACAAACTACCGGACTGAGCCGGCATTAATTACAGCGTTTAATGAAATTTTTGCACAAATTTTTTATTCTGAATGGAATATGCCGGAAAACGGGGTGCCTGTTCCCGATTACGAGGCAACATTTACTGCTATTCAAAGCAGAGCTGCCATACCTGACCTACAGCCGGAAATCGAGTTGTATGTTATTGATAAACAACGGCAGCACGATACCGGCTCTTCAGCATATCTAACAAGCCGCGAAACAGAAGCTGCAATTCTTGCTGAAAAAATAAAGCAGCTGTATGAAAGCAAAGCACTTGTCTATGATGACCGCTTACAGAGAACTCGTCCCTGTACATGGTCGGACTTTGCAGTTTTGTTCCGTTTCGCAAAACATCAGGCGGTATACGAACGTTTTTTCCGTGCAGCAGGCATTCCATACATCTCCGTTCAACAAAAAGGTCTTTTTAAAGATGCCCCGCTGAATGATTTATACGCACTTCTACGGCTCAGCATCTATCCGCAAGATCGGTTCACCTATACACAGGTACTGCGCTCTCCCTTTGTCAGGTTGAGTGATCTTTCTGTTACCCATCTTCTTCTGAACAACTATGCACCGTTTGATTCTGCTGCCGCTACGGTCGTAGAGCCGGATGACATTCCCTCTTTCCAACATGCCTGCGCGCTCTTTGCACGGATCCAGACATACCGCCAAACAATGACTAATGCCGAACTGGTAACTGCATTGTGGCATGATGAAGCATACCGCTATTTTCTTTTAACTGATAACAGCTTACATCGATATTTAGAATTATACGGCTACTTTTTCGAGCTGGCGGTACAGTCTGATGCGGCAGGAGATTCTCTTTCGGATTTTATCGACAGTGTTGCCGCGTATATGCAAGAAGAAGAAAAACTTGATGATATGGAAATTCCATTGGAACAAAATACTGAGGCCGTTAAAATTATGACGGTGCATAAAAGTAAGGGGCTGGAATTTCCTTTCGTTTGTATTCCTGACTGCGGCAATAACGGTAGTAACAGTA
This sequence comes from Treponema sp., assembly GCA_052173475.1. Classification (GTDB taxonomy): domain Bacteria; phylum Spirochaetota; class Spirochaetia; order Treponematales; family Treponemataceae; genus Treponema. Next base: position 16,532 of record JBQMYN010000046.1, read on the forward strand.
AACAGGAAGACCTTGTATTTTTCCATAAAGAACTGGGGGCTGTAATGTATCTGCCGCAAATAGCCGGTCTTTCCAAGCAAAAACAACCCCTGTTTGAATCTCTACGCGATGAAACAAATGCAAAACTGCTTGCCGAAACAAAACGGCTTTTGTATGTTGCGATGACCCGTGCAAAGGTACGGCTTATCTTGACGGGGATTCTGTCTACAAGTACAAAAATGGAAGATTTACCAGAAGAACCGCGTAACCTGTTGGACATACGTCAAAGTCTTACTGAAATTTCCGAAAACAAAAACACAAGCTTTTTCAAATTGCTGTTTCCAGCACTACCGCTAGAACATCCCGCTATAACCGTACAGGAAATTCTTCCGCTTACGAAATCGCAAGTACCGGCATATCGGCAGGGTAGGTATACACTATCTGCTGAGGCATTTGTGCAGGCGTACCATAAAGCGGCAGAAAAGCAGTTTTTTCCTGCACCCAAACGGGTCGTTCCGGTAACGCTCTTTGAAAAAGATCAAAAATGGATAAATCTTATCGACAGTAGAACTACCGTTTCCGAAACTCCCGACGGACTTTCCCGTGCAGAATTTGGTACCTTTGTTCATAAAGCACTTGAAGCGCGATTCCTTAAAATTCCGCTGGCACTGCCGCCCCGATATAGCGCAGAAATAACCAAACTATGCGATTCATTTTTTTCATCGGAAATTGGGAGGTATGCCGCGGCTGCTCCATTTAGAAAAACAGAATATGGGTTTATCAGTGTGTACAACGGACAAACAGTCATAGGACAAATTGACTTACTTTTTGAATATAACGGCACTCTTTTTATCGTTGATTATAAAACCGATCAATATGAACAGCCGGAACAGCACCGCATCCAATTGCTTATATATAAATATGCGGCAGAGCAGCTCTGTACACTTAAACATTTTACTGATATACTGCCGGCTCCTCCGCATAGTATCCGAGCATTTCTTTTTTATTTGCGGACACAGCATATAGTCGAAATTGTTTAGGGCACTTAACCAGTTATGAAACTAAAGTTTCCGAGCCGGTTGATTGAAATTACTATAAAAATACAGTATAGTAGGAGCATGAAACATCAGACTAGATATAAATATTCACGTCAGAGGGAAGATTTATACAATTTATTATGTTCGGTAAAAATGCATCCGACAGCAGCATGGCTCTATAATACCCTTAAAAAAGATCATCCGCATCTAAGTCAGGGGACTGTATATCGGAATTTAAATATTCTTGCCGATCAACAACGTATTAAAATTATCACGATTGATGGGGAATTTGCCCATTTCGATGCTGATATGAGTATGCATAACCATGTCATTTGTACACAATGCGGCAAGGTTGAAGATGTATATGCAGAGCCTCATCCAACCTGCGAGGCAGCTGCAGCAGAGCAAAGCGGGTATCAGATTAATACGCACCGGTTGGATTTTTTCGGTATATGCCCTATCTGCCGAAAAAAAAATATACAGAATGAAAATACTGGGGGAAACTGTGATGTTTAAAATTAAGTCGTTATTGTATAAAGACTTAATTTTAAACTCGTTATCAGCTTTGCTGATGGTGATTGCGATGCCGATAGCAACACAACCAACTTTTGGGGCATCCTCGGTTTCTTTAGATTGTGTGCAATAGATGAGTTCGATAACTCCGTTGCCGAACACATCGGCGAGTTCTAAATCGCGTAAAATAGTACGATTTAGAACATCGCATTTAAAGGTAATCTGTCCTGAAACAGAAGTTTCCGAACAGGCCTAATATATACATGAATGGAGGTAATTCATGGCAAGATTACGCAAGATGAATGTGCATATTTTTATGCTGTTTTTATTAGTATCTGTCTTTTTAAGCTGTAAATCAGTACCGGAAACGGTAGAAGAACCCGTTACAGTCGAAGAACCCATTATAGTGGAGGAACCGGCTCCACCGGAGAAAAGTGAAGCTGAAAAAAATGCAGAAAATCTTTTTAATGAAATTACTAAAATACGGATGCAGGTAGTGGAGGTAAAGGGCGATACTCAGTTCCCTGAGCTGTTCCAAGCGGCAGATTCTACCGCAACCATAGCAAAAAATGCGTATTCCGAGAAAAATTTTTCTGATGCCGAAAAACATGCTCAAAATGCACTGATGCAATATCGAACACTTCTTAATCTTGTGCAGATTGCAGCATTGAAAGCAAAAATCAATACCTATGATCTACAAGACTATGATGCTGATAATTATAGAAAAGCAGAAGAATTAGCGGCTCAAGTTATCGCATTATATGCAGAAGATCCTGAAAATGCCTACCGTATATCTCAAGAGGCTTTACAATGCTATGAATCCGTTAGTAACGCGGGTTTTAGCACATTAATGAAAGATGCAAAACAAAAAGCTGAAGAAGCAAAAGAACGCTGTGATTCGGTAAAGGCTGCGGCAAGTATGACAGAGTCATATACACAAGAAGTGATGCGATGTAGAAAAGCTGCTCTTGCAGCCGAGAATAAAAAGTATGAATATGCCTATAATGAATATATAATGGCAGCAAAAGAATTTAATACTATATACGAGACTGTGAAAATAAAGCGGGCTGCTGCACTTGAGGCAATGGAAAAAGCAAAAGCATGGCAAGAGGCAAGCAGAAAACTGGCTGAAAATGCTGATAAAGAAGCACCATTGCCCGAAAACGCTGAAGGTTTTTCTAATGAACCGATTGAAGTAGCACCTATACAGCGGCTAAATGAACAAAAAACAGTAGAATCGGTTCCAGCAGAGCCGGCACCAACTGAGGCTGCACCCGTCCCTGCTGATACTCCGGATGCGGAACCGGCACCTACTGCGGCTGCACCCGCTCCTGCTGATACTCCGGATGCGGAACCGGCACCAACTGAGGCTGCACCTGCTCCTGCTGATACTCCGGATGCAGAGCCGGTACCAACTGAGGCTGCACCCGCTCCTGCTGATACTCCGGATGCGGAACCGGCACCAACTGAGGCT
>JBQMYN010000047.1:0-19368 GCA_052173475.1 Treponema sp.
CGAGCGGGAAGAAGATTGTGCTGATTGGAAGCAGTTTTGATGAAGAAAAGCGGACTATTAAAGATTGGAAAGCAGAGCAGCTCTGATACAAGCTAAATCCTGCACCGATCCGCGAAAAATCACCGTACTTCACGTAAATCATTCATCATTCTATTATTAAGAATTATGAATATTCGCCTTACCTTTTGATAACCTGTATCTCAAATTCCAGCTGGGACATACATTATGCCAAATTGCTTTGAATCCGTTTGAGTGCTTTTACACACATTTCTACGGAAGTATTGGCATTTCATTGAATAATAGAGATGGTGTTTTTTTATCTCGTCATCGAATTTATAGTTTTCTCCGTCTAGGACATTCAACCACGCCATAATTCCTTTGGGGGCAGCTGTATAAGTACTCGGTTTTTGCGGCAAGTTTTTCCGTCGATAGAATGAGTAAAAACACATCTCCCTTTTGGACAGTTTCCTTAGATTTAGATGCGATGTTATGCTCATACATGTACAAGGACGTACATGTATGAGCTGCGAGTTTCGGTATCGCCGAAACATTGTTGTACTGACAGGATGTCAGTGATTCCAAACAGTATTGAGTTTTTCTAGCAAAAAACTCGGTACTGCTTAGAACCACCGCCATCCATGGTGGTTCTGATAGTCATTATTGTATAAAGACTTAATTTTAAACTCGCTATCAGTTGTGCTGGCAATGACATCCCTGTTCCCTTTAATTTTTATCAGTCCCTGTCTGGTAAAGGTAGCAGTACTTGACAAAAAAAAATATATGTGTATAATCTACAAACCATGATACATGATGCTGTTAGTCTTTGTGCGTATGCAAAGATTAATCTTCATCTAAGGATTTTGGGTAGGCGTTCTGATAATTTTCATGAGATTGAAAGTATCTTTCAACGAATATCGATTTCTGATTATATATCAGTTGAGCGGATAAAAACTGCGGGGTCATGTATCGTTGAATCACCCTTTATGGCGTTGCCTGATAAGAATACTATAACTACAGCGTGGGAAGCTTTTAAAACGGTATTTCCTGTTGATGATGGTATTTGTGTTCGGATTGTGAAAAACATACCCGCAGGCAGCGGATTGGGAGCTGGTTCTTCTGATGCAGCCTGTGTTTTACAGGCGGTTAATACGCTGTTTTCAGCAGGGCTTACTCACACAGGCTTGAAAGATTTGGCACTGACCGTAGGTAGTGATGTGCCGTTTTTTTTAACAGAAAGTCCGTGTATAGTAGAGGGGCGTGGTGAACGTTTTGTACCGTTGACACACCGCTCCGATTGTTTTGGCTTGTTGATTTGTACAGGTGTGTGCAGTTCTACTGCCGAGGCGTACAGACAGATTGATGCGCTAGGCAATACTGCTGTACATCAAAGAAAATGGGGAAGAGGACAGCTGGAAAGTTGTTACTATTCTCCAATAGCTGAATGGCAGTTTTGTAATGATTTTCAACCGATTGTTGAAGCAAAATATCCGGTTGTTTCAGATGCTGTGCATGATCTTTATGGTCAGGGTGCAGCGTTCGTCCGTATGAGCGGTTCAGGCTCAGCGGTATTCGGTTTGTTTACCGATAGAAAAATAATAGAAACGGCTTTTGCGGTTTTATCCAAAAAATGGAATTGGTGTAAACCGTTTATATTACTTGCATGATTGTACGTTTCTGTGTATACTATACCTATAAGACTGAGAGTTCAGCAAGGAGGGTTTCTATGCAGATTACTAATGTGCAGATAAGAAAAGTTGTTGCTGAGGATAAGTTAAAAGCATACGCTGCTGTAACCTTTGATGATTGTTTCGTGATACATAATGTTAAGATTATCGAAAGATCGAAAGGTTTGTTTGTTGCAATGCCAAGTAGGAAGACTAAAACAGGAGAATACAAAGATATTGCACATCCTGTTACTCCTGAATTTCGGCAATTGCTGCAAGAAAAAATTATGGAAGCATTTTATACGGATGCTCATTGCTAAAGTGTGTAAACGGCTTCTGTTTTAAAACAGAAGCTTTTATATTGGGACGTCGGCAAGTGGTAAGCCAACGGCTTTTGGTGCCGTCATTCCGTAGGTTCGAATCCTACCGTCCCAGTCCCAAGACCGGTTGACTGTTGGTGCCGGTGTGTAGACTTGACGAATGGGGGCTTTAAAAAAGCCCCTTGTTTGTTTATTTACAAAGGAGTTCCCGCTATGGAAGAAAGAGTATTGACTGCATGCCGCCGTATGGTTTTTGGAAAGGCTGCTGCTGCAAAATGCCGCAGCGCAGATCGTTTGCCTGCTGTTGTATATGATAGAAAAGGTGAGGCAATTGCGATTGATGTTCCGTATCGCGATTTTGAAAAATTGTTTAAAACAGTAACAGAGAGTACCCTCATAATTATAAAGCTTGATGATAAGGATGAGCTTGAGGTCTTTATCAAAGACTATCAGTATGATATTGTAAATGATAAAGTGTATCATGTTGATTTTTATGCTGTTGAACGCGGTAAACTGCTTCGTACAAGGATTCAGCTCCGTTTATCAGGTTCGCCTGAGGTGTGTCGTCATGGTGCTGTTTTAGAGACCGGTATTACTGAAGTTGAAGTTGAGTGCTTGCCTCGTGATTTGCCTGAGCGTATTGTGGTGGATGTTTCTGAAATGGGGGCAAATGAATCTCTTCACGTAAAAGATATTGTTGTTTCACCGAATATGAAAATATTAACGGATGCCGATTTATCGGTTGCGACCATTAAATATATAAAGGCAGACGATACTGCTGCTCCTGCGGAAGCAGAGGCATAATGTTGAGGAGTTGAATGCAGGTATACGCCTGCATTTTTTTTATCCTGATTATTTGCTCTTGTTATGCTCTTTACGCAGCGTGTTGTTCAAGGTGTTTATTCCTATCTTGAGCCATATCTTGCTGATGCATCGGTACATTTTCTTATTGCGTGTTCGGGCGGTGCGGATTCTGTTGCACTATTAAAAGTATTTCATACAATTCAGTCTGTACTTGGATTTCGTATTTCTGTAGTAACAGTAAATCATAATATTCGTGAAAGCACTGTATCGGCAGCAGATGCCTCATTTGTTACACAGTTTTGCATGTCGTTGTCGCCGCCGATCCCGTGCTTTGTCGAAGTGTTGCCTCCAGGAGCTGTTGCTGATTGTGCGCAAAACCGTAAGCGTGGTATAGAGGATGCTGCCCGCTATTTACGGTATCAGTGTTTTGAAAATGTTGCCGCAGTTGTTCACGCTAATTTTATTGTAACTGCGCATAATCGGAATGATGTGTATGAAACGGTTTTAATGCGTCTTTTTCAGGGCGGCAGCCCCGATTCGCTTCGTAAAATGGAAGTACGGCGCGGTAAATATCTTCGACCTTTCATTGATGTTGACCGTACAATGATAGAGTATTTTTTACATGAGGAAGCTATTGTATGGCGGGAAGATTCTACCAATGCTGAAAATACCTACTTACGGAATAAAATTCGGCATTTTCTTATTCCTGCCTTATCGTCGGTATTTGGGCAGTGGCATTCAGGATTGGATAAAACACTTCGGAAAATAGCACTTGATTCGTCATTTTGTTTTGACTATTTGAAAGAACGGCAAATGTCGTTTTTTCAGCAAGATACTCGCACCTGTACAATACCGGTAGAAAGCACTGAGACTCAAACCGCTTCCGCCTATTGCAGCTCTGAATGGCAGTGCCATCCTACCGGAGGTCTAACAATTTCCCGCCTTTTTTTTGATTCTCTTGCACCTGCTTTACGTCTACGGCTTGTGGAGTATGCATGTTCATTGTTGGGGGTGCCTGAGCGTGTGCCGCTGGCAGTATTGCTCCGTCTTGTGGAAACGTCCGGAAAAACAGGTGTTAGTGCCGCTGCATCATTACGAATGGAGAGGCGGGGGGAGCGGATTTTTCTTTTTAATATGATGCAGTACCGAACCCTTTTGAAAGAAATGCTGTATGTCCTTGCTATTCAGTGCGAAGGCGTATATAATTATCCGTTAGGACAATTGCGTGTATATAAACGTGCTGACGGGTATTACATCCACTGTACAGATACTGATACGGCGGTCGGTCCTTTTAAGTTGCCGATCACTGTACGGGGTCGGCAGGAGGGGGATATAATTCAAATGAGTACCGGAGCATTCAAATCAGTAAAAAAAATCTTTAATGAATGGGCTGTAGATTCCGCGAGCCGTAAATTTTTGCCGATTGTTGTTGAAGGTAGTAATTTACGGGCATTGTACGGCAGTCCGCTGGGATATCCTAATTGGGTTGTTCGTTGAAAGAAGAGCAAGGAAGGATTATATGCAAAGAATTGGCGGTTGTATGTATGTTTTTATGTTTTTTCTCCTTACACTCGTACCTGCATCTGTATATCCGCATGAAATACCGGTACAGGCATTGAATAGCACGTATGCGCACGGCTATTTAGCAAAGGCAGCGGCATTTTACGATGAGGAAAATTATGTAGATTCTCTTGCGTGTGTGCGGATTGGTTCAGTGTATGATGAGCATTTTGCTGATCTGTCCTATTTAGAAGCTTTATGTCTACTGAAAATGAAAGAACCGCGGGGTAAAATTCTTATTCCACTTGAACAATCGCTTGCACAGGGACTGCATTGGCATATTTTTGCTCGCAGTGATGCAGAACTTCTTCTTGCAAAATTATATACTGAAATGGGGCGTTTTAAAGATGTAATACCTTTGCTTGCTTCTCAGCCGTTTACGACCGCCGACAGTGATTTTTATTTGGCATCAGCACTGTACGGGCTTGATCGTTTTGACGAAGCCCGCGAGATAGTATTGAGCGCATTAGACCGTTGGAGTTTTGATGTAAGATTCCCTATGCTCTTTTTTTCGCGGGAGCGGACGCAAACGATTACAAAACAGGGAAAAAAACTTGCCGACCTTATCATACGGCGGCTTTACGTATGGATTGAGAAAAATCCTTCATTAGCAGTGTATGCCTGTCCTTTTGAAACAAGTATAGAAGAAAACCGCCGGAGACTGCGAATATTTCGCAATATGTATAAAGGCAGTGAATTTACATTCGGATTCCGCACGCAGCTGGCATCTATTCTTGCAGAATTGCGGTATGGGGTTGTTGATGAAATAACAGCAGTTACCGATTTTTTCTCTGTGCAGTACCGCGGATCGGAGCCGCTGTTGCGGGGAAGAGAGGGGCGTACTGTTTTTTCATTTGATGATATCCTTGAATTATGCGCGCTGACAGGAAGAGAAGATGCTCGTCTTCTGATAGCTGAGAAACTAAGAGATTTTAATGGAATTATTGTTGAAGATGATAATTCTGACGGTATTATCGGTTCTGCTGTATTTTTTGAACACGGACGGCCTGCTGCTGCAGTATTTGATCCTAATCAAGATGGAATTGCAGAATATCATGTTTCATGCAGTTATGGAACTCCTGTTGCTATTCTCTATGTACCAAATCCGTATACAGTCCGCTATGATACGTACCCTGTAGTACAATCTGTTTTGGTACATACCGGCGAAAAGAACTATACTATGCGTCCTATTGCTTTAAAATGGAATCCTATTGAACAATTTGATTTTAATCTTGATTTAGAAGCGACAGGCGGTATTGACTATTCATTTTTTACCCTCAAGCTGCGGCAGTACGCAGCAGCTCTACAGGAGCAAGAGCTGAAAATGTCTGCCCTGTATTGTGATACGGTTCCTGATGCAGGTATTATAGAGCGTACCCATTTTGATGCCGGCACTATCTTATCGGTTGAAACAACGCAAGAAGGAAAACTCATCGCGTCTATGCAGTATCGCAATGGGCTTCCTATGCAAAAGAAATGCGACTATGACGGCGACGGTTTTTTTGAACTACTGGAGGAGTATTCAAATCAAGGGGTTTTGGAAAAAATTTCGGTTGATTCAAATAAAAATTTATTGTATGAATATTATGAATTGTATCGTAGAGATGGTACTGTTGTAAAAAATTGGGATGAAAATGAAGACGGTATTCCCGAAATCCAACACACAGAATTTGCCTCAGGAGAAGCAACTACGGTATGGAAAGAACGAAAATCAGGCAAAGCGGTATCAGTGCGGTATCGGAGCGGTGTTCCTGATAAATTAACTATTGGCAGCCGTGCATTTTCTATCTTGAAAGAAGAATCGCTTCCGATCTATTGGCTTGATAAACGTCCTGCATTTTCACGGCGTGCTGCAGAACATTTAATAGAGGTTTTTCAAAATTCTGAGATGAATGTGTTTTCATGTATTATTGAAATGAATGGTTTTGAACTCTTTGCTGTTCAGTCGGGAGGCTGCATTTTTGTACAGCTTGAGTCTCTGCCGCTGCCTGTAGAGGATAGCCGCAGGTGAGCTGTGTATATCGTGTGTTAGAAAAACATCTATGGTTCGCAGGGTTTGTAGGGGTGGTATTTTGTGCCGTGATGGTTTGTCCGCTACTCTTTATGGGGTGTACTGCACTGCCGGTAAAAACTGCGCCGCTTGTTGATTATACCGATACGGACAGTATTGCCCGTGAAGCTGCTGCAGTACGGCAGCTTATTACTGATAAACCGCTTGCAGCACTTGTTCGTGCAAAACGGTTAGAACAATGTTGCGGCAATCAGGCAGGTATACAGGAAGTATATGTTGACGCGAAACAGGCTACTGCTGCGGCGTTTCAAACTGCTGTAGCGGCACAAGAATGGAATACAGCACTTACGTTGTTCCGATCCTTAGCGGCTTTGCACGAGGCACCGGCTGAATGGACGGAAAAAACACTGCTGGAGATGCAGCAACAGCAGTGGCAAGAAAAAGGATACCCAGCTTTAGCTGCCCATTCCCTGCCGGAGTCTTTGGCAGATTCTGCCACCGCTCTCCCAATTATGCGGGAACTGATACAAGGCGTAGTAACGGTATGGGTTGACCGCGGTATTACCATAGAAAAGGGACTCGGCAGGGCAGACCGTATGATAGGTTCCGGTTTTTTTATTGATGCCGGCGGCTATCTGATTACTAATTATCATGTTATTCAAAGTGAGGTTGATCCCTCATACGAAGGATATTCCCGTGTATATATAAAGCGGGCGGATAATACTGCGGTGAGAATTCCTGCAAAGGTTATTGGGTGGGACCCTGTCTTTGATCTTGCACTGCTGAAAGTTGAAATCACGCCGGCGGTGGTTTTTCAGCTTGGTACATCAAAAGACCTTGCTATAGGCAGTAAGATTTATGCAATGGGTTCTCCTGCCGGCTTGGATCAAACACTTACCTCTGGTATTGTTTCTGCGCAAAATAGGCGGCTGCTTTCGCTTGGCAGTGTGTTGCAAATTGATGCGCCGGTTAATCACGGAAGTTCAGGCGGTCCCATTATTGATGAGGCGGGGAGGGTACAGGCTGTAGTATTTGCCGGACTTGAACGTCAGGAAGGGTTGAATTTCGCAATACCGGTAGAGCTGCTGAAGAATGTCCTCCCTCAGCTATACGCAGGCGGCAAGGTGCAGCATGCATGGATAGGGGCATTTGGCAATACAGCGGATAACACTACCGGCGGTTCCGGCAAAGGGGTAACGCTTCTGTATACCTTGCCTGATAGTCCCGCTGCCTATATTCCATTCGGCAGCATTATCACCCATATCAATGGTATCAAAATCGAAACGCTGGAAGATATTCAAACGCAGCTTATGCGCTATAGTTCCGGTACGATTATTGAACTTTCCGGCTATGAAAAACTAGAATACACACTTGCAATGGACACGGGAGATGATACCAAGCGAAAAACATGGTATGTACTTACTGAATCGCGCCCCGAGTATCCTGCTGAACAGGTCTACCTGAAAGAACGGTTTGACCGCGCAATGCTGCCGCTTTACGGACTGTACCTTACCTCGGTAGGAAGAAAAAAAGCATTTAGAATAGCGGATGTCGTTCGCGGCAGCTCTGCTGATGAAGCAGGCTTTACCGAAGGGGATTATTTTGAAATCCGCAACATGGAACTGCATAAAGAAGATACGGTTATTTATACACAAATTTATACAAAGCGCCGGAAAGCAGGGTATCTTGATGCCTTTATGGGAATCTGGGCATATCTGGACAGTCCTTCATATTTTTAATATAGTAAATGTCTATGCATTCTATTGATATGATCAGAAATTTTTGTATTGTTGCCCATATTGATCATGGAAAATCGACGTTGGCTGACCGTCTTATTGAAAAGGCGCAAGTGATTGATGAGCGGTATCATCGCGCTCAGATGACTGATAATATGGATATTGAGCGGGAACGCGGTATTACCATTAAAAGTCAGGCAGTTACTATCCCTTATCGTGCTTTAAATGGTCAAGACTATATTCTTAATTTTGTTGACACACCCGGTCATGTTGACTTTACCTATGAGGTCTCGCGTGCCATTGCTTCATGTGAAGGGGCTATACTGATTATTGATGCCTCGCAAGGGGTAGAATCGCAAACATTGTCCAATATGTACCTTGCTTTGGAACATAATCTTGAAATTCTCCCGGTTATTAACAAAATAGATTTACCCGCTGCCGATATTCCGGCGGTGTCTGCACAAATAGATCACGATTTAGGTCTTGATCCCGATAGTGCAATAGCAGTTTCTGCAAAAACAGGGCAGAATATCGACGCATTGTTTGAAGCACTGGTACACCAATTTCCGCCGCCGGTAGGTTCTTCCGATAATCCGTTACAGGCCCTTATTTTTGACTGCCATTATGATCCGTACCGCGGTGTTATTATTCATCTGCGGATATTTGAGGGAACTATCAAACCCGGTATGACTATCCGGTTTATGCACAGCAGTGCTGAATACCGTGTTGAAGAAACGGGTATTTTTATTTTAGATTTAATAGAACGCGATTGTTTGTCTGCAGGTGAGGTAGGATATATTATTGCCGGTATTAAAACCGTATCTGATGTACAAGTAGGCGATACATTGACTGATGCCGTATCGCCTTGTGCTGAACCCCGTGCAGGATTTAAAGCTGTTAAGCCGGTTGTTTTTTCATCAGTCTATCCGGTTGATACCAATGACTATGAGCAATTACGTGACTCATTTGAAAAACTCAAGCTGAATGATGCAAGTTTAACCTATGAAAAGGATTCTTCCATTGCGCTCGGTCACGGATTCCGTTGCGGGTTTCTCGGTCTGCTGCATTTAGAGATTGTGCAGGAGCGGTTAGAGCGTGAATTTAATCAGTCTGTTATCTTTACCGCACCTTCTGTACGGTATCGGATTCATTTACGGAACGGAGGAACCATCGTATGTGATAATCCAGCAGAATATCCTGATGAAGGGCAAATCTCCGGTGCCGATGAACCCTATATCCGTGCAAGCATTATTACACCATCTGAGTATGTCGGCAATATTATTTCGCTGTGTGTGGAAAAACGGGGTGTGCAAACAAATATGACATATCTCGATCAAAAGCGTGTAGAACTTGTATATGAAATGCCACTTGCTGAGGTGCTATTTGAGTTTTATGATAGACTGAAAAGTATCAGCCGCGGCTATGCATCATTTGAATATGAAGTTATTGAAATGCAGCCTACTGAGTTGGTCAAAATAGATATTTTATTGAACGGTAAAGCTGTTGATGCGCTCGCACAGCTTTCATATAAACCGAATGCCTACGCAAAAGCGCGCCATGTATGTGAACAATTAAAAACAGAAATCACTCGCCAGCAGTTTAAAATTGCTATTCAAGGTGCTATCGGCAGTCAAGTGATTGCACGGGAAACCGTAAATCCGCTGCGTAAAGACGTATTAGCAAAGTGTTACGGCGGAGATATTACCCGCAAGCGGAAACTACTTGAAAAGCAAAAAGAAGGTAAAAAACGTATGAAAATGGTTGGTGATGTTGAATTACCGCAGTCTGCATTTTTATCTGTACTGAAAACAAAGGCAGAGTAGGGGAGCATTCACTTGTCGATCTAGTTGATAACAAAATTATCAAACAGATCGAATATAGGGCGGTATGTTAGCCTTTCAATATAAGGGAACCTCTAAAAACTTCCGTTTTTAGAGATGCTGTCCAAAGACTGAAAGCCTATCGGCTTTTTCCGTAAGCTCAGTAAATTTTTCCTGAGAAATATCCTTTTGCAGCCTAAGAGCTTTTAATTTGTCGCCAAGAGATTTCAATAAAGTTGCATCCAAAGAAAACTTCTTAAAACTGAAGTTTTGAGAAGTTCTCTAGTGTGTTTTTATATGTATTGGGCTGACGGTTTGTCGTGGATTGAGGAAAGCCTTGAGCGGGCAGAAAAAACATACGGCGTTGAAATTCTGCGTGTACCGCATTGGTCGTATATCCGTATGAAAAAATACGGTATCTACTGTTTGCCAAGCCCAACGCTTCACAATGCAAAAATCACGGATGTATACGAATACCTGCGGACTGCAGCCGGTATTTATCCGGTGATTGCCGGTGGGAAAAAAGCGGACGGGATATGGGGGCGTACCTTTGTTGCAAACTCAAATGCGACACGATACTTAATCCTCTCTGGGACTGGAATAAATACGATGTACTTGCTATACCTTAAAGCAAAGAATATTCCTATCCCAGTAAGTGAAGGTACCATCTGATCCGGCGTTGATGTATCAGGTAAATTCCTCAAATGGTGTTATGTAAATTATCCAAAAGACTTTGAAAAAATGAAAGAGGAATTCCCTTTTATCGACAAGGAGCAGTATTTTGGCAAAAAAGACAGCAAAACCGGAAGACAGCAGTAAGAGACACAGTGTGGAAAAGTTTGAAATTTTCGAAATTAAACGGAATCAGATAAAAAATGCGTCGTATAATCCTCGTACTATTAAAGCGGAAAACAAAAAAAGCTAAAAAATAATCTTTTGGAAGTCGGCTTACTAGTGCCGATTATCTGGAATGAAAGAACCGGCAATGTGGTATCGGACATCAGCGGCTTAAAATCCTCGACGAATTGAGTAAAGAAAAGGACTATACACTCACCGTTTCAAAGGTGTGCCTTTCGGAGAAAAAGAGAAAGAGCAAAACCTTTTTATGAACAACAAGGGAGCGCAAGGGGAATATGATTTAGACTTGCTTGCGGAACTCTACGAAGATGATGATATCGACTTTGAAAAAGGCGGATTTGATATACCCGAAATAAAAGATATGTTCGGCGAAGACATTACCGCTATGTACAGCGATGACCTTGCGGCAATGAGTGTAAAGTACAAGGAAGGAATGGAAGTCTGTAAGGGGCGGCAGGCAAAATCGGGCAAATATGAAGATAATCAGTTCTTTGTGGTTCTTGTATTTGAAACACAGAAAGAGCGGGACTTTTATTTACGGCAGTATCAGCTATCGCATGAAAATGCTGGGAGCGTGCCTGCGTGGAACCACTGCCATCCTTGGCAGTTCTGATACGTCGAGCATTTATTGCAGTAGCGGCACGGATGCCGCTCGTATTAACCTGTAGTGAGTTTTGTGTTTGCACAAAACTCACAGTCAAAACTATACAAGGATGTATAGTTTTGACGATGTGACAACGCAGATGCCCGCCTATTTGTCAAAGTCTAAGGCACCGGTGTATAACCGGTAGTATACGCCTTTTTTCTCCAAGAGGCTTTCGTGGGTGCCGCGTTCGATAATTTCGCCGTGATCCAAGACCATGATAACGTCGGAGTTCATAACGGTGGAAAGGCGGTGGGCGATGACGAACACGGTTCTGCCTTCCATGAGCCTATCCATGCCTTTTTGGATGAGGGCTTCGGTTCTGGTGTCTATTGATGAGGTTGCTTCGTCCATGATCATCACGGGCGGGTCGGAGACTGCGGCGCGGGCGATGGACAGGAGCTGGTGCTGCCCTTGCGAAAGGGAGTTTTTATTCCCTTCAATCACGGTGTCATAGCCGTGGGGCAGCATCATAATAAAGTTGTGCGCATTGGCAAGTTTTGCCGCTTCGATGCACTGTTCGTCGGTGGCGGACAAGTTGCCGAATCGGATATTTTCCATAATAGTGCCGGTGAATAAATTTACTTCCTGCAATACGATACCGAGGGATCGCCGCAGGTCTTCCTTCTTGATACCGGTAATCGGTATACCATCGTAGGTAATTGTGCCCTTGTTTATGTCATAAAAGCGGTTGATCAAATTGGTAATCGTCGTCTTGCCGGCCCCCGTGGCTCCGACAAACGCAACCTTTTGCCCGCGCTCCGCAAAAAGGTTTATATCTTTCAAAACCGTTTTTTCAGGACTATAGCCGAAATCGACATGTTCAAAAATTACCTTGCCGGTAAGCCGAGTGAGTGCAATGCTGCCGTCTTCGCGTGTCTGTTTTCATGCCCACACGCCTGTGTGCTCCGCAGCTTCGGTGAGTGTGCTGGCTTCCTCCCGTGCATTCACGAGGGCAACGGTACCGGCATCCTCTTCCGGTGCTTCGTCCATCAGTGCAAAAATCCGCGAGGCTCCCGCAACAGCATTGATCACCGAGTTAAGCTGATTGGACATTTGAGAAATCGGATTGGTAAAGCTCCGCGACAGCGTTAAAAACGAGGCGATAGTACCGAGCGTCAGCGTATTGATACCGGCGATAGTCGGATGCAATCGCGAACCACGCACCGACAAGCGCGACAATCACATACTGAAAATAGCCGAGCGCGTTCATAAAGGGCATGATGATATTCGCGTATGAGTTTGCCTTTGCCGCGCTCTCCTGTCATGCGGCATTCTTTTCGCGGAACTCCGCTTTTACCGCCTCTTCCCGGCAGAACACCTTAATCACCTTTTGCCCGTTCATCATCTCTTCAACATAGCCGTTCAGCTGCCCAAGCGTATCCTGCTGCCGGACAAAGTAGTAGCCGCCCTTTTTTGCAACAAACTTGATCACCTTCAAAATAGAAAAGATGGAAGCGACCACAATGATGGTGAGGTACATACTCTGGTACAGCATCGCAAAAAATACCGTGATAATCGTACACACGGAGGAGACAAACTGAGGCATCGACTGCGTGATCATCTGCCGGAGTGTGTCGGTATCGTTGGTGTAGCGGCTCATAATATCGCCGTGCGTGTGCGTGTCGAAATAGCGGATCGGCAGGCGCTGCATCTTCGCGAACATTTCATCGCGGATCCGCTTGAGTGTTCGCTGCGCAACATTGATCATCAAGCGGTTGTAAATCCATGAGCAGAGAACACCGGCACCGTACACCGCTCCCATAACAATCAGCACGTGTAAAAGCCCCGTAAACACCGGAGTGCTTTGCGAAAGCAGCGGCGTAATATACTGATCAATCAATACTTGCAGGAACAGCGATGCTGCAGCGGTTGCTCCGGCGCTGATAAGAATACACACCGTAACAACCGCAAGGATGCCCCTGTACTCTTTCTGGTAGGAAAGCAGCCGTTTGACGGTGGGCATGGAAAGCTTCATCGCCGGTTTTGCGGTTGGGCTTGTTGCCGGTTTTGCACCGTGAGCAGAGTTCATATTAGACATCGGAACCTCCGATTTTTGTTTCGTTATTGAGATGAAAAATGTACTTCCTTGTACATTTTTCATCGACGAGTTTCGGCACCGCCGAAACATTGTTAGATTGACACCTGTCGGCGCGGAAAGGCGTGCGGAACCAATCGGTAACATGTTTTCGACTGGAAAAAAATAATTGCGATGGAAAACGCATTGTGAAAGGAAGGTTGAAAGATGAAACAAAAGAGATTAGTTTCACTGATTGGCGCATTAGTTGTAATAATTAGTGCAGTAGTGTTAATTACTGGGTGTACACAACCGAATAGTAATAAAGGAAATGCCGGCGGCGGGAACTCACAAAAAAGTCTTGATGGAATTTTATGTACAAACGGAGACTATTATTATTTTTCTGGAGGAACTATTTATGACGTTGAAATTTCAGGTTCATCAGCAACTAAACGCATAGCTGGCAATTATGTTGGGACTGAATGTAATTTTGGTGGTGGTAATAAACTTATTGCAACAGTTACTTCAGATACAGTTATACTTAATGGGACTACATGGACTATAATTAAAAACGATACATTGGTTCAACTTGTCGTAAATGCACCGGTATCGCCATAATTAGTATTATTTTGCAAAATCAGGAAAGTTCTGCTTCTTGGTTTTGCGACATGAAATGTATTTTGAAGTAATTTTGTCTATTGGTATGGTTGTGGAAAACTGGTAAATCAATAATGTTTTTCATAGAAAAGAAAATAAAACTTTTATCTAAGTATTTTAAGACTTATTAAGGAAATCGACGAAATAAAAGTCCTGCGGATGGTCATAGTGATTATAATAATTAACTTGGATAAGGAAAATAAAGTTTTAATGTTTAATTTTTAAGAATGTAGTAATTAAAAAGCTGTATAGTTAAAAATAAAATCTTATTGTTAGGAATAAGTTATAATTTTAAGATGATATTATTTATAAAAGATTAGTGTTGTAAATAATATAGAATTATAGTCAAATTAATAGTTTTTAATATATGCGTTAAGTAATATGAAAGTTGTATATGCAAATAATAAAGCTTTATAGTAAAATTTTAAGTTTTTTATTTATTAAATATTGTAATAAAAAGGTAAATTAAAGTAAAATTAAAAGGGTCTTTTTTAATTAAGAGAGATAAGAAAAGTAAAAATCTAACACCCGCTTCAACCTGACATTTGTTTTGTCACGAAAGTTGCTTGGGCGGTCGCTGCTGGCGCAGCTCCCTTTTTGAAGCAACTTTCGCGCCAACTTTGCCTTACGCTAGAGGCAAAGGCACAAATGCAGGTTAAGCGAATGTTATACTGACAGGAGGTCAGTGGTTCTAAACAGTATTGAGTTTTTCTCATGAAAAACTCAATGTTCAGGAATGAACACGGATGTTCATTCCTGAACGATGCCATCCGTGGCGGTTCTGATAGTCATTACCTATCAGTTCCTTTTTGCTGCGTTTCAAAGACTTCTTTATAGATGGCGCTGGTATGCAGCAATTCATCATGCGTGCCTGCCGCGGTAATCGAACCGTTATCGAATACGAGGATTTTATCCGCGTGTTGCACGGAAGAAATCCGCTGCGCAATGATAATCTTTGTTGTATCCGGGAGGAACTCTTTAAATGATTTTTGAATCAGAGCGTCCGTTTTTGTGTCTACCGCACTGGTTGAATCATCGAGGATTAAAATCTTAGGCTTTTTTAAGAGCGCCCGCGCGATACAGAGCCGCTGCTTTTGTCCGCCTGAAACATTACTTCCTCCCTGCTCGATACGGGAGTCATACCCCTCCGGCATTGCTTCGACAAATTCGGCGGCGCAGGCAAGGCGGCACGCTTCGGCAATTTCCGCATCGCTTGCGTGTTCGTTGCCCCATTTCAAATTGCTCTTTACCGTATCTGAGAACAATTTGTTTTTCTGCAAGACCATGGCGACTGCATCCCGCAGCGTTTTTATATCGTAATCTTTTACATTCACACCGCCCACGCTGACCGAACCGGAAGTAACATCGTACAAGCGGGGAATGAGCTGCACAAAGGAGGTTTTAGAAGAGCCTGTGCCGCCGATAATCCCGACCGTCTCACCCGAAGCAATCGAAATGTTCGCATTGTTAATCACTTTTTTATCCGCATCGGTGCTATACATAAAATCCGCATCGGTAAAGCGTATCTCTCCGTTCTTCACTTCCATCACCGGATGCTCCGGATTTTGAAGCGTGGGACGTTCGTTCAAAATTTTGGCAATCCGCTCCGCAGATGAGCGGGAAATGGTAATCATCACAAACACCATCGAGAACATCATCAAGCTCATCATAATCTGCGACGCATACGAAAAAAGAGCCATCAGCGATCCGGTGGTGAGTTCGAGTGCAGCATTATTCCCGCTTGCAACAATCGACCGTGCGCCGAACTACGAAATTAAAATCATACACGTATAAATAGAAAACTGAGCAAGCGGCATCATCAGCGTAATGTACTGCTCACCTTTTGAAAATCCGCGGTAAATCGCTTCCGAAATGTTTTCAAACTTACCAATTTCGTACTGCTGCCGGTTAAACGATTTTACAACCCGTACACCGCACACGTTTTCCTGCACCACATTGTTGAGCTTATCGTAGGTCTTAAACACCGTCTTAAAGATGGGATGTACTTTCCGGATAATAAAAAAGATTCCCAGACCTAAAAAGGGAATCATGCAGAGAAAGATCAGGGAAATTTCCGTGCTGATTCTAAACGAGGCGATCATCGCAAAGAGCATCATACCGGGAGCACGAACGGCGAGCTTTACCAGCATCTGATAGGAATTAAGCACGTTCGTTACATCGGTAGTAAGCCGCGTTATAATAGAAGAAGTTGAAAATTTGTCGATGTTGGAAAAAGAAAAGGTCTGCACGTTGTTGTACATATCCTGCCGCAAATTTGCCGCAAACCCCGCAGATGCCTTTGCTGCGGTAACCGACGAAAACACCCCTGTCAGTAATTGGATGATGGCAAAGAGCAACAACGCCGCCCCGTACTTAAACACCGTCTGCATCGCTCCGTGTTCAATCCCAAAGTCGATGAGATACGCCATACAGGAGGGAATGATAATTTCAAACACCACCTCCGTGATTGTCAGCAGTACTGCGATAACGGATGTCCATTTATATTCGCGCAGGCTTTTTGATAAAGTCTTCAGCATGCTGAAGCATCATAGCACACCATCTGAGAAAAATAAACCTGTTCCGAAATGGAAGTTTCAGAACATGTCTAGTATTATTTACAACTATCTTTATCACAATATTCGGTGGAGTACAGCCTATAACGAGATTATTGATTTAGTCAGGAAAAAAGTTTAAGCTCCTGAATAGCGGCTTGCATCAATTTAAAATGTGTATCGTTTGTCCAGACCTCGCAACCATATTTTATCGTGAGAATATTTGTATCGACCAAAATCATATTAAACTCGCCTCGCGTAATTCGGTTACAGCTGCTTGGTCAAGATGCATTTTTCCAGCTAATGCGAAAAAAGCTTGCTTGTTTTTCGACTTTACTTGTTCAATCACTGTTTTGTAAGACATAGGGGGAGTCCTTGTGCGTAACTTTATTTATGCTGCCGTCTAAGAGCTTCGACTGCATTTTCAATACCGGTTTCATTTCTTTCTTTTGCCCATTCATCCCAAAAATTGACAGTTGCACTATTGGGTTTAATGAGCGGTTTATCTATCAATACACGTGTCGGAAGTAATGAGGCATCTCCGACAATAAGAGCTTCTCCTACATCCAGTATAGGAAGCATTTCGGAAAAGTCACCAAGATTATCCGGAAATAGTTTTCTTATAACATTTTGATCATCAGGATTTGTTAGTCGCATGGCAATAAAATTTCCGCATTGACTTAAAATTGTTTTACTTACATCAGAGGGGTGCTGACTTATAACTACTAAAGAAACTCCATATTTACGGCCTTCTTTTGCAATTCTTTCAAAATTATGCAGTCCTTTTTCTTCAATTGAGCTATTTGTATTTGCAGGAAGACATAAATGTGCTTCATCACAAAATAATGCTATAGGGTGTCTACAGTCATCTTGCATCCATTGTTGAACAGTAAATATGAATCTGCCGAGTAATCCTGTTATCAATGGCAATATATCTGAAGGAACTTCTGAAAAATCTATAATTTTTAAACCGTTATTTTTACCAAAATCCATCAATTTTTTTGCAAAATCATTTATCCAATCATAATTAAGTAAAATTTCATCTTTATTAAAAATAAAATTCAACCGTTTATCCGATTGTTTGCTCTTCAATCGTTGTATAAACCGTGTTAATTTTCCATAAAGTGTCCCTTGTTTTTCTTTCGTTGAGCCTTGCACCATTTCCGTATCAATCGATTCTAATTTTTTTTAGCACATTGTCCATTCTATACGGAATAGGACTTCCAACAGTGAGATTTTCCAGCAATTCTTTTTTGTCAGCATTTTCAATAGTTTTCTTTTTCTCTGATAAAATAGAGTCAAAAAGAATTCTGGATTGATTTGGTGCATTTGTATCACTTCTATCGAGTAATAGAGATTCGATTTCTTCGTACGAAAGCAACCAATAGGGTATGAAAATAATATTTTCAGTCTTAGGAGTATCTGCCGGACCTGCAATTTTTAGAAGAGAAGTATTATGAAGTTTTTCTAGTGGTTTATATTCTCCGTGCAGATCAAAAACAACACAGTTTACTGATTTTAACTGAGCGGCTTTGTCTAAAAACATCAGTATACCTTATCTCGTTATTTATTTTCCCCCAATTTAATGAACCGTGAACTTTTATTAAATTAACTATATGCTTATCTTTAAAAACATCTTCATTAAAAGCTGACAAAATCCGTCCCGAACATCCATCTGTAAAATTGATATTATGATATGTCATCACATATTCAAGGAGTCTATCATAATTTGTTGTTATAATATTAATATTTTGCAGATGAGGTTCTAAAAATTTCTTAATGAGTGTCAAAACTCCGCTATATTTATCTCTATTAGATAGTAAATCAGAAAGAATTTTTCTATCCGCTTCATTTATTTTATTCCAAATAATTTGACGAATTTGAGGTAAAATTTCTAGGTATTTATCGTTACCAAGCTCTGCTTCCAAATTATTGTTACTACCGTCAAAGATTTGACTTTTTCACTTATCGTCTTATTGAGATCCTGCATTGAAGGCAATCAAAACGGTATTGTTGCACCCGATCCCCAAATTATTATTGGCGGTTTTTCCAGCATTTTCTGTATAATCAGAAAAACAGTGCTTTTATCAATTTCCATTATACATTCCCCTCCACAATTTTCACTTCTTCTTCCGTCAACCCGTACAGTTGATAACCGACACCGCACCGTCTATCTGGTTTTCAATTATCCGGCGATTCTATTGCATCAACAATTGAGTTCGTATTCCAGCGAACAATACTATCAGCATTATCTTTTACAACTTGCGATGTCCGTTTAGAACCGAAAGGTTCAATAGCAATAATTTTTTTATTCAATTCTTTTGCTAATTCAATTTCAATATTTATCCATTTACTGTAACTAGCATAGACACCTGCAAGAATCAGAATACAAGAAGCAGGGCGCATTTGTGCTTTTATAGCTTCTTTTAGATCCTTTGTAGATTTCGCATTATGAATAGGATCATCTTTCGGAACTGAATAATTCTTGTATTCAAAACCTTCTTTTTTATCAAGTAAGTCTACGAGATTATTATAGTGATTTTCATAGTTCCAAGAATGACTGATAAACAAATTATACATGAACGCCTCCATTTATTAACATAGATAAAATTGATATACTATAGGCAAAGATAAAAATATACGGGATAAACGTTTCAAGCAAAGTAAGGAGTGGAATAGTCAATAGTAGTTCAGTGCCTAAATACCCCAAATGTATTTAAGCAGCA
>JBQMYN010000048.1:0-18824 GCA_052173475.1 Treponema sp.
CCCCCCCCCCCCCCCCCCCCCCCCCCCCCCCCCCCCCCCCCCCCCCCCCCCCCAAACATCCCATTTCAAGGTAACCTGTTTTGAAGCTGAAAGTTCAAAACAGGTGTATTACTCACTTATACATCCAGATTAGCATAGATTGCATTTTCTTCGATAAATTTACGGCGGGGTTCAACTTCTTCACCCATAAGCGTACTAAAAATGCGGTCTGCTTCCACCGCGTCAGGCAGTGTTACCCGCATCATTTTTCGGCGGGTGGGATCCATTGTTGTTTCCCATAGCTGAGTACCATCCATTTCACCAAGACCTTTATACCGCTGCACCGCTGCATTTATGCCGCTGCCTATTTCGTTCAAAACCTTATCGCGTTCGCTATCATCATACACATACCACTCTTTTTTATTATGAGAAATTTTGTATAAAGGCGGCATTGCAAGATACACATAGCCGTGTTCAATGAGCTGCGGCATATACCGGAAAAAGAATGTCAACAGCAGTGTTCTAATATGCGAACCATCAACATCAGCATCTGCCATAATGATAATTTTATGGTACCTGATTTTTTCAATCTTGAAGTCTTCGCCGATGCCTGTACCCAGTGTTGCAATAATCGGCTGCAATTTTTCATTAGATATAACTTTATCAATGCGTGTCTTTTCCACATTCAGCATTTTGCCCCACAGCGGTAAAATTGCCTGTGTTTTGCTATCACGTCCTTTTTTTGCCGAGCCGCCGGCAGAATCACCTTCTACAATATAGACTTCACATTTTTCAGGATCTTTTGAAGAACAGTCGGCAAGTTTACCCGGAAGTCCAAAGCTATCAAGTCCGCTTTTCCGGCGGGTTGCTTCCTTTGCTTTCCGTGCTGCGATGCGGGCAGTTGCTTCGCCGACTACCTTTTCCAGTATTTTCTCCAGCTCTACCGGATTTTGTTCAAGGGCAACCGTTAGCTTTTCATTGATAAAAGAATCAACTGCACTGCGTACATCACTATTACCGAGCTTTGTTTTTGTTTGCCCCTCAAACTGAGGCTCAGGCACTTTAACAGAGAGTACTGCGGCGAGTCCCGCCCGTACATCTTCACCCGTGAGTTTTTCATCTTTATCCACTTTTTTTGATAGTTTTTGATTTTTTTTCAGAAATTCATTCATCACGCGGGTAAGTGCTGTTTTAAATCCTTCTAAGTGTGTGCCGCCTTCCCGTGTATTAATGTCATTGACAAATGTAAGGATATTTTCCTTATATCCGTCATTGTACTGTAAGGCGGCATCAATGACAATCTCGTTTTTCTCTCCTTCAAAATATATGGGAACCTTAGGTAGCACCTGCTTATTTTCATTAAGGTAGCGGACAAAATGCGATAAGCCGCCGTCAAAGGCAAACACTACTTCTTTAGGAGTGGAAAGCCGCTCATCCCGTAAAGTTATTTTAATAGTATTATTAAGAAATGCAAGTTCGCGCAGCCGTGCTGCAAGTACATCGAAATTATACGTGGTAGTTTCGGTAAAAATGGCAGGGTCTGCTGCCCAGCGGATAGTAGTCCCTTGCCGTTGCGATGCTGCCCGCTTTTCGATAGGAGCAACCGGATCGCCGAGCGAAAATTTTTGGTAGTGTTCAAACCCATCGCGATATACGAACGCTTCCATACTGGTAGATAGGGCATTGACTACTGCAACCCCAACACCGTGTAAGCCGCCTGAAACCTTGTATGAGCCTTTATCAAACTTACCGCCGGCATGGAGGCGGGTCAATACAAGCTCAAGAGCACTTACCCCTTCTTCAGGGTGAATATCTACCGGAATGCCGCGTCCGTTATCTTCCACACGGACAATATCATTTTTTTCTAATACGACAAGAATTGAATCGCAATACCCTGCCATTGCTTCGTCAATACAATTGTCTACAACTTCGTATACCAGATGGTGCAAACCATCCGGACCGGTAGAACCAATATACATACCGGGCCGTTTACGGACTGCTTCCAGTCCTTTTAGAACCGTAATATTTCCTGCTGAGTATGATGGCGTTGTCATGCGTTATCCTTGAGAGCTGTATAAAGGCAACTATCTGCCCTGTACGTGATTTTATTTTTCTTAGTATACTCTTAGTAGAAAAAAAAGTAAAGGAGCGGCTGTCCAAAAACTCTCGTTTTAGACTGTTCCAAGTGTAGGGCATCTGCAAAAAACTCAGGTATAGATTTTTAGAGGTGCTCCCTGTAGTCTATTTGTGTACTCTATCCTCATACTTTATTTTGTGCTATAGTTTCGGCTATTGAGGTTGTATTGAAAAATGGATATAGATTCGGAATTACAGACATCACTCGAAGCAGATGTAAAGATTATCCAAATAATCAGTTATGAAACATTACGGATACAAGCAGAGCTGATTCATGCCGCTGAAGAGTTGGTCTATGAACTGTTAGTTTGGGATCGGGTTGACGGTATTCGCCGATGGGATTCAAATAACCGTTGTTTTAGCGATTCAGAGGGACATGAAAATCCTGCCGATATTTTAAATTATTTTATAGAAGAGTGTTCTGATAAAACTATTCTACTGCTGCAAGATTTTTATCCTGATTTTACGGAAGATAAACCGAAGATTATCCGTACTTTACGGAATATTGCACTGCATACGAGCAGTCAAAAAACGCTGGTGTTAAGTCAGCCTCATTATCAACTGCCGAAAGAACTTGAAAAAGAAGTCCAAGTTATAGAATTACCCTATCCTTCTTTTGCTGATATAAAAGCAATTTATAACACCGTATGCAAAAAATACAGTATCGCTGAAAAAGAACCTGACGATGAATTGATTGAAGCAGCGTTGGGGCTTACTACTATGGAGGCAGAACGGGCATTTGCAAAAGCGTATATTCAGGATAAAGAATTGACGGCGGCGCAAATTCCATTGATTATCAAAGAAAAAGAAAATATCATTAAAAAAAGCGGTTTTTTGGAGTATTATCATCCGGTAGAAACCTTAGCAGATATAGGCGGACTGGAGCATCTAAAAGATTGGCTTAAAAAGCGGGGATGCGGATTTGATAAATACGCCAAAGATTTTGGCTTAGACACTCCTAAGGGTATTTTATTGCTCGGTATTCCGGGTACGGGGAAAAGCCTCACGGCAAAAGCTATCGGAAGCGAATGGCAGTTTCCGCTCCTGCGCCTTGATATAGGTAAAATATTCGGCGGTATTGTCGGAGAGAGTGAGCAGAATATACGAGGTGCACTGGGTATTGCCGAAGCAATTGCTCCCTCAATTCTGTGGATTGATGAAATTGAAAAAGGTATGTCGGGGATTTCTTCATCCGGCAATACTGACGGCGGTACTACAGCGCGCGTACTGGGAACTTTTTTAACATGGATGCAGGAAAAAACAAAACCGGTATTTGTCGTAGCAACTGCAAATAATATTTCTCAGTTACCGCCTGAGTTATTACGGAAAGGGCGCGTGGATGAAATCTTCTTTGTAGACTTACCTACTGCAAAAGAGCGCGAAATGATTATTTCAATTCATCTGCAACGAAAAAATAGAAATCCTACAGCATTTGATTTACCGGCGTTGGCAAAGATCAGCACGGGATTTTCCGGTGCCGAATTGGAAGAAGCAATCAAGGAAGCACTGTTTCAAGCGTATGATAAAGGCGAAAAACTTACGACAGCTCATATAAAAGATGCAATCGCCAGGACCTTTCCGCTTGCAAAAACAATGCAGGAAGTTATTGAAAAAATGCGGAACTGGGCTAAGGCTCGTGCAGTTATGGCATCGGCTGATATGCCTGAAAAACTTGAGACTGACGGACAAGAAAAAATACCCAAACTTAAACAAGAGCAATATAATAATCCGTTTATTTAGGAATAGTTATGATTCATTATTTTTTGCAGCTGCCGAAAGATAGACCGCTCGGCTTTGAAACTAATTATAACGTCTCAACTGCTATTATGCACACGGCTCGTAATGCACTCAGCCCTTTTGAAGACTATCTTATCACATCAATCGAAACACTAAAGAAAAAAGAAGATATAAAGGCACGATGGAAAAAAGCAGCAGAGAAAAACAGAATTGAATTACGAATTAACGGCGCGCTCTATGAAATACCCAAGCAGAGTACAATAGAAATTACCAATACCCAAATCGGACACTATTATATACACGGAATATCCCAAAAAGATTTTGAAGAACCGCTTATTTATACCGTCGAAGGAAGAAAGGAAAAACATCCTATTACCGAAACCGATTTTATTTCAGAACATATCGTTGCATTACCGTTTTCGTATACAAAGTTTGATAAAGTCAGTTGGGCAGGTGAAGATATAAAACTTGATCCTGCATGGATAGTATTGCAAATCGGAGAAACGCTTATTCAAAATGCACAAGCCTATAGTATCAAAGAGGTGCAAAAGAATATCGTTACCGTTACAGGATTGTTAGACGATTCTCCGATTAGCTATCAGGGAAAAGTACTTGATTTTTCGTTACAACAAATCACCGATATACCGGATACCCTAACCGTAATACGTGACGAAGCGCAACGCTGCATTGTATACTCGGAACAGCCTCAAGATAAAAGCAAACATACACCGAAATTATTAGCCTTATTAAATAAAGATGATATACATTTTACCGATGGATCAGTATTTACTGGTGAGCAGCATGAAAGTATGCAGTTTACTATTGATGATGCGCAGTGGATCGGGCGAATGGTTATCTGCGATCATGTTTCATTTACAGTAGCACCTATAAAAAAAGATGATAAAATGCTTTTTGGATACAGTTGGAAGAATATGAGGAAACCGATGATATTCCGGGGTTTTCACCATTAAAGTATTTTTTTGATGATAATGTCTTTGTGCAAGTTGAAGATAAGGAATACAAAATAGTTTCCGCGATTGAAAGCGAATATAAAATTATCTTAAAAGGAAAAGATAACACTTATTGCTTTCCTGAAGGAGATATATTACACGTCAAGATTAATACCTATCAGCTGCGTAAACAATTAGACGCAATAAGAATGCTTCGGCAAATGCCGATAGGTGCTCACCGTAATATAATAAAACTCTTTGAAAAAAGAGAAAAAGTGCAATGGGAAACGGTTTTATCTAATTCGATTGACAGTACCGGCAGGGCGAATCAAAAATGGTACACACTTTTGGATGAGAATAGGAGCGGAATCGGCGTACAACGGAAATTTGTGCAGCAGGCTCTCGCGACACCGGATTTTGCTATCCTTGAAGGACCGCCCGGCTCAGGTAAAACAACCGTGATTTTAGAGTTAGTATGCCAGCTGGTTGCACGCGGGCAACGGATACTTCTTTGCGGGTCAACTCATGTTGCAATTGATAATGTGCTTGAACGGCTGCACGAACCGCATGGTACTGCACCGTCTTTATTGCAGCAGCTTACTATTCTTCCCGTGCGTATCGGAGATGAAAACCGCATTAATGAAGACGTAAAAGAGTTTCAAATTGATAGGCTGATTGAGCAACACGGAATATCGCAAGAGCTGCTGCTTGATAGTGCTAATTTGGTATGCGGTACTACCATCGGTATTTTACAGCACCCGCAGTTTAAAAACAGAAATTTAAAGGAAGAACCGATTATTCCTTTATTCGATTATCTTATTATAGATGAAAGCAGCAAAACAACTTTTCAGGAGTTTTTAGTTCCGGCATTGTACGCGAAAAAATGGGTGCTGGTGGGTGATGTTATGCAGCTTTCACCTTTTACCGATCGCGAACAAATTGTTGCTAATATCGAAAACATTAAGATACCAATAAATGAAAATAGCCGGCAAACTACATTGGAACCGTTTTTTCCGTATCAGAAAGCGGCATTTTATTTGTTTAAATTAAAAGAAATATCGAAATACGCAAAAAATAAATATATTGTACCGGTTGAAAAACAGTTGCTGCCGATATTTATGCAAGAGATACAAGCACAAGACGATGCTGCGCTGAATGGTAAACGTATTGCAGTCTACGATATGCACAGTGAAGACGCTCTGAAAAAGACACCGCCGCTTTTGCTTGCTGCAAGTGACATCATTATTATTGACTATAAACAGTTAAAACAAGCGATCCCTCACTTACCGGAAACACATGCCATACTGCTCTACGATAGTTGGTTGGAAAGTGAGCATGCCTTTATTCACAACAGTTGGCAGCAGAAAGGAAATGATTTTACATTCAAATCACGCGGGCGGGAATTTACCAATAGTTTTGAAATAATCGAATATGCAAACCAAGAATTACGCGAGCGGTCTTGGGCGGAAGAAATTGCATGGCGTATTGATAGAGAACACCAGCTGCGTTTGATTGCAGATGCAAAAACGCACGATTATCGCAAAACAATTGAAGCGTTGCTTCCTGTATCTCTTAATGCTGAAGAAATACAAAATCGGATTAATAGTGTAGCCCTTATTGCTTTTCCTTCTATATTAGAAAGTTTGATAAAAGGTGTTCCTAAACGGTTTAAATCGAAATATTCTTCTGAGGAAATGAAAACAACAGTATCCGAAGGTTTTAGCGAACAAGAATGTGCCGCCCGCCGTACTGTATTACAGTATCAGCATAGAATGCACCCCGAAATTTCAGTTTTTCCCCGTGAACAATTTTATAAAAAAGAAGATGCTCTCAAAGATTTAGATAGACCGAAGCATATAAGGAACATGAGAGAGTGGATGTACACGCGCTATGGTAAGCGCAGTATTTGGATTGATGTTTCAGGAAAAACGATCAGAAACTACAACTATGAAGAAGCCGATTGTCTTATTTCCGAATTAAAGGCATTTATAGATTATGCAAGCAGATATAAGCAGCCGGAGGGAAAGCCTTGGACAGCTGCTTGTCTTACCTTTTATAGAGGACAAGAAAGTAAAATACGGGAGAAACTTCAGAAATTAACAGGAAAAGAACAAGCGTATGCTCATTTCAATCTTGAAAAAAACGGGCAAAAGATACAGATAAAACTATATACGGTGGATAAGTTTCAGGGACATGAGGCTGATATTGTGTTTTTGTCGATGGTACAAACAAAACGTATCGGTTTTATGGATAATCCGAACCGTCTGAATGTTGCTGTTACACGGGCAAAATTTCAGCTTGTCATTATCGGAGATTATAATTACTTCTTAAAACAGCAGCAATCGGATGATTTACGGCAATTAGCGCACTATATGGAGCAAATGAAATGAAAGCAGTTATCAAAAGAAGCGTAAAGATGCGAGCCGCTGAGGGGTATTTTATTTTTGAAAAAGAAAAAGAGCGGACAGATATTCAAGACTTTTTAAATGGGAAAGAATTTGATGATGCTCTTATCAATAGAAGAGTGACGGACTATTTAAAAGCAATCGGTATCCTGAAAATAACCGGTGAGCTGACCGTAAAAGGGTTAACATTAAAAGAGACAGGTACATTACCGGTTAGAGAAGAAGGAAAGTATAAAATTTGGTTTACAGATAAGGATGATTTGCTAAAAACAAAAATATTGTATTTTAAAAGGCTTGCACCGGAAAGAATGCCTTACGAACAAACAAGTCAGCATATTTCTCTATTACCCTTTCATTTTCAAGCGGAAAACTATTATCTTTCGGTTGAGAAAGATGTCCCTATGCAAGAAATTACATTAAAAACAAAGCCTGCGGAATGTTATGGCGTACTTGATGAAAGAGAATATCTACTCACACTTGAATGGTATTGGCAAGGTTTGGAAAGCTCATATTATATTTTTAACGGGAGCATAGATGATAAAGAAGTTACGCATGAGCATATCAATGCGCCGATAGACTTGAAAAAAACAATACAGGATATTTTCCCTGATTGGGATAGTACGTTACAAAAATTAAAAATAGCATTTGATGATGTAACGGCTGAGAGTGAGAAATTACAGTTTAAAAAATCAATACAGGAAGTACGGTCAGATATCGGTGATATTGAATTTACCGATATACCGCTCATTCCTCTTGATGAAGAAAATGCTGTATGCTGGCGTAATTGGCTATTAATGTATTATCTTGACAAAAGATTCTATAGTCAGCATGACTGGGATATTCTCCTGAGCGAAGTAAATAATAAAGAGGGGTTTAACACTCAAAAGAGTGTATTGCAGGAGCTGACAACTGATACATTTAAGCAAATGCTGCTGAAAAAGAACGATACGCATAAAAAGAGTAAAGCATTTTGGCATCTCTTTGCTGCCGACGATTTAAATCCTGAAAAAGTGATAGAGGCTGCTGAATTTTAAGGAACGGTAAATGGAAAAGATACAAAGTATTCAAAAATCAAAAACTATTGATTATTCAGATAAACCGGTTGAACGGTTTTGGCTGGAATGCACTACGGGTTTGCAAAAACAAACGGTTGATTACCGTACTAGTCTTATAGAGGCATTAAATAAAAGTACAAATAGTGTTATTTGTGTGCAGACAGAGCAAATAGATGATTTTAAATTGATAGAGGCACTCCATGCGGCAAGTAGGACTAATCGCATATATATTCTTACCAATGCAAAACCGTCCGCACTAAAAGACGTATCCGGCTGCTGTCTCTTGAGATATGGGGTAAGGAACATCGGTTCGTTTATACTGATAAATGCAGGGCTGCAGAATCCTTCCGGCTATTTGTTTACTGCTCCGTTTTTAGAAAGCAGTTTTGCAAGCGATAATATCATGATAGAGCTTGATTCTGCACAAATCAAGACCTTGTTTCGCTTCTTCTGCAATACTTTTTGGAATAAAGCTTTATATCAAATTATTGATGACTTTAACTTAGACAAACTTGTTGAAAAATCGCCGCTTAATTTCTTACCGAACATGAATGACTTTTCCAGTGAATCGTATGTAAGAAAAGAATGCGCAGTTCCTGCTAAACAAGCAATACTGATGGTGCCGGAAGTTTTGAGCGGGCAGCTCATTGATTATAGTACCGTTACCGACTCAACTATTATTATTCAGTTTGGAAATAGTGATGAACAAGCCTTAATGGAAATTAACAAGAATAAAAATACACTGTATGCAATCAAGAATATGTATGCCCAACTCCTATTAACAGAAAATGGTAAGAGCTTTCTTATTCCTAAGCCGTATATTTCAGAAACGGATACCATTTTTGCGCTTGAGCTGAACGACAGGCAAAAAGATATACTTATTAGAGAGCTTTGTTTCTGTATTGATAATCCTGAATATTGTTACCTGCATAGCGGAAAAAGAAGCGAATATCCAGGGCGTACCATCTACTTTACTTCCGATACCAAAAAAGCGGTACATATTAAAGCGCAATCGGATATTGGACTTTCTGCTGTGTCTTGTACACGGTTGTTTGAAAGAGACCTTTTTGAACAGCAAGAACCGCAGTTTCAAGATGACGGCGTATCTTGTACTATAACGTATACATGGGAGATAATCCCTTTTTTCTTACCGGATGGGGCAAAAAAAGCACCGCTTTATGATGAGTGGAAGGGCATTGCACAACGCTTTAAAGATACCTGTAAGCTGCTTATGCAAGATGTTGAGGATGCCGGAAAATGGAATATTACAGAACGATTAAAGCGTTTTTTTCTAGGCAAAAATCAAAAATTTACGCAATACAAAAAGAGACTGGATGAGTTGGAGACGAAACAACTGTCTACTCTTGAGAAAATTGAAAGAAAAAATATTATAAATACCGTAAATGAAATAAGGCACAATATTTCTTCGGATAAAAAAGATATTGACAATGAAATAAAAAAAGCTGCGATAGATGATACTATTGCCGATTTAGAACATAAAAAGATAATAAAGGAAAAAGAACTATCGGGTTTACAAGAAAGCTCGCATAATAAATTACAGGAAAAAGAAGCAGAAATTCACGCATTGCAGAAAGAATTAGCAGAATTAGAAAAAGAAAGAGAAACTGTAACTCAACAGCATAGAGAGGAGCGGAATGCCCCAAAAGGTGGTTGCTTTCAGGACACCGACATCAGCAAGGCTGATACTACCGCATTCTTTAGGCAACGGATTACATTGCTAGAACAAAAGTGTGATGAGCTTAAACAGCACATTACAAGAAAAGAAGAAGAATGCACTATCTTAAAAAGCAAATATGCACACGATGAAAAAAGTATTCATGGAAGCATTGAAAAATTGAAACGCGATATTGAGCAAAAGTACAAGGAAAAAGAACGTATTGGAAAAGATACGGAAATCTCCCAAGAGAATGAATCATCATTGAATGTTTTTACTAAGAATGTAAAAAAGAGCAATACAAAATGTATGGCGTTTACTATCCCTGATGATTTGGAACCGTTGCCGAAAGTAGGTACACTCTATGAATTCAAAGGTACACCATATTTGGAAATTGCCTTTTGGGAAGAATATCAAGCCGGACAAGAAGAATGTAAACGATTTAACGCGCAGCTTTGCGCAAAGGAGTATACATAATGTCTGAACAAACAATCAGTATCGAAATTGATGAAAACGGTAAAATTAAAGCTGAAACCGAAGGGTTAAAAGGGAGTATTTGTCTTGATGAACTTCAAAAATTGTTAGGAGAACTAGGAGAAATTCAATCGATTAATAAAACCGATGAATTTTATAATACACAAACCCAAACCATAGATAAGAGGATAAAAAACAAACAACTATGAGCGCAATCGTAAAAACAATTACCCCATTTATCGATAAAGAAATATTACTAAAAGCGTTAGACTGTCTCGGATGTTCATACACTGTCGTAGGAAATACTATCACAACAAACCGAATCGATTACTATGGTAATCAGAAATTCGAATATAACAATAATCGGTATCAATTTGTGCATGAAGATACTCCATGGCAAAACTATGGGCAGCAAGATTATAAAACAGTCAGTTCGTTTTTGCAGTCGGTTGAAAAAGAATACAACCGTATGTATGCGGAAAAATGTGCCGAACTGGAGCGGCTTAGAAAAGCAGCACTTCAAGAGCAAGAACGGTTGCGTTTGGAGGAAGAAAAAAAACGGATTGAACAGGAACGGCTTGCATATATCGAGAAGCAAAAACAAATTATTATTCAAAAAGCTCAAGCCGAAGGTTACAGCGTCCAAGAAAAGAAAGTGAATAATAAAATAAAATTGGTCTTACGGCGTAACACATACTAAATGAATATTGCCCATATCGAAGCATACAGTTTTATATACGGTCCCGGCTGCCGGTCGGTTATCTGGACACAAGGATGCTCAATTAGATGCCCCGGATGTTGGAATAAAAATTTATGGGATTTTACGCCGAATAAAGAAATTTTAGTAAGTGATCTTGTGTCGCGCATTCTTAAACAGAAAACTTTTATTGAAGGAATTACTATTCTAGGCGGCGAGCCATTCGATCAATATACTGAACTATTTAAACTATGCAAGGCACTCGCCGACGAAAATCTTTCGCTTATTGTATATAGCGGCTATGAGAAACAAGTGCTAATTGATAAAGGCTATGCCCCTCTTTTTCACTGTATTGATGTATTGATCAGCGGTCCATACATTGAATCCTTACGGAGTATGGAGCTTGGACTCATCGGTTCTTCCAACCAACGCACTGATTTTTTTACTAACCGATATTCAGCAGCAGACCTTGTAAAAACAAACGAGATAGAAATTTCATTTACAGATACAGGCAGTATGCAGATATACGGGTATCCTGATACTATGACAATGGACGTATTATTCAGTGCTGCACACATGAAGAGCTGATTGTGGGAGCGGGTCTATCCAAAAACTGAAAGCCTATCGGCTTTTTCTGTAAGGAAATGATTGATTATATCCGCTAAAGCGGATTGCGAAACAGTTTTTGGTGGTGAGCTTTGCTCACCTGTTTCCTTAAGCTTTAGATGTGATGAATTAAGTCATTGATGAATAAAGACTTAAATTAAAACTCGTCATCAGCTGTGCTGATGCGGCATCTTCTAAAAATCTATACCTGAGTTTTTTTGCAGATGCCCCACTATTTTCATAGCAGGGGTGTATGGATAAAAACGCCGAATAATGATAATTCAAGATTGACTTTTCCTAAATTCTCACATAGAATAAAAAATATCAAAGGTAGACGGGTTATATGATGATCAAAAAAAATGTTTTTATTGCAGGTCTGGTACTGATGTGTGCTGCTGTTTACGCTGAGTCTGTTCAGCAGCTTTGTCAGGAGTTTGTAGATGCGTATATACAGCAAATTTCTCCTGAAAAACCGTATGCAAAGCTTAAAAAAGCTGCTCCAGAGCATGCTGCAGCACTCAAAAAGCAGGCTGATGCCGTTTCGCATATTTTTACTGAGGTTTTAAAAACTGAAAAACAGCTTGTACCCAAGCAGTGCAACTATGTTGCGGTATATGGTTATAATGCAAGCAGTGTGGAAATCATAAACAGTGCATGCAATAACTTAAAATTAGTAACATTGGCAAATATGGATAGACAATCTATGCAAATGTATCTTGCAGGTTCGGGTAATGAAATTGAGCTTTTTAAATCTGTAGTGCAAAAGCTCAATATGGATATGAATCGTGTTACCCTAGTGGAGGCTTCTGATAATGGTGATGCGGCAGAAAAAATCATTGCGTTAATCCGTAAGGACAGCCGTGAGAAAAAGTATAATATGGATAATATGCTGTACCGGCGCATCTTATTACTGACAGCCGCAAGCAATACCCGTGTCGGTTATGCAGCGTTTATTGCGGCATTGGGAAATAATGCTGAACAATTTGTGCTCGATGATTTTTCTACACTGGATATTCCGCGAAAAAAACTGGATAATCCAGATAAAGCCGAACGTGCTGCTGCCTTTTCCGAATTGCTGAAGTATATGCAGGCGCATAGCTAAAGGAATTGTCTAAAACTTGTGTACACGTTACTTTTCGGTATATCCCCGATGGCATACATAACTGACTTTTGAGACAGCGCCAACTACTGCCGGATCGGAATTTGAAGTTTCGGAATATTCATTCCGTAGCAATAGTATTTAAGGAGTACTACATGAAGCATGTTCGTTTTATGAGTCTGCTTGCTGCCGCTTTATTTGCGGTAAGCTGTGCAGGAACCGGTTCGCTTGCGAAATCTGCAAGCAAGGATGCACCTTTGGAGGTGACTATTATCCATATCAATGACCATCATTCGCATCTTGAAGCTGATGAAAAGATTTCGATGAAGATTGATGGTGTATCAACAAAAGTACTGGTTGGCGGTTACCCTGATGTGGTTCACAAGATTAAGGAACTAAAAACATCCGTAAAAAATCCTATCACTCTTCACGCAGGCGATGCTATTACCGGAACTTTGTATTTTACCTTGTTCGGTGGCAGTGCTGATGCTGATTTAATGAATATTACCGGTTTTGACTATTTTACGCTTGGAAATCATGAGTTTGATGCAGGAAATGAAGGTTTAAAAAAATTCTTAGATTTCCTGAAAGTACCGGTTATTTCTGCAAATGTTAATCCTGAGAAAGGCAGTATTCTGCACGGTATGTGGAAACCCTATGCAATTATGGAAATTGAAGGACAGAAAGTCGGAATTATCGGTTTGGATACCGTGGCAAAAACTGTTCAATCATCGAGTCCTGGAAAAGATGTTCATTTCGACGACGAAATCGAAGTTTCGCAAAAATATGCCGATGAGCTGAAAAAGAAAGGCATTAATAAAATTATTCTCCTTTCACACGGCGGTTCAGAAAAAAATTTTGAAATTGCGCAAAAAGTAAGCGGTATTGATGTTATCATCACCGGTGATTCTCACTGGCTGTTTGGTAATGAGGAAATGAAAAAACTCGGCTTGCCGGTGCGTGCTGAATATCCTTCAAAATTTATGTCGCCTGCTAATGAGCCGGTATATGTTGTTGAAGGATGGGAGTATTCTAAATTTGTCGGTGAGCTGAATGTAAAATTTGATGGAAACGGCATTGTAACAGATATTGATGCAAAACCGCATGTTATTGTACATGATAGCTGGTTTGAACGCAAAAATGCACAGGGTAAAAAGTATAATCCTGAAGCTGAGGAAAAAGAGGGCATTGTTAAAGCTCTTCAAAATATGCCGTTTGTAACTATTGCACAACCGGATGCTGAAGCTGCACAACTGCTTGAAAAATACAAGGCAGAGAAGCAAAAACTCGGCGGTGAAGTAGTCGGAACTATTTCCGGTGATATTATGCCCGGTGGAACTGCTAACCGTATTCCTAATACTGCGAATCCGAAAGGGTCTGTTGCTACCCGCTTTATTGCAGAAACTATGCTGACACAAATGCGTACGCTTGGAACAGGAAATATCGACTTTACTATTCAAAATTCAGGTGGTGTACGCGCTGACATAAATCCCGGAGATGTTACCTATAATGATGCGTATACATTCTTACCTTTCGGTAATACCTTGGTGTTACTTGATGTAAATGGCGCAGAAGCAAAGCAAATTATTGAAGATGCGCTTGATTTCGCTCTTGTTGGTACTTCAACCGGTGCGTTCCCTTATGGAGCAGGTATCCGCTATGAAGCAAACCAGTACAAAGACAAAGACGGAAAACGTTTAGTAAAAGTCGAAGTACAAAACCGGACAACAGGTGCATGGGAAATGATTGATGATTCAAAAATCTATCGTATGGGTACAAATGTGTATATTGCAGGCGGTAAAGACGGCTATGTAACATTAGGTAAACTGGCGAAAGATGGGCGGTATTTTGAAGATACCTATCTTCCTGATGCAGAGTCGTTTATTAAGTTCTTAAAAGAAAATCCTTCCTTTAAGGCATATACCGATTCAAATGCAGTGTTGCATTTTGATCCGAATAATGAAGTAAAAAAATAAGTATTCATGCTCGTTGCAGCGGTATGAGACTGCTGAACATTTTAGTCTAGGCAGTCTCGTAATCTCGTAATATGGATAGTAGCTGCCCAAAAACTTGACTTTTGGGCAGCTGCCCTGTGTCTAACTTGCTGGTGCTGTTCCGTATGTAGCTAATTTTTTGGATAGCCCCGTAAATATATGAAACAACCTGCGTTTAGGAATCTCTATCTTATTCTATGGGCGGTATAATGCTATGCAAACACTCTACTGTATTAAAACCGTGCATAAAAATTACCAGCTGTCAAAGCGGTACTATTTTTTTTATGTTGTTTGTTCTATTATTTTTATCATAATTTTGTGTATGAGCTGTACAAAAGTTTCTGCAAAAGAGCGTATGACCAATCAGAATATAGAAATGGAAAAAGGAGCGGATATGCTGGGAAATGTAAAAGAAATTTACTTGGCAGGCGGCTGTTTTTGGGGTATCGAAGGGTATTTCAGTATGGTTAGAGGTATTATTGATACCGATACAGGATATGCGAATGGAAAAACTGGGATAGCCTCTTATAATACATTACGGGAAACTGATCATGCGGAAACTGTAAAGATTGTATATAATACCGGCGTTATCAGCTTATACGAAATATTGATGCATTATTTTAGAGTAATTTCTCCTACTTCTATTAATAGGCAGGGTAATGATAGCGGGCGGCAGTATCGTACCGGTGTTTACTATGTTGACGAAAGTGATAAAGCGGTTATCGAATCATTTATTGCACAACAGCAAGTGTATTTCAAAGAACCGATTGCGGTTGAAGTGGAACCGTTACAGCATTTTGTACTTGCAGAAGCATATCATCAAGATTATCTTAAAAAAAATCCTTCCGGTTATTGTCATATTGATTTATCGCTTGCAGAAAAACCGTTGTATGATGAGAGTCGGTTTACAGTTCCCAGCAGCACAGAATTAAAGGAGCGGTTAACAGAATTACAATATCGCGTAACACAGGAACGCGCTACGGAACGTCCATATACGAGCGAATATAATGCATTGGATGAAAAAGGAATCTATGTTGATATTGTAACTGGTGTCCCCTTGTTTTCTTCTCGAGATAAATTTGATGCCGGATGCGGATGGCCGAGCTTTACTAAACCTATTACTTCGCAATCCTTGGATTTCCATGAAGATTCTAGTTTTGGCATGTTGAGAACAGAGGTACGATCAAGTGCCGGCGGAAGCCATCTTGGGCATGTATTTAATGATGGTCCGAAAGAGGGGAGCGGCTTACGCTATTGTATTAATGGGGCAGCTCTTACATTTATTCCACTGAGTGAAATGGAAAAAAAGGGCTATGGCGACTATATTCTCTATGTAGAGTAGGGAATACCGGAAATCGCTTGCTTGTTAATTGATAAATGGGGCGCACAGCCATGTGAGTTCATGTTTGTTTGCACTTAAATGAAGAATTTTTGAGTGAGGGATTGCCGCAAAACAGTTGATGGTTTCAGTATCCGGTACTCCTTGTATTTTAATGGTGCAGATGAATTTATTACACAGCCCTGAGTTAAGCCATTGGGTTATCCATTTGAGCAGACGGGGCGGATAGCAGATAACATCTGAGCATACCCAATCTTGTATACCGAGTGCCGCAGGGGAGAGGGTAAAAGCATCGTGTTTTAAAAATGTGATTGACGAATCTTGCATGAGCGGTTCTGCAAGCGGCGCACGGTCAATTGCTGTTACAGATGCCCCGAGTCCGCGTAAAACCCATGTCCAGCCGCCCGGACAGGCTCCCGCATCAATGCACCGCGAATATTGGTGAGGAAGTGCCCATTCTACGGGGACTTGTCCTGTCTGCTGTTGTTGCCGGTAGTAATAATCTAATAAGGTGAGTGCTTCCCACAGTTTAAGGTATGCTCTGCTGGGAGGATTGTGATGGTCCTCGCAAAAATTTGCGCATCCTAAAGGGAAAGGGGAAGACGTTTTTGCAGAGGCAATAAGAGTATGCGCATCAAGCAGCGACCATACACCTATATCCGTTAATGGGAGCGGTGTAGGGAAGATTTTTGGCTTACTGCTGATATACGGGAGCTTTTCTGTAATGAGGGATGCACGGCGGAAATTTGATACCGGATAGTGAACCCAATTCCGCTGAATGCTGCGGAGAATGCTTGCCGCTTCAGTAATACTGCCGAACTGCACAGTAAACGGCTGTTCAAAACAAAGCTGCGCCCAGAATGCAGTGCAGGGCGGTATGTTGCTATAGATAAGCTGCTGGGGGGCGGATCCTGTGATTGTGTATATTTTGCCGATATGTGTACGAACTACGCTGTTGTTATGACGGACTGCTGCCCTTACGGGGAGGGTTGGGGCTACAGCGGGTTTCTCATAGCGGTAATTTTTAGTGTCTTTGCTGCATAAAAATGCAGCTGCCTGTTCGGGCGAAACCACATAATCCGGCACTGCGGTGTCTATCTTTTCTGCACAAGGTATCGGCTGCGCAGATTGTGAGGCAGCGTAGTGTGAGGCAGCCATCGCATGGAGTTCAGTATAAAGATGATGCTCAAAACCTGCCGCTGGTATCCACAATGCGCCGGCGATAGGCTGTATGCTAGGAGGTAATGACACGAATAAACCGCTTTTTTCCTGCGCGGAGAATAAGCTCCCCTGATTCGTCGAGTACCGCTGCATTTACCTGCGCTGCAAGATCAGTAACTACTGTACCGGAAATAAATGCACCTCCTTGCTCTATAAGGCGGCGGGCTTCGCTTTTTGTTTTGCAAAGACCGCTTGCTGTAAATAAATCTATAACGGGTATACCTGATTGAAATTGCTGTACGGGAATTTGTACAGTCGGCATAGCTGCTTTGTCGCCGCCGCCACCAAAGGCTGCTTTTGCACCGGCAAGTGCTGCGTCAGCTTCTTCCTTACCATGGATTTCTTTGGTTACTTCCCATGCAAGCCGCTCTTTTGCAGTATTGATATTATGGGAACAAAGTGAATCAATTTCATCTATTGGCAAAAAAGTAAAAAGCAGCATAAATTTTCTAACATCAGCATCAGTAACATTTCGCCAATATTGGAAAAAGTCGAATACACTCGTCATTGTTTTATCGAGGAATAGCGCACCTTTTTCGCTTTTTCCCATTTTTTTACCGTCGCTGCGGGTGATAAGCGGAAATGTTAGCCCAAAAACCTCATGTCCTGTTTTTCGGCGAATAAGGTCCACCCCTGCAACGATATTGCCCCATTGATCGTCTCCTCCAATTTGGAGGCAGCACTGCCGCCGCTGATGCAGCATTAGAAAATCATAGCTTTGCAGCAGCTGATAGTTAAATTCAAGAAAAGAAAGCCCTGTTTCCATGCGCTTTTTATATGCTTCGTAGGTGAGCATTTTATTAACAGAAAAACACGAACCAATGTCGCGTAAAAAGTCAATATAGTTGAGATCGGCAAGCCACTCTTTATTGTTTTCGGGATAGGCTGTTTTTCCGTCGAAGCCGATAAAACGATCAAGCTGCGCAGTGATTTTTTCGACATTTTTGTCAAGCTCATCATAATGCAGCATTTTCCGCATTTCGGTTTTTCCTGACGGATCGCCAATTCGACCGGTACCGCCGCCGATAAGTGCGATACCGATATGTCCGGCATTACGTAAGTGCCGTAGAGCAAATTGGGGAATGAGATGTCCAATGTGTAGGCTGCCGCCGGTGGGATCAGTTCCCACATAAAAAACTATCGGTTTTTCATCCATAAGAGCGGATAAACTTTCCGCATTTGTACATTGCTGAAAAAAACCTCTGTCCATTAGTGTTTGTAGTGCTGTATTCATAGACCTCCATAGTAGTCTTTTTTGCAGATAATTGCAATTGAATGAGCTAGATATAGCGTCTACGATGTTGAAAACAGGGTATTTTTGAACATATTGGATATCCCCGTCGCTCTTGTTTTGTACCCCGGACATCCATGTCCGTTCTGACACGTTGAGCATTTATTGCAGCAGCGGCACGGATGCCGCTTGTATTAAGCAGAAACGAGTTTGACATCAGTCAAAC
>JBQMYN010000049.1:0-17178 GCA_052173475.1 Treponema sp.
CACTCATCCTCCCATTATATCAGTTTTTCGACGCAAGCGTCGGGGAATTAAACCCGCCGTAGATTAAATACTCACATACTGTCGCTTAATTTTGATTACTTACTTACCGAAAATAAGAATATGCATGTTCTTTTGTATGACCATAATATCAGCCGTAACAAAAAATTAGAACGCTATCTTAAATCAAAAGCCATACCCATTACTGCTGCATTATGTTTAAAAGACTTCCTCGTATATTTCGATAAAATGGCACCCCGTGTATTTCTTATTGAACAAAGCAGAATAACTCATTACAATATGCGTATACAAGATATTGTGAGTGCTTTGGGATTATCGGTAACGGTAATTTTATATACGGAACATCCGGTTACCCATCATTTTAAATTTAAATTTATGGATTTGCGAATTTTGGAGCTTACATCCCGTAAAGACGACGAAGAGAGAATAACCATGATTCGATTAAGAAAAAGCCTTAGTAGGCTGCAACACTTAAAAAATATCAACCGTACAGCGTTTATGCGTGAACCAGCACCGCAATATTGCATTCAACATACAAGCATATATAACCTTGCGCAGCTTTTTAGTGAGCCGCTTAAACAGTTGACGATGCAATTACTGGAACATGAAGAAGGGCTTACCCTGCAAGAAATTATCACGATTCTTAATCCCAAAAATAAAAAGAATGAAGTAAATTATGCACAAACTGTTATTCACAAATTAAGAATCAAACTTGCACAAGCGGTAGGGAACCGCTATATGATATATTGTAGAAATCATATTTATCAGCTGATGTACTGTGAAGGTATTAGAACTACTCGATAACTTCGTTGGCGGGCAGGTTGATGCGTTTTAAGTTGTGCTATTAGCAGCCGAAAAACCGTACAAGATTGATAGAGTCCTTAGAGAGACTGATCAAACAGCTTGACGAAACATTTTCAGCAATAAACGTCCTTGTTTATTGCTGAAAGCGAGTTTGCCCTAGCGGTTAAACATCGCATCTAAATCTAAGGGAACTGTCCAATCAATCGTCGACGTTTGCTGTAAGCAAACTCGCAGTGTTTTTAGCAGTGCTATCTCAGTGGCTGAAAATAACCCTTGGACCCTTTGCCCGTTTTTTACCGCTCTTTCGTCCCTATATCGGTGTTATTGCACAGATACTTACCGCATCTCTCCTTTTGACTGTTTTCGGTATCCTTACATCGCTTTATTTCCGTTCGGTTATTGATGATGTCATGTATACTCGTGCCATCACGTCTTTGACGGTATGTTCAATCGACATTTTGTTTCTTACGCTGTTTCAAGCCATTGTTCCTGCAATCCGAAGCCATCTGGTTCTGTATTTTTCGCTCAAGATAGATTTTAATCTCATCTTTTCTTATTTTAAGCACGCACTGGCATTGCTGCTCTCCTTTTTCGATACCCGTAAAACCGGCCATGCGTTCGGCATTACCCGTACACTGCAAACGTTTTTCACCGGTTTATTGGACGGCTGGAGTGGGAATATTATTTTCCGGGCTGGCAGCTATTTGATACTGAAAGACCGTTTTACCATCGGGCAGTTTTTTTTCCTTTAACACGCTGCTGGTGTATTTTACCGACCAGTTAAAACGCTTATTAACGCTGCAGCCGATATTGCAGGAAAGAGCCGCGGCTGCAGAGCGATTGGGAGAAATCTTTGATATTGCAGAAGAAATACCGCAGGACGGAAAATGGATTACCCCAGCCGCATATCACGGCTTTATTACTGCCGAAAATATCACATTCAGGTACGGGACGCGCCGTCCTGTGTTGAACGGGGTGAGTTTTACCATCAATGCCGGAGAGCGGATTCCTTTGTCGGCTCATTAGGCGGCAGTAAAGCAACGCTCATAAAGCTCCTATTAAAATTTTACAGCCCCGAATCAAGTTTATCACAATATAATACGCTTAATATCACAACCCTGCACTTGGTCAAAATCATTCCCATGAGAAATCACCAACACCGGCTTTGTTTGTGAAAGCTTCCGGATAGTATTGATAACATATTCCTGCATTGCAGTGTCAAGATTTTCCAGCGGTTCATCAAAGAGGTATATATGCGCCTTTTGGCTGATTGTCCGCAAGAATATGCAGAGCCGTTTCTCACCGCCAGAGAAATCACTTTCCGGTTCTATTATCTGATTAAAAAAATAACGTGCCGAATCCGGTATGTCAAGTGCTGCATCAACTGAATCGAAAAGCGTTACATTTTCACGGTATGAAGCTTTTTCAAATAGCTGGTTTTCTTGGATCATATATGCTATCGGTTTAAGATCAAAGTCGGGAACCGTAATGCTGACTGCTCCTGTATAATCGGCATACAACCCGGACAAAATATTGAATAAAGTCGTTTTTCCTCTTCCGTTTGCTCCTTCGACAATATACAGTCCGCTGCCTGTTATATTGAAACTGATACGATCAAATACGGGCTGCTGCTGATATGCGTAACATATCTGTTCTACGGCAATGCCGGTACTTTCACCGGCGGCAATAATCCGCTTATCCGTATCTTCAATAGATAAAGAGGCCGCGTTTAAATAGTCTTTTGTCCGTTCTAATACCGGCTGTAAGTTATGCCGCATGGAAATAAAATATAAAAGCTCCCCAACGGGTAAATACAGTGCACTGATAAAGCCGGTAATGGCAAAGAGGCTGCCAACAGTGATACTGCCCTTCAATATCCGGTATACGCATAAGCCGACGACCATAATTGGAAGAAAACTGTATAAAAAATTACGGATAAAAAACAAGACGCTGTTCCACCGCAATAGCTGCCGCTGCGCTAAAAATTGCCGGTTCAGTTCCGCATTAAAGCGTTCGGACATTACCGCTTCAAGCGAGGTCGCTTTTATTGTTTTGAGATTTGAAGCCGAATTAAGAAAACCGTGTAGTACCGTATCGCTTGAGGTACGCTCCTTTGCCGATGCGTATTCGATATGTTTAAAGCTAAATTGAGCAAGGACATAGTAAAGCGGGACTGTACACAGCACAAAGAGGGAACTAAACGAGTCGAGTTTAAACAAAAGATAATAGGTAACAATAAAGCGCACAGTATTCCCTACAATCATAAAATAATACAGTGCAGTATAATCACCGATTGAAACGGTGTCTTCGGAAAGCATAACGGTCAGCATTCCGGTGTCAAGGCTTTGGGACTTATTGAACGGAAAAGAAAAACAGACGATTAAATATGGACGCTTTTACATCGCGTGCAAAATCTTTATTTTAAATACTTTCAAATAATAATCGTAAATAAAAAAGGTCAGCAATTCTGCACTTATTTGCAATACGGCAACAGTAACAAGCCAGCGGTATGTTTTGTACGTGTTATGTGCACTTAATGCATCGATCCTATTTT
The DNA here is from genome assembly GCA_052173475.1 of Treponema sp. Classification (GTDB taxonomy): domain Bacteria; phylum Spirochaetota; class Spirochaetia; order Treponematales; family Treponemataceae; genus Treponema. The sequence goes on from JBQMYN010000049.1 coordinate 3,377, forward strand.
TATAATAAAAATGGTAGAACAATGCGCAAATGTTACAGAGTGTTGTAGCCAATACCACAAACAGACTTTCTAATCGATATTTTTTGTATGAGCGGTTGTAAAACTTTCATAGTATTACTCCATAAAAGATATAAAATGCTGCAAAATGCGCTGCATTTTATCACACCTTATACGTGCTTAACCACCCTTTTTAGTTCAAATTCTATAATGCGGAATCCATGTACTTGCCCTATTCCGCTATTTTCAGTATCTTGTTAAGATATACATTTTACGCAATTTGTTTCCACTGAATACCAGTGTGCGATAGAAATACTCACATAGAAAAGGATGCATACCATGAATGAACATGACGACAAGAAAAAAAATCAGCATGATGCGGATAACTCGCCTAATCCTGCTGAATCGCCCAATAATCAAAATGACAGCAAGACACCGGTATCTTTTTTGCTCATCATCCTCGGTATCGCCATTATTCTCCTCATAGCAAATCAATTTTTGAGTAAGAATGATAAAAATCTTATCCCTTTTTCAGAATTTAAGGACAGAATAGCATCAGGGGAAATTGTTAAAATAAGCATGGGACCCATTTATTTTACGGGACAAACAAAAACACAAAGTTCACAGACGCAAAGTAAAAAATTCTCGTTCTTATCCCCCGGCGAGCCAAGCTACGCATACGAAACCGTTGGTGTGTATACAGAATCGTTCTTTAAATTACTTGACGAGCATAACATTATTTATTCGATCCGTCCTAAGGAAAGTAATTTTATTCTTGAGTTTGTCCTACCATGGCTGTTACCGCTTGGTATGATTTTCCTTATTTGGCATTTCGCGATGAAGCGGTTTACTGCAACGATGGGAGGGCTTGGAGGCAGCTTCTTTTCTGCGGGGCATAGCAGAGTTGCTGCGGTGGAAGAAGGTAAAATTACTGTCCGGTTTAATGATGTTGCCGGGGTTGATGAAGCAAAAGAAGAGCTCGAGGAAGTAGTTGATTTTCTTAAATATCCGCAAAAATATACCGAGATAGGCGGAAAAATTCCCCGTGGTGTTTTACTGGTGGGACCTCCCGGTACAGGAAAAACACTGCTTGCCCGTGCTGTTGCCGGAGAAGCAGGGGTTCCCTTTTTCCGCATTAGCGGTTCGGATTTTGTAGAAATGTTTGTTGGTGTCGGTGCTTCACGGGTACGCGATCTTTTCAAACAAGCGCGCGATAAAGCTCCGTGTATTGTCTTTATAGATGAATTAGATGCAATCGGAAAATCGCGTATCAACTCAGTACACTCGAATGATGAGCGCGAGCAAACATTAAACCAATTACTGGTTGAAATGGACGGGTTTGATACTTCAACCGGTCTTATTCTTCTCGCTGCAACGAACCGCCCCGATGTTCTTGATCCGGCATTACTTCGTCCCGGTCGGTTTGACCGTCAAGTTGCTGTTGACCGTCCTGATATGAAAGGCCGTGAACAAATTCTCGCTATCCATGCAAAAAATGTTAAGCTTGCTCCGGCGGTCAACCTTGCCGACATTGCCCGCATTACAAGCGGCTTTTCCGGTGCCGATTTAGCAAATGTTATCAATGAGGCTGCATTATTAGCGGTGCGCGCCGGCAGAAAAGAAGTTTTAAAGCCTGATCTTGATGAAGCAGTGGAAAAGTCAATCGCTGGTTTACAAAAGAAAAGCCGCGTTTTGCGGGAAAAAGAACGCCAAATTGTTGCCTACCATGAAACAGGTCATGCGCTTACCGCTGCCTTTACTGAAGGTGCTGATAAGGTCCATAAAGTATCTATTATTCCCCGCGGTATCGCAGCATTAGGGTATACGCTTAATATTCCTGAAGAAGACCGTTTTTTACGCACTGAAACTGAACTGCTTGCAAAAGTAGACTGTCTGTTGGGCGGACGTGCAGCGGAGTTTGTGCAATTTGGCGTTGTTTCTACCGGCGCATCAAATGACCTTGCCCGCTCAACTGATATAATCCGTGCAATGATTACCGATTATGGTATGAGTACCCGTTTTAAAAACGTTGCATTATCTAAACGCGGGGCAGGATATGAGGGCGGTGATCCTCAGCTTGTCCGGGAATATGCTGAAACAACACAACAATACATTGATGAAGAAATAGAGCGTATCATAGATGAGCGGTATACTATTGTTGTAAACCGCCTAAAAGAAAAATATGCGCTGTTAGATTATATTGCCAAACGGCTTTTAGAAAAAGAAACAATAGAAAAAGATGAATTTGAGCAAATTATCACGGGCGGTATTCCAGCAGCGGTTCCTGTTCAAGAGACCGTTTCAGGCACTGAGTCAGTCCCGTTATACGAATAGCTCATTTCAAAAGTTCAGTGCAGCTTGCCGGTATTTTGCTGGGAAATACTCCCGCGCAAAATACCAAAAGCAGAGTCCTGTTCTGAAACTTACCTTTCGGAACAGGGTTTTGCTGCTTAGCCTTTCTTCTACTTAGGCATGATGTATCCCAAACCGTATAGATATACCACCGTTTATCGGCGTGCCCGTAATGAATTACACACCGCCAGCAGTGCCACCCCGACATCTGCAAATACTGCTGCCCATAACCCAATAATGCCTCCTGCGCCAAGGAGTAAAAATGCAATTTTAACTGAAAAGGCAAGTACAATATTCTGTTTTACTATTTTCCGTGTAAACCGTGCTCCATGAATCCCCTCTGCAATCAGCAATGGATTATCATTCATCAGAACAATATCAGCAGCTTCTATTGCAGCATCGCTGCCGATAGCGCCCATGGCAATACCGGCATCCGCACGTGCCAACACCGGTGCATCGTTAATGCCGTCACCGGCAAAAATACACACTGCATCTTTATGCTTTCGCTTGCGTTCTGCACTCACTGCCTCAAACCGGCTGACTTTTTCATGCGGGAGCAGTTCGCTGCTGCACCGGTCAAGTCCAAGCTGCTCCGCAATACGCTCACCGGTTTTTTTACTGTCTCCGGTAAGCATTTCAATATATGCAACCCCCGCAGCACGTAAATCGCGTATTGCTTGCGCAGAATCACTTTTTACAGTATCTGAACACATAAGGCAACCGATAAAGCTGCCGTTACAGGAAACAGCAACTTTAACGCTTTCAGCACTGCTGATATTTTCCGGGACAGCTACCGTATCACCGAAAATAAACAGCGGAGAGCCAGCAGCAAGGGGCGTACCATTGTACACTACAGAAGCCCCCGCTCCTGCTTTTTCTGTATATGATTGGAGCGCGGTACTTTCAGACTGAATATTCTGAATAGCAGCTTTGCCCAGTTCCTGTTCGGCATAACGTTTTACTGCTGCCGCAATTGGATGGTTTGAGTAATATTCTACACGGTATGCCGCTGTTAAAAGCTCCTCTTTTGAAACGTCCTCAGTGCATATCACTGCATCGACTTTTAATACCCCCTCTGTCAATGTGCCGGTTTTATCAAAAATAACGCTCTCGGTTTTCGCTAATACATCAATAAAATCCGCTCCCTTTATCAATATACCGCGTTTTGCAGCTCCTCCGAGACCACCGAAATACCCAAGCGGAACAGAAATTACAAAAGCACACGGACAAGAAATAACTAAAAACACCAAGCCGCGGGAAAACCATGGCGCAAAACTGTGCCATCCTGTTAGCGGCATCCCATACACAAAATGTAAGAAGATAGGCGGCAGTATTGCTATCACAATAGCCCCTATTGTTACAATCGGCGTATACACCCGAGCAAATGATGAAATCAGCCGCTCGGTTTTTGTTTTACGCTCTTGTGCGTGTTCTACGAGTTCCAGCATCTTTGCTGCTGCGGTTTCATCTGCCAGTGCTTGAGTTTTAATAATCGCCAGCCCGTCTAAATTAACAAAACCGGCAAGCACCGTTTCCCCCTCATGTATAATACGCGGTATGCTCTCTCCTGTTATCGAAGTCGTTTCAAATGAACACGATCCCTCCACAAGAACTCCGTCAAGCGGTACTTTTTCGCCGGTTTTCACAAGAATAAGAGTTCCTACCGGCACATCCTCAGGATCCGCAAGCTGTTCTTCCGCACTATTCGGTGCATACAACCGGACAAAATCGGGGTGTAAATCCATAAGATTGGAGATTGATTTGCGCGATTGCTGTAAAGCCGCTGCTTGAAGCAGCTCTCCCAAGTTATAAAACAGCATAACCGCAGCACTCTCTGCCCATTCACCTAGTACAAATGCCCCGATTGTCGCGGCAGTCATTAAAAAATTTTCATCAAAAATCCGATCTTTTCCCCGTGTTTTTACTACTGCTTCTAATACTTCCGTACCGGCAATAAACCAAGAAGCAACAAACAACAGCGATGAAACCAGAAATCCTGATAAGTACGGTATTTGTAATGAAATACCCATACCATTTAAAATAATTCCAGCAACAAAAAAAGCTGCTGAACATACAAACCGGATAGTATCCTGCTTGTTTAGCAGGGCTTCATGCGCCGGTGAGCCAGCCATATCGCCATGATCATGGTGATGCTCATCATGCGCATGATGATGACAACTTGTACACGCACACGCCATAGTATTCTCCTTTTCCGTGTAGGTTATTTACTTTCCTTAATATGCTCCATGCCGACTGTATATAAAATACCGACATGATTATCTTCAATAGAATAATACACTTGCTTGCCCGATCTTCTAAACCGAACAATTTTTGCCTGCCGCAAAATCCGCAATTGATGCGAAATTGCCGAAGCGGATATTTCAAGTGCTTCGGCAAGATCCGCCACACATAACTCCCCAGCCATTAACGCCGATACAATTTTAATCCGCGTTGAATCTCCGAAATTTTTGAAAAACTCACTGAGTGCAGTCATCGTATCTTCGTCGGGGATTTTTGATCGGGCGTGGGCAACAGCCTCAGGATCAAAGGCACCATTTTGTTCGTCCAATATGGGTTCCGTATTCTGTATCATATAATCCTCCTAATCAAATGAATGTCTGTTCATTTGATTATATGATAATATAATCAAATGTGTCAACTAAAAAAAGAGAAAACAGGCATACCGGCAAAGTGTTTTGCCGTACCAAACAGAAGATGCCGATCGGCTTGCCGTTTTTAGCGGTTCCCTTGTAAAAAAAATGCTTTCTGTGTTACAGTACACCTGTTCGGAAACTTTTATGTCGGAACAGGTATAGGGAATCGAGGAACCGTATGAAGAATAACCGCAAACCTTTTTATGAAAAATTCACCAAGCAGCGGAAAGCCCCTGTGCATACAGCAAAAGGGAAAAACGCAGAGCCTGCTGCCTCTCACTCTGCAAGTTGTACAGTACATACTACGCTTACAAAACCGAGGTCTCCAGTAACATCAGTATCATACACATACGGGATACCGATATTTACACCGCTGTCTCCGCAATCAAAAAAAATTTTAGACTCTTTTCCTGCTATATTGCAGCGTATATTGCCGCTTAGTACCCAGCAAATGAAAAAGCTGCCGTTTCATATCCATGAACTTTTCCATGAATTAACAGACACCCGTTCCCGCCGAAAAATGCACTATATGAATGATCCCTTAAAATTATCTGCGTATATGCACTACTATTTGTGGTGGAATTTAATGAGGATGGTAAAATTACTGCAAAATAGCGTTATTGATATACCGGATAATGCAGTTGCAGCAGATTTTGGTTCAGGACCGTTGACATTTCTGTGTGCGCTATGGATTGCAAAGCCTGCCTTACGGAAAAAGAAATTGAGATGGTACTGTGTTGATCTTTCGCATAAAGCACTCACCCTTGGAGAAGAGCTTTTTCTTGAACTCTGCGCATTTACCGGTACTATAGATTCCTGTGCATATACCCCATGGGAAATAAAAAAGGTAAGCGGCGCATTCGGCTGCCCACTCAAAGAAAAAGCAGCATTGATTACCGAAGCAAATATGTTCAACGAGATTTTTTGGGATACGCCGCTTTCCATGGAGCTGCTTGCAAAAAAAACATACTATACGCTTACACGGTACTTACAGCCGAATGGTTCAGTGCTGATTATCGAACCGGGGATTCCGCTCGCGGGATCGTTTATCAGCCTCCTGCGTACACAATTTTTAAAAGGAGGTTTTTCTATACACTCCCCGTGTCCGCATACGCAATCATGCCCGCTGCCGTATTCCCGTACGCCGTGTATGCAAAAAAACATGCCGTCAGCTGCACTTAAATGGTGTCATTTTACCTTTGAAACAACCGACAGCCCGCAGAATTTGCGCCGCCTGTCTGAGGCTGCAAATCTTGGTAAAGAGCGCGCGAGTTTAAGTTTTCTCTACTGTACACAATCGCCGTGTACACATGTTCCGGCTGGCTGTCAGGCGGTATCTACAGCGGTACAGCTTCCGGTACGGATTTGCTCGGATATATTGAATCTCCCCGCTCGTGTAATTGGACGGTATGCCTGTTCAGAGCTTGGCTTTTTACTGCTGCGCTGTAAGAACACCCCGCAAGCTCCCCTGCATAGAGCAGTTTCCGGTGCGGTACTGTTATTGCCGCGCAGTTGCTTTCGCCTTGATAAGAAAGATCAAAAAACAGGTGCTTGGATTGTCGAGATATAGCAGTACCATTGAACTGATATTCATTCTGAATCAATGCGCGCGGCACTTTGCGAAGTGCAGGCTTTTATTTACAATATGGTCAAATACCGTTATAATAGTGCCATTCCTCGATACAGTAAGGAGCGCACGATGAAAAATTATCATAGAGTATGCGTTTTTTTCAGTCTTATCTATTGTATAAGCTGTGCTACAACGCCGGAACCGAAATTCTATTTCCCGCTCACGGTTGTTGCCGGTACTGCTGACATCACCGTCTCCATCACTGCAAAAGATCAGAAAGAACCCATCTCCAGTGAGGAAAGTAGAGATATGGCATTATATGCACATTCATTGTTCAGAATGGAGGGCAGTAAAGTCCCCGATATTCCTGAAAAAAATTATTTCTCCCGTATTTCGCTCCATGACCGCAAGCCTGATGTAAAAACAAATACTCAGCCGGCGTTAGCATCTCAGCAGAAATTTCCTGCAAAACTCGAAAAAGGAGACATGCTCAATTTCCCCATTCCTCCTAATGCTGAAGTTACTGTTATTGTTGCAAATAATTCTAAAGAACCCTTACAGCTTGTTTGTACCGGTAAATATTATGAGCTTACACAAGGCGAATCGCGTTTTTTTCATTTCCGCTAGTAAAAATGTCTGCCGGTAGAACAAGTTACCTTCATGGATGGCATCGTTCAGGCATGAACGTCCGTGTTCATTCCTGAACTTTGGGGTTGTCCAAAAACTGAAAGCCTATCGGCTTTTTCTATAAGGAAATGATTGATTATATCCGCTTTAGCGGATATATCCGCCAAAGCGGATTGCGAAACAGTTTTTGGTGGTGAGCTTTGCTCACCTGTTTCCCTAGATTTAGATATGATGTTTAAAATTAAGTCATTATTGTATAAAGACTTAATTTTAAACTCGCTATCAACTGTGCTGATGAGTATGCCATTGCCGCCGGCAATGACATCCCCGTTCCCTACTGTATTTTTGAGATTATACATGAATACTATTGAAGAAACTACACAAGAAACTAATGCATTGCATCTATTCAAAGTGAATGACTTTGAAGGCCCCTTGGATCTGCTTCTTTTTTTAATCAAAAAAAATGAAGTAAATATTTATGATATTCCAATTAGCGATATTACTGAACAGTATTTGCACTATCTGGATTATGCTGTTACACTCAATTTAGACAGTTTAACTGAGTTTTATGATCTTGCGGCACACCTTATTTATATCAAAAGTAAAATGCTGCTACCGGTTGAAGTAAATTTAGATGAGGAAGATATTGAAGACCCCCGCATCGAATTAGTAAATACATTGATTGAATATCAAAAATTCAAAAAGCTTTCTGAGCTTATGGAAGAAAAAGAAAGCGAAGCGGAATGGTTTTTTGAGCGGAAAAAGATTCAGCATGCGCTGCCATTTGCCGAAGAAAATCTTTGGGAGCGGGTTGATACATGGGAATTGCTGCGTACCTTTTCAAAGCTGATGTCAAATTACCGTTCTGAGCAAATACTCGATTTATATGAAGAAGTATCCGTGAACGAGAAACTTACTCTGATGACTGAATTATTGGAAACGCGCGGCGAATGTTTATTTACCGATTTAATTGTGCGGCATGGCAATTTACTCGATATAGTATGTGCATTTATGGCATTGCTGGAAGCTGTAAAATTCAAAATGGCAAGCATTTGGCAAAACCGTATGTTCGGCGATATAAAAATCCGCCCATGGGAAAATGAGCGCAACGATGGAGTATAAAATGGAAAAAGAAATAGCCTTAGTAGAAGCAATTCTCTATCTTGAAGGAGAACCGCTTGACGAAGGTACCTTGAGTAAAATAGCAGGGCTTTCACCGGATATTATTGCGCAATGTATCCGGAAATTACAAGAAGCATACACAGATATTTCAAGCGGTATTGAGCTGACCCAGATGATGGGCGGCTGGATTATTATGCCGAAAAAAGAGTTTTGGGAAACACTAAAAGACCGTTATGGGAAAAAAAATGATAACCGGCTTTCGCGTGCCGCTATGGAAACGCTGTCTATCATTGCATATTCGCAACCGGTAACTCGCGCGGAAATAGAAGCAATACGCGGTGTCTCCGCCGATACAATGATCCGGCTTTTAGCAGATAAAAATTTAATTAAAGAAGTAGGAAAAAAGGATATTCCCGGTAAACCTGTTCAATTTGGTACAACAAAGGAATTTTTAAAAGCATTCGGGTTGAATAGTATTGCCGATTTACCTAAACTTGATGAAACTGAACAGGAGCGATTTGAACTTGCACGATAACCATACAGTACAAACGGCGCAAACTGCCGAATCTCATAAAGAGCTGCGCTTACATGTATATCTTGCCCATGCGGGTATTGCCTCGCGCCGTGCCTGTGAAAAAATTATCACAGAAGGGCGAGTTGCCGTAAACGGTATACTCATAACCGATATGGGCTGCAAAGTTACGGCAGCAGATACTATCACTGTTGACGGAAAGCCAGCCATTGCTGAAACGCAGAAGCAGTATGTACTGCTTAATAAGCCTGCCGGCTTTGTCTGCACCCTTTCGGATGAAAAAGGTCGCCCTACTGCTGCCGATCTTTTAAAACCGCATTACACAGAGCGGCTTTATAACATTGGGCGGCTTGATATGTTTTCGAGCGGGGCAATCTTATTTACCAATGACGGTATTTTTTCTGCAAAAATTGAGCATCCATCTTCTCAGATCGAAAAAGAGTATGTGATAGAAACTACACAAGACTACCCGCCGGAGCTTCTCAACCGTTTTCAAAAAGGTCTCCGCATAGAAGGTATTTTTTATAAATGCTCTTCTGCGCAAGCAGTTAATAAACGAAAGATGCGGATTGTACTAATAGAAGGAAAAAACCGTGAAATACGACGGGTACTCGACCACTTCGGCTGCATAATTAAGCGGTTGGTGCGGGTACGTATAGGCTGCATAGCACTCGGAACCTTAAAAGCAGGGGAGTTTAGAAATCTGACCGACGTAGAAAAAGAAGCACTGCTCGCACTTACTTCAGCTGCTGGTACATAAAACGTACAGAGCGTACCGGCGAGGCAGTGCCTTACTTAAAGCGAGGCAGTGCCGTGTACCGTCTACCGTATTGCAGTATTGAATTTTACGTACCCTGTTCCGAAATGGAAGTTTCAGAACAGGGATGCTTTATGCGGTGATCAGCTTTTATTAAACCGAACCTTTCTTATTGGCAGCTTTTCTTTTTGATCCGGCAAACAGTTTCAAAAAATTATCAGTTCTATACTCAGACGTATGAATAGCAGTGTACAGTTCGTCGAGTATTTTTTGATATTTTTTTGCATCTTTCGCCGTTCTGTCTACCCGCCCTGCTGTTCGGGACGGCTTTGCCGCATATAAGAATATCAGCATTGTCATTGCAGCTGAAAACACTTCTGCCGATTCTCTATGAAACCATTGTGTATTATTCCATTCATGCAAGTCAAGCAATGCAATAATACCGGCATCATTTGCCATACGGTTAATCATTCCAGTACGGTTGACTTTTTTTTCACCCTGTGCAGGATGTGTATAAAAAACATACACAGCCGTTTCAAGTATAATTCGCTTGTCATTGAGGGGAATTCCTGCATCAGCAAGGAGATCGGCAGTCTTATTCCCCATATTCCAGTACTTACACAGCAGTGCAGGCGATATATCCGACTGATAATATGTTACTATATCTTCTATGGGGAACAGTAACAGTGCTCCAACTGCTGCGGCAATAGTTTCCTGCGAATGAGTAAATATATCAGTAAACAAGACTGTTTCAGCGGCATCGCGGGGGGATAAACCGTCTGCAAGTTTGTCTTTTCCAATACCGGAGGCGCACAGCAGCAGCCGGTACAGCCGTTCATTATACAGATCAAGCAGCTTCTTAATGGGGATAGGTTCTATGCTTTGCTCGCGATATTCCGGCTGCATGGATACATACGCATGATATGCCGTATCGAGAGCGGTTAAATATGCAGACACCGGCTCTTTCTGTGCTGCGATAAACGACAGTATTTCTTTTTCCTGTTCTGCAAAAGATTCCTGCTGCTGAATAGTATGAAGTAGGGAAAAGAGGCTATCCAAAAATGTACGCGAAATCACCGCTGCTAAGACGGTATAGATATTTTTGAATTTAATTTCATTTAAAGCCATGGAAATGTCGGCAATCCCATTGCCCTGCAAGTTTTCGCATAGTGTCCGGTAATGAGGTGCATCACTGCCGCATACCTCATACATATTCAAAAATACCTGCGTTTCAAACCCATTTAACGCAACAAACAAGCCATTTGCAGCGATACTGCTGCTTTCACGCACATACCACAGTTTTGATCGCTGCTCCTGCATAATCACAAAATAATCCGGTTTACCTGAAATCTGTAACCCTTCAGCAAGCGTCCGCTGTTCCAGATGTTTAGTACCGTCTGCATCTTTTACGGCGAAAGCGGCGGATACTTTAATCCAGCCCGCTGTTTGCTCATACTTATTGTTATAGAAAATAAGCGATCGTTCAGTATGATAGCGGTTTGACCATGCAAAAACATTTTCATTGACAGAACCATTTACCCAAAAATCATACAGCAAAAAGTTTTCAACTCCGGAGAAAAGCCGGCGTTTTTTCATCAGTGGGAATATTTGATAGCGATGCCGGTCAACTAAACCAGTGTTTACCTGCTCATCATAATATGCGCGCCGGTATTCCATACCGTATTTTTCTTCAAATCCTTCAATTTGTCCGTGTCCAAACATCGGAAGACCGGGCATAGCAACCAACATCGTACAAACACCAAAGTATTTATCATCTTTTCCGAATTGTACAACCGCTGTTTCTTCATCAGGGTTATTCATAAAGTTGACATACCGTTTGAGTATTTCAGGATCAAACTCCAAGGTGTTTTTAATAGTAAGCCGGTATTTTGCATTCTCTTCTTTTTTCAGCATATTCATAAATGCAGAATTATACACACGGTGCATACCAAGTGTACGGACAAAATACCCTTCCATCATCCAAAACGCCTCTGCAAGCAGGAGGGTATCGGGTGCTTCTGCTGCACAGCGATCTACTACCTCACGCCAAAATTCTTCAGGCAGTTTACTGTGAAATTCTTCTGTAGAAAGGGCAAAGCGCGAACGGCTTGCAATATCTCCTCCCTGACCGTGTTCAGGATACCATAGCCGCCGGATATGCTTTTTTGCAAGCACCATTGCTGCATCAAAACGAATTATCGGAAAATTCCGTGCAACATGCAAAATTTTTTGAATAACGGCTTCACGCGCTTCAGGATTTAAAAAGTCTATTTGCGCAGTATCATTCCACGGTAAGCCCGTTCCATCATTTCCATGATAAATATAGCGTACATCGCCGGTATAATGATCTACCCGCTTAAATACAACCGCACAATCACTTTTTGAATAATAATGATTTTCAAGATATACCCCGACACGCGGATCATGGGAGAGGTTTTCTCCCTCAAAGCGGTAACTTGGGAACGGGCTTTCCCGTGTTTGCATAAATAAGTCAGGCCGTTCAACTACCCAATGCGCATCAAGCCCTGTGTGGTTGGGTACCATATCGGCAGCAAGCCGGATGCCGCGCTCTTGCGCCCGTGTCTTTAAATCGGCAACAGCCTGCCAGCCCCCAATTTCTTGCGCTATTTCATAATCCATTAAGCTGTAAGCACTTGCTGCTGCATCGGGGTTGCCGCATATTTGCTTAATGCGTGCGCTTCCTTTAGAGCGTTCCCATACCCCGATAAGCCAGAGCGCATTAAAGCCGCTTTCAGCAAGGAAATCAAGTTCTTCATCCGGGATTTGATCTAAGCGGGTGATGGAACGCTTATACTTTTTGCTGAGCTGATCGAGCCACACAAGGGTGCTTTTTGCCATCATTACTACATTCGGCATCCACTCGCCATCAGCACTAAACCGCTCATATTCTTGCAGTAAGTTTTCAAAAGAATAGGCATCTACCGCACCGGAGGAACCGCCATGCGCACCAGCTTTCCCATCCGCCCATGCTGCTTTTTCTTCTTCTGTAAGTATATCCGCACCAGTTAGCAAGCGCAACACCATATCGCCAAGCAAGGCAGCCCAATGAGTGCGGATATATTCAAGCTGTCCTTTCAGACTTGAGGGGGCATATTCTACCGGAGCTTTTAAGACTGAAATAAGATCACGTTCTTCAACACTGAATACAGGATTTTTCAGTGACCATGTACGGATAGCGTCCCAGCATATCGCATAGCCCGGATTTTCAGCCAGTTCGGAATCATCAAAAAGAGGATAAAAAGGTGCGAACGCAGGATTTTCATTTGCCAGTTTGCAGAGTATAAATTCTTCAAATGCAAGGTATTTATTCTCAATGCCGGAAGCAGGATCGCATTCTGCAAACCACTGTCCGACGGTTTTTTTACCGCTATATACCGCTGCCGGAGGGAAGGTAATACAAAATTCTATTAAGAGCGTATCAATATCCGGTACACTATTTGCTTTTAGAATATCATTTACAAAGGCATAGCCTTTACTAAAAAAATCAGAGCATTTTTCACAGCGATATATACGGCATACATAATGAAATATCTCGTCTATCAATCCCATCGCATTTAGCTGTCCCGCTTTCAAATACTGTTCCGGGCGTACCGGCAGCCCGAACAAACCGGCTGCAACCGCATTATTATATTGAAAAGTAAATGCATAAATATCATTTACATTTCCGATAACAACATTTCCCGTAGAAGAAAACAGTGATTTTTTGAAACGGCATTTCTTGCGGACATCATTGTGAATATGAAATTCCATATTCTGAAAAAAGCAATTTGATCTGTTTTTCTGCATGAAGCTCACCTCTTATAAAGTAAAAGTAGACCTGTTCGATAACTTTGCTGCCTAACCGACCGGCGAGTTCAAAGTCGCATAGCTAGCACGATTGTGAACATCGCATTTAAATCTAAGGAAATTGTCAAAAACTAACATTTTTGGACATTCCTACGTTTAGTATATGCTAAAACAAAGAAAAAAGAAAGATCGCATTTAAAACCGGTATTCGGATTTTTAGAAATGCCCTATAATGCTCATGCCGATTGAAACGCTACCTCGCGAATAGGCTGGGTAATTAAAAACTGGTACGCTACGGGAAATGGATTATGATGTATATATTATTAGTGGTTAAGTAAGTAATCAAAATTAAGCGACACTATGTGAGTATTTAATGAACAAACT
>JBQMYN010000050.1:0-17014 GCA_052173475.1 Treponema sp.
GCTGATTGGAAGCAGTTTTGATGAAGAAAAGCGGACAATTAAGGATTGGAAGATAGAGCGGCTCTGATAAAACTCAGCAGGAGCATGGATGCTGCCGGATATAAATAAGGTGAAGTATTTGCTTTCAGTATTGACAGATCTCTATTAAACGCTGGTATGCCTTTGTTTGTGTTTGCAGCTGAAAGTTTTCTGATATATCAGCTTGCACAATGCCTGTTTTTTTTCTATTATATTTCGCATGAAAGTTGCAATCGTTTATTTTGAAAAAAAATTTAATGCAAAAACACATGTTTTTTTAAAAACACTGCAAAATACTTCTGCTCAGTGCTGTGAGACCGTAGACATACTAGACGGGTATCGCTTACCTCAAACTGATATTCTGGGAAATTTTGATTATATCGCCGTATATATAACGGAAAAAGCTTTCTTTAGCACTAAACCGGCTTCATCTATTTTTACCGTACTAAAAGTGCATGGTCTACGGGGCGGAACAAAAGGCTGTACATTTACGCCTAAAAGCGGTCTTTTTTCCGGAAAGTTCGTTCGTAATACTATGAATGAGCTTGAAGACCTTGGTATGCGCATCGACTATTTTGAAATTATCAAAACTGAAGAGGATATTCGCCGTGCCGGAAAAAATATCGGTTAAATCCCTTATATCGTTACAATAAAAGAGCCTGCTACTGTATGGAAAACTACTACGCTATTCTAAATGTTTCGCCTACCGCCTCCGCTTCAGAGATAAAGCGGGCATTCCGAAAAAAGGCAAAGGAACTTCATCCTGATATTCCGCAAAATAGCACGAGACACACCACTGCACAAAAAAATGTGCAGGCATTAAAACTGCTCATTAAAGCATATAAAGGATTACTTGATGAAAAGCACAGAGAAGAGAGTGAGTTTTTGTACCGCGGGCAACAAGAAAAGCAGCCGTACTGCTTTAATTACCGTGAATGGCTGCTTGCTCAAACAGATATAAAAAATCGGGTGCTTTTGATTCTATTTGATTTGTTTCATAATTTTGAAGATAATGCCGTGCAGGAATTTCTGCGTCTTCGAGCTGGAAACAGCGGCTTTATGCTGTCTGATCATTTTCGCCGTGAAGATTTCATGGATTGCGGATTTGTCATGGCAGAAGAACTATTTTTCCGCAATGAATATTATGAATCATTTTTACTGCTGGAACAAATTATTTCATTAGAACAGCAGAAACCGTACTTTCGCCATTTTTTCCCTGAAGTGCTTGTGCTTGCCCGTAAACTTATCCGTGAAAAAATTATCTATACGCTTGCGGATGATCTGGTACTTGACTGCTGCGAATCGGCGTTAAACTTTGGGTTGAGTAAATTCGATAAGGCTGAAATTCTTAAAAAAATGGCAGAAATCTATTACCGTATTGGAGATATAGCAAAGAGTAGAGAATGCATTGATGAAGCATACGGGCTATATCCCCGTTTGAAAGGGCTTTCAAACATAAAAACAGTATGTGGACGTGCTAAACCTGTTCGGAAAGGGGAGTTTTAGAAAAGTTATCTTGATATGTGATGTTTAAAATTAAGTCATTATTGTATAAAGACTTAATTTTAAACTCGCTATCAGCTGTGCTGATGAGGATGTCATTGCCAGCGGCAAAAAGTAACCAACTTTTGGGACTTAAGAAAGACTAATGATTCAGATGAAGGATACACTATGATTAGAATTAAAACAAAGGAACAAATTGACGGAATCCGCTTATCGTGTAAAGCCTTGGCGCGGCTTTTTAAGGAGCTTATACCACGGGTACAGCCCGGTGTAAATGCGAAAGAGCTGGATGATTTTTGCGTTGCTTATATGCACCGTATTGGTGGGAAACCGGCATGGTATGCTGAAAAATTCCCTGGAGCTGTTTGCGTATCTATAAACGAAGAAGTTATCCATGGTATACCGTCTCCTCAAAAAATAGTCCGTGAAGGAGACCTTGTTTCGTTGGATATCGGTATTGATCTTAATGGCTATATCAGTGATTCATGCGTTACAGTGCCTGTAGGCACTGTAAGCCGTGAACGGATGAAGCTGTTGCAAGTTACGACAGACTGTCTGTATGCCGGTATTGAAGCCTGCAAAGCAGGAAAACGGGTTAATGCTATCGCCCGCGCTGTTTACGGGGTAGCTGAACCCCATAAGTATGGCGTGGTATATGAATACTGCGGACACGGAGTCGGGCTTTCGGTACATGAAGATCCGCATATACCGAATGTTCCTGAACGTGGCGGCCCTAATCCCCGTTTGGTTCCCGGTATGGTTATCGCGATAGAGCCTATGATCAATCTTGGTACGGCAGACGTAAAAACCAAGCGGGACGGCTGGACTGTTGTAACAGCAGATAAATCATGCTCATGCCACATGGAGCATACTGTTGCAATTTTTGAAGATCATACTGAAATTCTTACTCAGCTTAATCCTGATGAATTGTAACTTGCCTTTTACTCAATCTCTTTATATGTTATCTTGAGGAGGTTTTTATGCACTATCTAAAGAAACATTCAAAAATGGTTTTTACATTAACTGTTGTATTTTGTGTGTCAGCAGCTTTCTTCACCTCATATTGCTCGGCAGGACCTATCTCAGCAACAACAGCGTATGCAGATACTCGTCCGCATAGTGAAATAAGCAAAGATACCATTTCTCTTTTGGAAAGTTTACAAAATGCTAATCGGCAAGTTTCAGCAGCAATTTTACCGTCAGTAGTTACCCTTTCGGTTACTGAAACTAAGAAAGTCCGTAATACATTCGGCGGCGACGGATTTCCGTGGTTCTTTTTTGGATTGCCCAACCAAGAAAACGGCGGGGATTCCAATAAAGGTGAGCCGCCTGAGCAAGAGTATAAAGCAGAGGGGCTTGGTTCGGGCGTGATTGTACGGAAAACAGGTAACACATGCTATGTGCTAACAAATCAGCATGTTGCAGGCGCAGCACAAAAAATTATTGTTAAATTTTATGATGGACGCACTGCAGAAGGTAAACTGGTAGGAGCTGATCAGCGCCGCGATATTGCACTTGTCTCCTTTGAAACAAAAGATACAGATATCCGTGTTGCGGAATTAGGAGATTCTGATACGACTGAAGTCGGGGATATTGTTTTTGCTGTCGGTTCCCCGCTTGGGTATGTTTCTACTGTAACGCAGGGTATGGTAAGTGCTGTTGGGCGTTCAGGCGGTCCTAACAATAATATCAATGATTTTATTCAAACAGATGCCGCCATAAACCAAGGAAATTCGGGGGGACCGTTAGTTAATATATATGGACAGGTTATCGGTATAAATACATGGATTGCCTCATCAAGCGGCGGATCGCAGGGGCTTGGTTTTTCCATTCCTATTAATAATATAAAAACAGCAATAGATTCGTTACTATCAACCGGAAAAATTACGTATGGATGGGTCGGCGTGCAATTAACAAGTGCTGATGAAGCAATGCTTAAATCGCTGGGTATTGATGGGGAAAGCGGTGCATTGGCGGCTGATGTCTTCCTCGGTTCTCCCGCTTTTAAAGGCGGTGTCCGTCCGGGTGATTTTGTTATCAAGCTGAATGGCAAAGCAGTGAAAAGTGTAGACCAGCTTGTCCGTGATGTCGGAGATTTGCAGAGCGGCAGCACTGCCGAGTTTACTATTTTACGAGATGGGGTACCTGTTTCATTGACAGTTAAAATAGAAGAGCGGGATCAAAAAATCGTGGGAGATTCTTCTAAACTGTGGCCAGGTTTTATTCCCTATGTGCTTAATGATGAAATTCGCGAAAAACTGAAGCTGAGCAAAAAACAGACTGGTATCGTGGTTACAAACATCAAAAATAAAACTCCGGCAGCGATTATCGGATTACAATCAGGGGATATTATTGTCGCAGTAAATGATGTACCTGTACATGATGTACGCGGTTTTTACCGTGAACTTTCAAAAGCAAAGAAAGAGTTTTGGTTTGACGTTGTTCGTGATGAGCAAACACTTTCAACATTACGGTACAAATTTTAAGCAAATGCTTTCTAGGGCATCTCTAAAAACTCAGGTATAGATTTTTAGAGATGTCCTAAACCTGTTTGGGAAGGGATGTCTTAAGCAGGTTGGAAGTTACTCTACCGGCGGTGTCCGCCGGTTCACTGAGGGTAATTTTTATTGCTGCAATTCATGGTAAATCCTCAGTAAAAATTAAAACGTTCATTGACGAATCAAGAAAATTATCGTACAGTATATGTATGAGTCCAGATTATGATATTATTATTATTGGAGCAGGAGCTGCAGGGCTTGCTGCTGCACAATATGCTTGCCGTGCTAATTTGCGGGCATTGATACTTGAAGAAAAAGCCCCCGGCGGGCAAGTTCTGCTTATCGATTCTCTTGAAAATTATCCGGGATTTCCAGAACCAATTGATGGCTTTACCTTTTCAAACAATATGAGAAAACAAGCGGCTTCTTTTGGTGCTGTATTTGAAACTGCAAAAGTTACCGCTATTCAGAAAACGGATAATGTGGTATTTACCGTTTCTTCTGAAGTCAAGAACTATACGGCATTTGCAGTGATTTTTGCAACGGGGGCTGAACATAGAAGCCTTGGTGTAACCGGTGAAAAAGAGTTTCAGGGACGCGGTGTATCATATTGTGCCACCTGTGACGGTCCTTTTTTTAAAAATAAACACATCATTGTTGTCGGCGGGGGAGATGCGGCATGTGATGAAGCACTCTTTCTTTCAAAACTTACCGATAAAATAACGATGGTGCATCGGCGCGATACGTTTAGGGCGCAGAAAGCATTGGTAAGCAGAACTCTTTCGAACCCACATATTACCGTGCGGTTTGATACGGCAGTACAAGAGATAAAAGGCGATGCCGCTGTCAGTTCAATTCTGTTGAAAAATTTAAAAACTGATATGCTGGAAGAAATTGTATGTGATGCAGTATTTTTCTTTGTTGGAATGAATCCTAAAACAGAGCTGCTGACTGGTGTTGAAAAAGACAAAACCGGCTATCTTATAACTGACGAAGATATGAGGACATCAATACCCGGTTTGTATGCAGCAGGCGATGTACGGGCAAAATCATTTAGACAGGTAATTACTGCTGCAGCAGATGGCGCAATTGCAGCGCATACCGCTGCGGCATATATTGATGAGTTAGATCATACATAGTTCTCATGCTGCAAATGTTTCGTAGAATTTTTCTCTTGCACATACTGATACTGTTTGCAGCACCGGTGCTAAGTCAGCAGACGGTAAAAGCAAAAGCCGTTCCTGATTTCTATGACGATGTACCGCATGAACAGCTTGCCCGCCGTATTGTTGATGCCATGACTGATGATGAGCTTTTAGCACAAACATTTATGTTCGGCTGGGCAGGGCAAGAGCCTACGGATTTACTTATCGGCTGGGTAGGAGAGCGCAGTCTTGGCAGTATCAAAATCTTTGGATGGAATACGCACGATAGTATTGAGCTGGCAAAATCAATTACGCTGTTACAAAAACGATCGCAAACAACACGATTCCGCATTCCTCTTTTTGTCGCAACTGATCAGGAAGGCGGATGGATACGCCATGTTAAAGGGCTTACTTCAGAAACGCCGGGAAATCTTGCTCTTGGAGCATCAGGCTATCCCATTGATGCCTATTATGAAGGTTTTTATATTTCACGCGAATTAGCTGCACTGGGGATTAATTTAAACTTTGCCCCCACGGTTGATCTCTACACTAATCATAAATCTTCAATTATAGGTCCCCGCTCATTTGGCGATGATGCAGAGGCAGCGGGTATCTTAGCACGTGCATTTATGCAAGGAAGCCGTGTTGCCGGTGTATTGACAACGGCAAAGCATTTTCCCGGGCATGGGGATACCGCATTAGACAGCCATGGAAAGCTGCCGAGTATTGGTATTTCTGTAGAAACACTTTATGGTAGAGAATTAGTGCCCTTTCAATATTTAATACAAGCAAATATCCCTGCCATTATGAGCGGACATTTGCATTTTCCGGCAGTTTCCGAAAACGGGGAGCCGGCAACTTTTTCACGCCATATTCTGCACACAATTCTTCGGCAGCAAATGGGTTTTCGCGGACTTGTTATTACCGATGATATGATGATGACCGGTGCTATTCGTTATGCAGGCAGTATTGCAAAAGCTGTTCAGCTTGCTCTTGAAGCGGGAAACGATATTATTGAATCTTCTACAACGCCGCGGCTGAATGATGCTTTTTGGACTCATAATATACAGCGTATGCAAACAGAGCCTGCTTTTAAGCATAGGGTGAAAGAAGCAGCACGATGTATTATTCTTGAAAAACTCCGATACTTCAAAAGTGGTAATTCCGTACCGCTGTACCCTGATATATATGCTATTCCGGATAAGCTGCCGGATAAAGAAGGTCAGGTATTTTTTCTTTCGCTTGCTGCTCGTGCTGTTACACTGGTGCGAGGAAAAAATATTCCATTTCAGCCGAAATCAGGCGACCGCATTTTATTGGCAGGAAACTACCCTGCATTTTTACAGGCAGGTTTAAAGCGGATTCCTGATGCACAAACAACTAATTTGTCCGATGCAGTATTTGCGAAAGCTGCAAAAAGTAACGTGATTATTTTCTGCCTTGCTAATGAATATTCATTGGCACTGCTGCAGCGGTTGTATAAAACATATCCGAATAAAAAGTATATTATTTTTTCAGTCCTCTCTCCTGTATTGCTTAATGATATACCGGAAATCCCTACTGCGCTTGCATTATACAGCTATGCTCCGGTTTCATTTACAGCAGGTTTTGCAGCACTGCTTGGGGATTTTAAACCAACGGGTACTATACCGCTCAAAGGTATTAATTAGTGGGGTTGTCCAAAAACTGAAAGCCTATCGGCTTTTTCTGTAAGGAACTGATTGATTATATCCGCTTTAGCGGATATATCCGCCAAAGCGGATTGCGAAACAGTTTTTGGTGGTGAGCTTTGCTCACCTGTTTCCTTAAGCTTTAGATGTGATGTTTAAAATTAAGTCATTATTGTATAAAGACTTAATTTTAAACTTGCTATCAGCTGTGCTGATGAAGATGTCATTGCCGACGCAGCAATTTTTTACAGTCTGTAAAAATACGGCATGAAAATAGCGATATAAAAAGAGTTGGTAGAAATACCGGCTGTAATAGAGGTATAACGTATGACGAACAAAGAAATTTCCGGTTTGGTAGAGCGTACCGCTGCCTTTTTTAATACTCATGCAACTCTGCCATATCAATTTAGAATAGAGCAGCTTAAAAAACTGGACAAGGCATTATCAGCCAGCGAGAAAATGCTTACCGATGCCCTATACCATGATTTGCACAAGACTGAAATGGAATCTTACTTTACGGAAATCGGGATAGTCAAAGATGAAATACGCTTTTTTTTGAAGCATCTGAAAAAGTTGATGGCTCCGCGGCGTGTATCAACACCGCTTACTCATTTTCCTGCATCAAGCAGAATTTATCATGAACCTTATGGTACTGTACTGATTATGTCGCCGTGGAATTATCCTGTCAATCTTACACTTACGCCGCTTGTGGGTGCTATTGCCGCCGGAAATTGTGCAATTTTAAAACCATCAAATTATACGCCGGCAACGGCTCAGTGTATTGCAAATCTCATTTCTTCAACATTTTCGCCTGAGTATATTTCGGTGGTAACCGGCGGGAGAGAAGAGAATACAGCACTGCTTGATCATCGTGTTGATTATATTTTTTTTACTGGCGGTACTACCGTAGGCAAACTCGTTATGCAGGCTGCCGCAGCGCATCTAACTCCAGTAACACTAGAGCTAGGCGGAAAATCTCCCTGCATTATAGAAAAAACAGCAAACCTTGCAGTAGCAGCACGGCGTATTTTGTTTGGAAAAATACTGAACGGCGGACAGACATGTGTAGCACCTGATTATGTGTTGATTGATGAATCAATAAAAGATACTTTTATCACTGAATGTGCGGGAGTTTTAAAACAGTTTTTCTTATCGGAACAGGCAGTAGCGGCACAGATGCCTCATATTGTAAACGAAAAGCATTTTAGCCGCCTTACCGCGCTTGTAGAGGGAGAAAAACAGGTTTTAACTGCCGGTACTGCCGATATTCAAACTCATTTTTTCCCGCTGACACTCTTAGATACTGTAACATTTGAATCGCCGGTTATGCAGGAAGAAATTTTCGGTCCTATTCTGCCGCTTATTAGCTTTAAGGAATTGGAATGGGCAATTAACGAAGTTCGTTGTAGACCAAGACCGCTGTCATTGTATCTTTTTACTTGCAATTCTGCGGTAGAAAAGAAAATTCTTGCAGAAATTTCTTTTGGCGGCGGTTGTATCAACGATACAATTGTGCATCTTGCAACTTCCGCTATGCCGTTCGGCGGCATTGGTAACAGCGGTATGGGACAATACCATGGCGCATATAGCTTTGACACATTCAGTCATAAAAAAAGTATTATGAAAAAGCCGTTATTGCTCGATATACCGCTGCGGTATCATCCATATAGTGAAAAAAAACTAAAATGGATAAAAAAGTTTTTATAAATTTAGAACGGCGTGGTTTTTCGCAAGGTTGAATCTGTCAAAAAACTGAAAGTCTGTCGGCTTTTTCTACACGGAAATGATTTATTATGAGGCTAAAGCAGGTTGCGAAACAGTTTTTGATGAGGCTGTCCAATGAGTTCAAAAACATCCTGTTTGTAGCATCGTGTACGCTATATCTAGTGTTATGTTAGTTTTAAGCAACTGAAAAACGCTATGAAATATACTTTTGGACAGCCTCTGCTTCCTTATAAGGACTTAATTTTAAACTCGCTACCAGCTGTGCTGATGAGGATATCAATGGCAATGGCATACGTAACCAACTTTTTGCCATCGGCATTGAGACTTCATTAATGCATAGTACCGTTTAAGAAACTCCGGCAGCTATCGAGGACATGCTGTACCATCTCTTCTTCAGATACATCAGCACGTATGCAGGTTGGTGCACTCTTCATTGCTGCTGCTTCTTCGATAGAAGTACCGTACCAGAAATGTATGTGCTGAGGAACAGCATGGGGGATGGTAATGGAAAAATGAGCCAACGTGCCTTTAAATGCAGGATCAGCTGCAGAAAATGCACGGTATGCTGGATGCGCGGCATGTGCACGATCTTGTATATAGGCACTTCGACTGACTTCTGTGTCGCCTTTCCATACGATAATCTCATTTTTACCATTTTCTGCAACAAATTCAATATGAGTAAAATCGTCTGCGGTACCGAATGCCTTGTATACCAATGCCATAATATCTTCTTTTGTATAATCACCGCCCTTTGGATTTTGTCCGGCAAATTCCTTAATCAATTGTGTATAAATATTCTGAATAGCTGGGCGCTGATCTTCGCAAATAGTAACTGAATTTACCCATTTACCATTATATAATGAAAGCGGTTCTTTGGGTAATTTTTTTGCCGTCATTGCATGAATAACAGCTGTAAAGTGTTTGAGTACCTCGTCTTTTGAAAGATTTGCTTCGACAAAAGGTGCCATCTTCAGAGGATCACCGTGTACTAGTGACTGAATCCCCCATCGACCAAAGCGGGCATCAAATGATTTTATGCCGGTTTTTTTATCAACTTGAGGAGCTGTAACAACAAAATAACGCAGATCCATTAATCCGCGAATTGGTTTTACCGCTTCAAATGCAAGCCAATTACGAGTAGTATCTTCTGCCATGGGTATTGTACCTTTAAAGGTATATTCACATAAAATCTCATTCTCAGAACCGTCGGCAGTGCGTACAGTAAAAGCAATCGTATTTGAACCATCAAAAACAACTTTTACGACTGGAGCCGCCGCTGCATAATGTACTGCTGCCTTTAATCCTTCTTCACTATAATATGGCATTGTCGCAGCATTTTTTGCGTATACATCCTGTAAAACAGCATCATCTTCAAAACGGCTTAGGGGCTGCCATGAGCCTTTCATAACTGCAATTTCTGAACCAGCTCCAGTATCTGATACTACAGCAGGGGTTGTTACACAGCCTGTAAGCACACACAACGACAACAGAGCAGTCCATACTGCTGCTTGTAAACACTTTTTAGATGTCATAAAAACCTCCTCAAACTATAGGGGTAAAGATACTGCCACAAACAGGCAAAAATGTCAATCTAGGATTTAGTAGTATATTACTTGCTTGATAAGTACTTTGTATTCAATGACTTATGTAAAACCAGTGCATATTCGGGTAGGCAATGTACGAGATATATGTTACCTTGTAGCATAGGATTTCATAATAGAATCCTTATACATGCAGATTAAGTCTTTTATTCTTGTAAATTATATTAGTGAACGAAGATGTTATTGCCGTGAGCTTTGCTTGCCGGTTTTCTCTTAGATTTATTTGCGATATTATTAGCTTTGCTGATGAAATATATCTAAAAATCTATACCGGAGTGCTTTTGCAGATGCTCATTATACTGAATCTATTACCAACCCTGTTCGGAAACTTTAGGGCATCTGCAAAAAACTCGGTTAGCTTTTAGAGATGCCTCATCAGTACAGCTGACAACGAGTATTTTTTATAAATTCTTATACTGTTATAATTTATAAAAAATACGTCGTAAATAAATCTAAGGAAAACCTCTAAAAAACTGAAGTTTTTAGAGGCTCCCTTTAGCTTCGGAACAGGTTGATGAGGTTATTACTGAACAGATTTGAGTTCAAGTTCAAAAATCAGGTAGGAATCCGGAGGAATAAGATTGCCTGCCCCGCGTGATCCGTATGCAAGTTCAGGGGGAAGCACGATTGTACGTTTTTCTCCTGCGCACATTTCCAATGCTTGCTGATCAAATCCGGGAATGAGCTGCCCCGCTCCTGCGGTAAATTGCAGCGGTTCATACATTGTAGAATCATCAAAAACCATGCCATTCAGCAAACTGCCTTTGTAATCCATTGTCAACTTTTTACCTTTTTGAGCCTGCACACCGCTTCCTTTTTTTGTAATGAGGTAATAAATACCATTTTCAGTTTTAGATGCACCGGGAAATTTTTGCATAATAGTTTTTTCAATCAAAGCTGCTTTTTCTGCAGCGCGCTGATGTACTTTTTCAGTAGCTTGTGCAAGATACCGATTAAAGTCTGCTTGGGTTGCAGTAAATTTTTCTGCTTCAGAACCTTTTCGAAGAATAGTAATAGCTGTTATACGGTCACCCTGTGCAATCTTATTCACAACAGATTGCCCCTGAATAACGTGCCCAAAAACCGTATGTTTACCATCGAGCCACGGTGTCGGTACGTGCGTGATAAAAAATTGCGAACCATTTGTTCCCGGACCGGCATTTGCCATCGACAATATGCCCGGCTTATCATGGCGCAGCTTATCGACTATTTCATCAGGAAAGCGATACCCCGGACCGCCGGTTCCGCGCCCGTCAGGATCTCCGCCTTGAATCATAAAATTAGCAATAACACGATGAAAAAGTAGTCCATCATAAAAAGGCTTACCTTTCGCAGCATCTAATGAACCTTCTGCTAAGCCGACAAAATTACAAACTGTCAAGGGGGTTTCTTTATAAAAAAGCTCTAACACAATATCCCCTTTTGCAGTTTCGATAACAGCATACAAACCATTTTGTTTTAAAGTATCAGTGAGTGTTGTCATTTTTTTTCCTTTTTCGGTATTTCCGCTTAAAAAGCCGGCAGCAGTGGCTGTCGTTATGAGCATAAACGTTACCGCTGTAATTAATATGATCACTTTTGAACTACGGCACATACAGACCTCCTCGGCAAGTTCAAAATTAGTAGGGGCTGTCCCAAAAATATATTTCATAGCGTTATTTCGGTTGCTTAAAACTGAAATAACGCTAGATATAGCGTCTATAATGATGCAAATAGGGTGCTTTTGAATTTATTGGGCAGCCCCATTTCAAGATACCCTGCTATGCAAACAGAAGTTTCCAAAGAGGTTTAGGGCACCTCTAAAAACTCGGTTAGAGTTTTGAAAGATACCGCCGCCATCCGTGGCAGCTTTGCAAAATGGACAGGGATGTCCATGAAAAATGTACAAGGAAGTACATTTTTCATCTCAACATCGCAAATTACATCTAAGGAAAACCGGTGAGTTTTAATGCTATGCGCTCAAAAGAAATAAGAGTGCATAGCCATTTTTCTCCGGAATTCCTTCTCGAACCAGACTTTGTTTATTTAGCACTTTCTCCACTTTCATATTGGCGAACAAACCAGTGATATATGGCTTCGAGCCGTGTTTGGAATGAGTTTTTAATACGATTTTTGAACATTCCTAATGAGGCGAAGCGCGCACGGGTAATGCAATGAATCAAAAGAGAATCGCCGGTATCTGTTACTGTAACTGAAATAAGCAGATTTTCCGGTGCTATTGCCTTAAAAATTGAATATTTTAAGGTTCCTATGTTTGAGGAAATAAACCCTGAAGAATCAGCATCATGTAAGAACCGGCATCTATACGCATTTTCTCCGAAAGATGAGTCATGCTGTAGAATATATGCTGAAAAATCCATTTCGGTAGTATCGAGCGGATCTGCAAGCCTATTTTTAGCTTTCGGATCATCAATGACATAGGATTTTTCATACAGTGTACGCATTTTTTTTCTGCTGCTGGAGTAATATTCCAGTCCTTCAAGTTTTGAAGGCGCACGTAAAA
This sequence comes from Treponema sp., assembly GCA_052173475.1. Classification (GTDB taxonomy): domain Bacteria; phylum Spirochaetota; class Spirochaetia; order Treponematales; family Treponemataceae; genus Treponema. The sequence goes on from JBQMYN010000050.1 coordinate 12,664, forward strand.
TCTGTGAGATTTTTTTTACATCTTTAACAGCATCAGTTTTTTTGTAGAGATAGAGCATTTCAATGCTGTAAGACGGCTGCTCTTTTTTCCAAGCATCGGCACAAAGTTCTGCAATAGGAAAAGGAGGAACCATTACCGGCAGCATATCTTCAGCATTATAGCGGCTTACCATAAGCGATCCTTTCTCGATAAGAGCTGCTACATTTTCCTGTGAAAGAAATGATTGCAGTAGCTGTTCTGTCTTAGGGGAGACTACCGGATCAGCAGATACAAGCGCAAACGTACAGAGTGAAATACAGACCAATAAACGCTTCACCGCTAGCGTCCTTTGTACAGAACCCGTACTTGTTTGTAGAGTCCTTCGCCTTCGCTTTTGGTATCAACATCATGAATATCGCTCAGCGTACTATGGATAAGCCGACGTTCATAAGGGTTCATTGGTTCAAGCAGTACAGACTTTTTGCTCATTACGACCTGATCTGCGGTAGTGTATGCAAGGCGTATTAAGCTTTCTTCGCGGCGCAACCGGTAATTTTCGCAATCTATCATGATCCGCTGCTGAATGCCTATTTTCCCTGCATATACATTTGCAATAAGCTGAATTGCATCAAGATTTTTCCCTTTTTTGCCAATCAAAATTGCCGAATCTTCAGATTGCAGCCGGATGATAACTTTTCTGTCTTCATAAGCGGCAATTTCCGATTGCACAGCATAGCCCATTCTTTCGACTAATCCGGCAATAAAAACAAGCAGCAGCTGCTCTTTCGCGGAATCGAGCTTTTCGCCGCCTCCTGAGGATTGAATATCCTGCTTGCCGGAAGAAGTTTCTCCTTCTTCATCATCTACATGTATTCGAATCTTGGCGTATCCTTTTTTAAAAAAAGAATTTTTTTGTATCTCAATAATTTCAACATCAAATTGATCGGATTGTAAACCAAGTTCTTGGATTGCCTTGTCAATTGCCTCCCGTTCAGTTTTGCCTTCAAACTCATATATCATTTTCGCACCTCCTTATGTTTCATCATAGCTTTTATTATCATCTGCTGTACCAGCATCAAGAAATTGGTTGATGTCCAGTACAATAACAATCCTGACGGTGCATTGTAAAACATGAAGAAAAAGATAATCGGCATACCGTACATCATAAACTTCATGGTACTGTTTTGCTGCTGATCATTTCCCGGCGTTTTTGTAATCATACCAAAAATCATTTGCGACACAACGTATAGAATAGGTAAAATACGCAAATCTGTCCAGCCTAAAAGCGGTATTTCATGGCTAAATTGCAAAACGCTGTCCCCTATAGATAAATCGGGTATCCAATACGGAATAAACATTGCCCCGCGAAATTCAAAATAGTTGTTAAAAAGCCGATACATTGCTATCAAAATAGGGAATTGAATGAGCAACGGTAAACAGCCTGAAAGCGGATTATAGCCTGTTTCTTTATACAATTTTGCCATTTCTTCGTTTAAGCGCTGAGGATTCCCTTTGTGTTTCGCCTGCAGCCCCTGAATCCGCGGCTGTAGTTCCTGCATTTTCTGTGTCGACTCCGTACTCTTTTTGGTAAGGGGAAAGAAAATCACCTTAATCAAAATAGTTACTAAAATAATTGAAACGCCCCAGTTAGGAATAAGCATATAGAAAAATTGTAATAACCATTTTAAGAGTACTTCAAGCGGCCGCCAAATACCGCTAGAATCCGCAACGGTATCAATACGTAGATTGTCATATCCATAACTATTATTTGTAGGGATATTATATGTACTGAGTACCTTTTCAAAGCAAGGACCAATGTATATCCTGTATGTATCAACTATTTTACTGCCGGTAATAATCCCCCGCGACAAGAACAACTGTCCATTTTGTACTGAATCTACATTGTTCTGTGCAGCGGAATACATAATACTCTGTGGAGGATTTTGCGGAATAACGATAAGACTGAAATACTTTCCTGAAACACCTGCCCAAGCAGCTGCATCGGTTATATTTTTTGTTTGATTTGCTTTAAGCCGCACTTCTTTTTTCTTACCGTTAATATAGGAAAAAAATGCTCGGTACTCATAGCTATCTGCCTTAACATTCCAATCCGGTCCAATTTGGGGTATTGTCCGCAAGGTATACCCTACATTATTGAAATTAAGTCCTTGCATATTTTCTTCACCGCTGATATTTACTGTCAATTCAAACATATAATCATCGGGTAAGAATGTATATCTTTTTGCAAGCACAAATGAAGATAGTGAACCATCGTGATTTTTTATAGTAATTTTTTTAAAAAAACCGATACTTTGTTTACCATTAATAGTTTCTTGCTTTACATTAAAAAACTGATTTAAAGCGGGGGCAGTCCAATCACCCAGCGCAATTGAAAAAGCCTGATTGGAAGGATGCAGATTTTTTACCATTTCAACATAGTTTTTTCCTGCTGCATCGGAATGTTCAAGTAATTTGTATGAAACGATATCGCCCCCTCTATTTGTAAAGGTAACTTCAGCCTTATCGGTCCGGATGGTTGTCAATTCTTCTTTCATCGCAGTATCTGCAACTGCTTCCAGCACCCCCGTATCAGCAGGCGGAGTCTCAGCAACAAAAGTATTTTGCGGTATAGCGGCTGCCTGCGAAACAGCTGACTCGGTAGGCGGAGTATCAGGTACAGGCGGGTAAAAAGTGTATTGCAAATACAATGAGCCGGCAATTACCAGCGTTGAAAGCAGCATTGCAATAACGGTATTTTTATTCATAATGAATCTCCTTCAGGGCTTCAGTATGAAAGTTTTACAGAGGATACACGTACTAAACATTATACTATTCAGATATTACCGGATTTTACCCGTACTGATGTTCTTCATTAAACCTGTTCTGAAATGGAAATTTCGGAACAGGTTCCCTTGAAATGCGATGTTCTAAATTAAGTCTTTATTATCGTAATAGCTTAATTTGAAACATCGCAAATAAATTTAAGGAAACAGGCGTGCAAAGCTCACCCTCAAAAACTGTTTCGCAATCAGCTTTAGTAGATATACCTGCTAAAGCTGATATAATAAATCATTTCCTTACAGAAAAAGCCGATGGCTTTCAGTTTTTGGACAGCCCCAAGTCTATTATAAACCGGTATATAACCGGCAGCTTGTCAGTACAATTCTCTCTATCCTCAAAAGGAATAGCTCTTTCATATAAAACCTTTCGTTTTATGGCGCAGTATAATAAAACAACGCCGTGCGTAATAAACCTGTTCTGAAAAAAGGTTTCTGAACAGGTTTATTATAGCGAGCTGCGCTCTAGCAAAATCAATCAGTTTGAGTTTTCATGCTATAAAGCACACCTCACGGGACAGGATCATAGCCGCCTTTGTGAAAAGGATTACAGCGCAGTATCCGTTTTACTGCCAAGATACTTCCTTTTAAAAAACCATGTTTTTGCAAACATTCAAGTGCATACTGCGAACAGGTAGGGTAATATCTGCATACAGGCGGAAACAAAGGCGATATTGCATATTGATACACCTTAATAAGAGCGGAAAGAAACTTTACTACACATACTTCCGCTCTTTTTATAATATTACACTTCATAGCATTCGGATACAAGAGAAAACAAACTTGCTTTCTTTAATAAATAGTTCATCTGCCTCTGCCGTTCGGTATATTCATCAAATCCCGGAAACAAAAGAAGCATTATGTCAAAACCGCAATCCAGCTGGCACTTCATTTGGCGGTACACTTCTTTTGATAAGCGCCGCGCTTTATTCCGTTGTACAGCAGTTCCATAATGCCGCCGAAAAGTACAGACAAAACGGTTGTGCGGTAACGCATTTGGCAAGACGAACAGCTTTGCGCCGTTGCAATTATAACATTTTCCTTTTTTTAATAGGTTCCGTATCTGTGCAGCACCGCAAAGACGCTCTTCTTTAGGAAAACAAGAGCGGTTCATCTGTATAAACTCTTAATAGCTTTTTTTCTCGTCAGATACAGAAAGCTTGTACCGACCCTTTGCACGGCGGCTTTTTAATACAGCTCTACCGCCCTTTGTCAACATACGGGCGCGGAAACCATGGCGGCGTAATCGTTTTGTTCTACTCGGTTGAAATGTCCGTTTCATAAAACCAGACTCCTTTATATGCGGCACTATGCCTAAAGTATAAAATATACAGCACAAAAAAAATTATGCCGAATTTGCTTTAATCGGAATTTTGACTATACTATAGCCCCTTAAAAAAGTCAATTCCTTTGCTCTATGGAATCTTGAAAATCGTGCAAATAGCACGATTTTGAGTATTGGGTATCTCTAAAAATCTAAGGAAAACCGGTGAGCAAAGCTCACCTCTAAAAAACTGAGGTTTTTAGAGGTTCCC
>JBQMYN010000051.1:0-16944 GCA_052173475.1 Treponema sp.
CTCCTCATAGAGTATATTCTTTTCAGCCATTTACACAAATCTTTTTACAGGGTCGGTTCTGATAGTCATTATTGTATAAAGACTTAATTTTAAACTCGTTGTGAATATCAATCCACAGTTTTATAACAGAGAGCAGCTTACTCCGCTATAAACCAGTCTTTCTTAGCACCCATATCATCTGCATTCTTTTTATATTCCTCTAGCTGATTCGCCGGAACCTTTATGCTGTCCTTCGTTAAGCTGGTACAGCCTGAAAATGTATCTTGATTAAAGATATTCCTCTGATAATCACATTTGAACGTAACCGACTTCAGTTTTTGGCAAAGGAGAAAACAACTTTCCATCTTTATAACATTTTTAGGGATTTCCGGTGCTTGGGTTAGACTTGTACAGCGGTAAAAGCAGCGGCTCATATCCGTAACGGCATCGGGAAGTTTTGGCACTTGGGTTAGATTTGTACAGCTGTCAAAGCAGTCTCTCATATCCGTAACAGTATTTGGGATGCCGGACACTTCTACAAGGTTTGCGCACCCTGCAAAGCAGCAGCGCATATCAGTAGTTTCTACTGTAGCACCGAATTTCAGGGCAATCTTTTTAGCAGGATACCTTGCTAACAGTTTCCCCAGCGGACTCGGAAGTGAGGCTGAATTTGGTTTAGGACCATAACTGCCTTTTATATCGACGTGTGTTAAACCGATTATTTCGATATTGTTGATTTCAGTAGCGGAATCAGGTAGGCTTTTGAGGTAGGCTTCTAAAGCGGCACCATTTTCTCCATATTCAACTACGCTCTTGCGCAGCTTAAACGTTATATTGACTGTTGTATTTGCGCTAATTTTTACTTTTGCACTTGTATCTCCTGCTTGTCCTCCCGACTGTAACAGCCCGCCGGTAATTGCCCATGCATCAACGTGGTACCCTGTGTTAGCAGTTGCCGTAAACGTAATTTCAGAAGCTTTTGCTACTTTACCATCTGATGGAATGAGCGGATTAGCAGTTATACTGCCGTTTACTCCGGCACTCGCCGTTACGGTAAACCTTACTACAGACAAGGCTGTAGTAACATTCGCTTTACACCCTGCTATCAGAAGGATTGCGATAAGCATTATCCCTGTTATTCTGCGCAAAAACTTACTAACTTTATATGTTTGCATTACTTAGACTCCTTTAATTATCATTCAACCTGCTCCGAAATTTTAGTTCCAGAACAGGTTACCTTCAAACAAGATATTGAACTCATCAACCGGTTCGAAAACGGAGTTATCGAACCGATCTAATGTAACTGCTATATAAATAATTCGCTAACTACTATCAAACCAGATAGCGTGCAGGATACTGTGATACAAGGATTTATTAATGATGTGCAGAATGTAAAAAAAGCAAAACGAAGATAACCGGTTTGCTTTTGATGAAAAAAAATAATGGTTTATGGAAGAAAAAAATAAGAGACTATCTAAGCTGTGAGCATTATCAAATTCATTATGTGTTTGTCAAGCCCTATTGTTTGCATATTCTGACCTACTAATAGGATGTGTGCTTGCAAGAGAACCTGACGATACTTTGGTAGTTTTATGTTCCTACTTAGCATATTTATAGTATAAAACCAAGTAACAGAAAACGCAAGAACAAATATTCAACCTGTTTGATACTTTCATTGCCTAACAGACTGAATGACAAACGATGCAGTAAATCATGTATAATACAGCAGGGCATCTTCTAAAACTCGGTTAGATTTTTAGAGGTGCCCAGCACTATGATCGTCTGCCGTTGCTCATGTTAATAATTGTATCAGTAATACTCAATGTTGATTCTCGATGAGATACTAGTACAACTGTTTTTCCCGCTGCACATTCTTTCAATGATTTTAGAATAATTTTCTCATTCAATATATCAAGATTGCTTGTTGGCTCATCAAGCAGCAAAAAAGGAGCATCATGCAAAAATGCACGGGCAAGACCAATCCGCTGCTTTTCTCCCCCTGATAGGGTATCACCCAATTCACCTACAGGTGTATCGTAGCCCTGCGGCAGGCTCATAATAAAGTCATGGATTGAGGCTTTTTTTGCTGCAGCGGTAATTTCTTCAGCTGTAGCATTTGGTTTTGCAAGCCGAATATTATCAGCAAGCGTACCTTTGAATAAATGACTTTCCTGTGTTACATAGCTTTCCATATTCCTCAGCTGTTGTGTCGGAATATCGCAAATATTTTCACCGGAAATACTAATGCGTCCATGCTGTACATCCCAAAACCGCATAAGTAGCTTCAGCATTGTTGACTTTCCGGAGCCGCTTGCGCCGTGTATGCCGGTAATAGTATTCGGCTCTATACACATCGAGTAATTGTCTAGGATAACTTCTTGGCTATATGCAAAATGTACTCCATCTGCTGCTGCTCCGGTAAATGTACGATTTTTACCGTCTTGGGGTACTTCTGTAATGTGCGGCTCTTCTTCAAGGATATGTAATACCCGATCCCCGCTTGCCAGTGTTTGATGCAGATTATTTGATAACTGCGATAGGGCAAGCACCGGACCAAATGAAGCACTCATTCCAATACTAACCGCAAGCACTCCGCCAAAATGCAGCATACCGGCTTGGTACAAATAGAGTGAAAAAAAGAGTTCGATAATAGAAAAAAGTAAAATGGCAGTATTGGTATGCATCCGCTGGTATGCTTCACAAACACTTAAATAATTGCCCTTTTCCGCTAACTGCTCCGACTGCCTGCGTAGTGAGTCTTGAACACGATTGCCGCCGGCATACTGGATAATTTCGTCTAACCCTCGAAGCGATTCTAACACAAAACTATTTAAATCGCCAAACCGGTTTCTAAATTCCATACCAGTAGTGCTGGTTTTTTTTCCATTATGAAGAGGAATATATACACCGACAACGCTATAGCCGATACAGGCAATTCCCATTGCCGGAATACTGTAATACCCAATAAAGAGCAGCATAATACCTGAGGTAAGCACAGCAATAATAATTGGAGAAATAGTATGAGCATAAAACACTTCTAATAGTTCAATATCAGTGGTAATGATACTAATAAGGTTTCCCTTATCACGCCCCTCCAGTTTAGCAGGTGCCAGTCTCCGCAATGCGGTAAAAACTTTGTTTCTAATAATTGCCAAGAGTTTAAATGCAATATAGTGATTGCAATATTGTTCAATGCAATGCAGGATTCCCCGCATAACTGCAAGTCCGACAAGTATGAAGCCGATAGTAACCGGTGTACTGCTTCCTAAAAAGCTGCCGGAGACTGCTGTAGAAAACTGCGGCATTACCTGCTTCTGCATAACCGTAATAAGAGCCTGACCGCCGATAACCGTTAAAAAAATTGCACAGAGGAAGCCGGCAACCCCTGCGGTAACTGCAATGAGCATAATGGGGAAAAGGGGCTTCACCAATACAATAAGCTTGCCCATAATACATATACCATTTCTGCGCTCTACTGTTTTTTGTTCTGTATTCATGTCATTTTTCTCCGTATAATTCTAACTGCTGCTGGCTGTTGAACAACCGATAATAGCTCCCATTGAGTGTGCATAATTCTTGATGGGAACCCTGTTCGGAAATTACGCCTTGCTCAATGAAATAAATACAATCTGCATGAACAGAATTTGCAAGCCGATGTGAAATTAAAATGATTGTCTTTGTTTTTTTCAGTTCATGGATAACGTGCATAATAAGTGCTTCACTTTCCATATCAATATTTGAAGCAGCTTCATCAAAAATATATACAGGACTATCAGCAAGAAGTGCGCGGGCAAGTGCAAGTCGCTGGCACTGTCCTCCTGAAAGATTGGCAGCCCGTTCTAAGAGCATCGTATCAAGTCCCTTTTGGCTTTCGATAAAATCATAGAGATTAACTTTCTTTAATACCGCATATAATTCATCATCCGAAGCATTGTTTTTTCCCATACGCAGATTTTCTGCGACAGTTCCTTTAAATAGATAACTAGTATGTTTTACCGTAGTGATATACTGCATCAGTGTTTTTTCAGAAATATCCCGTACATCGGTATCACCAAGTAAAAGAGTTCCGGTATAGTTTTTATGCTTACCGGCTATAATGCGGGCGATAGTGCTTTTCCCGCTGCCTGATTCACCGACAATAGAAACAAAACTGCCGCTTTTTATGTGTAAATTCGCATTTTTGATAATTTGCCGGTCTTTTGTATACCCAAAACAAAGATTCTCTATCCGGATATCTAACTGGACTGCCCTGTCTGCTAACGCAGACATATCTGCGCTAGCAGATATATGGGACTCTTCCGGCACTGACGGCATTGCAGGAGCATGTAATCCGGCTGCCGGCTCCGGTAAGTCAAGCAGTGCAAAAATTTTATCAGAGGCTGCCATACCGTTCATTGCAATATGAAAAAAGGAACCGAGCAGCCGGAGCGGAATAAAAAACTCAGCTGCAAGTAAGATAATAGTAACAGCAGCGGAAAGCGGAATACTTGCCACAGAAAATTCATGCAGCACTGTAATAATACCGGCAGCAGCTCCGCCATACGCAATAACATCCATAATAGTGATGGAGTTAAGCTGCATGGTCAAAACTTTCATGGTAATTCGGCGGAAGTGTTCCGCATCGGCATCCATTTCTTCGGATTTTAAGGCATCAGCTTGATAAATTTTTAGCGTGGTTAATCCCTGTAAGTTCTCTAAAAAGTGATCGCCTAAACCGGTATACATACCCCAATACTTTTTTAAAAGCCGTTTTGCAATTTTCTGTACGGCAACAATAGAAAGAGGAATAAGCGGTACACAGAACAAAAGAACCGATGCTGCACTCAGGCTTATTGGAGCAAGTATAGCAAACAAGGTAAGCGGTGCGAGCAAACTATAAAAAAATTGCGGTAAATATCTTCCAAAATAAATTTCCAACTGCTCAACGCCTTCTGCTGCAACCTGTACTACTTCTGACGTTGCAAGCTGCTCTTGATACGATGCACCAAGCCGGAGGAGTTTTGCATAGATTTGTTCACGCAAAAGCATTTTTACGTCTTTTCCAGCAAAAAATGCCATACGGGTACTTATATAGGTTGCAGCCGATTTTACAACAATAAGGATAAAAAATAACCCGGCTATTTTTATCAAACCTTTTTGAACTAAGGTACCCTGTACTGCCTGTTGAAGCAGCTGCCCTGTCAATACTGCAATACCGATTTGCATACACAATGCAATCCACTGAAACAATACATTAAGATAAATGTATTGTTTCGCATTTGACAGCAAATGAATTAATCGCTTCTTAATCATATATGCCTCATGTTACAATAGTGAAGCTCTAAAAATCTAACTGAGTTTTTAGAGATGCCCTATAGACTTATGCGTTCAGACGCTGCTGCTGTACCGCGTACATAAGGATCCCTGCCGCAACCGACACATTCAAGCTATCTAATTTGCCTTGCGTAGGGATCGCCGTAAAAGCATCGCAGCTTTGCTTAACCAGTCGGCTCATTCCAGCCCCTTCACTCCCCATGATAAGGAGCGTTTTATCAGGAAAAATAGTTTCGGCAAGCGAAAGGCTGCCTGCTTCTGCGCCAAACACCCAAAAGCCGCTTTTTTTTAACTGTTCTATCGTTCTGACCAAATTCACTGTGTGAATAAGCGGAACCCATGCAGACGCGCCGGCACTGGTTTTCCCAATAGTTTGCGCATCGCCTGCAGAATTCCGCTGGGGAATAATTACTGCATCGACCCCAAACTGATCCGCACTGCGGATAATTGCACCGACATTGTGAGGGTCTGTAATGGAATCCAGCGCAACCGCAAAAGCGCGCTCCGCACTACACAATCGGGCAATAACCGCATCAGATGATAGTGCCGAGTTCTGCTCTCGCTCTCTATTGTCAATGAGAATAATTCCACGGTGGTCGCGCAGATACTCCGGCAGTGAGGCAGTAAGGGCATCAAGCTGCTCTTTTGAAACAGCTTCCGTAGGGATACGGCGCACCTGTGCCTGCTGTAAGATTTTTTTTATGCGCGGTCCTTGTTTTGTATATAAAATCCGCAACGCCGATAAGGGCAGCATCGGCGATGCTGCCGGAGTGTGAGATTGCAGTAAGGTGCCCTTTTCCCCTCCCTCTTCTATACTCCTCAACAGTTCTTCTATTGCATGAAATCCAGTAACCACTTCCATATTATAGCTCAAGTACCTCACCGTATTTTACAATGTGCGACTCGTAGTGGTGCTCCTGTAAGTAGTTTTGAAAAAAGGCTTGTGCATCCGGCTCCCCGTGTACCATAAAAAGTTTTTTTAGCCTACTGCGATCAAGAGCATCCAACCATTCAACGGTTTCTACATAATCAGCATGAGCACTAAATGCATTGATTTGTAAGATTTCTGCCCGTACTTGGTGCCATTCTCCAAAAATTTTTACTTCCGATTCTCGATTTTGCAGTCTACGTCCGAGTGTGTTATCCGCCATATACCCAACAAGCATAATTTTTGTAGAGGGGTCTCCAATATTGTTCGCAAGGTGATGTGTTATGCGTCCAAATTCACACATTCCGTCTGCACTGATAATAACCATCGGTTCTTTTTTCGCATTTAATGCTTTCGATTCATCAACACTTGTAATAAATTTGAGCGCATTAAAACCAAATGGATTTTTATGATGTTTTACAAAGGCATCTTTTGTTTCTTGATCAAAACATTCAGGATGCACTTGAAAAATCGTTGTAGCATTTACCGCCATGGGAGAATCAACATAAATGGGAATTTGCGGAATTTTTTTCTGATCCACCAAAAGATGAAAGTAGTAAATCAGTTCTTGAGTACGCTCCACCGCAAAGGCTGGGATAATCATTTTCCCTGCTGATTTTACAATATCCCGCGCTGCTTTTTCCAATATATGCATCGCGTTATGAATATCCTCGTGCCGGCGATTGCCGTAGGTGCTTTCTATAACAATGTAATCTACCGCAGGAATACACTCAGGATCGCGAATAATAGGCTTGTTTTTCCTACCGAGATCTCCGGTAAAAGCAATTTTTACCGTATGTCCGCTTGTATCTGTAGCGGTAATCACTGCCATGGAGGAACCGAGGATATGCCCTGCATCAAAAAACTCCAGCTGCACATTCGGCCCTATCCAAATTGGACGGTGATATGAAACGGTAACAAATTGATTTATCGTATGAACCACATCTTCTTCGGTAAAAAGCGGCTTCCAATTAAATTTTTCTTTTTTCTTGCGGGCTTGCTTTTCTAAATATTCAGCATCACGCGCTTGTATACGCGCTGAATCCATCAAAACAAGATTAGCAATATCCCGTGTGGCGGGGGTAGCATAAATATTACCGGTAAACCCATGAATTCCCAGCAACGGCAACAGTCCGCAATGGTCATAATGACCATGTGTAAGCACAACAGCAGTTAATTTATCTGCCGGTACATTAAATTCTCTATTTTTTCTGTCTGCTTCAGCACGTTTCCCTTGGAACGCTCCGCAATCAAATAAATATGAATGTCCATCTACTTCAAGGATATGTTTTGAACCGGTTACTTCCTCTGCGGCTCCCAGAGAATATAGGCTGATACTCATAAAAAAATGATACAGGGAAATACAGAAAATGTCAATTTTCGCCGAGGGTGTTAAAAAAACAGCCAACTTTTTGCCGATGGGTATGTCCCGAAAGTAACCAACTTTTGGACATACCCATTTTGAAGCCTGCATAAAGAAAAGAAGAGCAACCTGCTGCCATAACTTACCGAATCTCTCCCCGTTCAACAGAAAAAGTATTATCTTTCTTTTTTGCTTGCACTTTTATGTCAGAAATAGGCTTCCATTCAACGGCAAACAAAATTGTAGGCGTAAAGGTATAGTAAATCCTTACACCATCTTTTTTTTGCTCAGGCTTAATATTACATGTAAACTTTAATTCCCAGTCTTTTAGATTGTGTGTTAGTCCAATATCTAAGGATTGTAACTTAAAACCAGAGGATTCCCGTTTTGCTCTATCCCAAAAATAAAACGAATGAGCTAAATCCGTAAATATATTACTGTTTCCGGGAATAGCAACCGGTAAGCCGAACATTTTTTGAAAATACCGTGCAATGACATCATTTCTACTGGAAGTTCCAAACGAAAGAGTCCAAAATTCATGGATATTGAATGTGAATGTTGGGGCAAAGGTAAAATAGCTGTCTGTAACACGGATAAGATTATATTTCACTGCGGAATTTAATGAAAACTGCAACTTTATGCGGTTTTTCCATGCGTAAAGGGTAAAAGGATCCGAGCTATTTGAAAATGATAGCCCTGTTTCAAATGGGATAAACTCCTTTTTGGTAGAGCGGGGCTGCCAGCCTGTTCCAGCGGTAAGTTTGTACGGTATTTCACGGCTTTGTGTGTAGAAAAACGACACATACTTCCACCCCGCAGTGATATACAGCCGCTCATGCTCTTTTTCTTCAATGTTATAAGTATATGACTGACTTGATTTTATCTCATAAGGAAAACTCCAGTTTAAATCCGCCTTAAATGGATCCCAATACCATGTTTTTTTTGCCTTTTCTTTTTCAAATAATCGGGTAGAAAGAGCAAGCGTTCCATAAGGAAAAGAAAAATCAGCTTTGCCGCTATAAGAACGTAAGAGCGGCGGCAGGTTTGCGGAAAAAGAAAGCTTCTGTGTATATTTTTCTTCAATCGTTACGCCAAATACTGCAGTACCCGCATGAGCAGTAATAAAATCTTTATCCCATTTTACTTTCTCAGTTTCCCATTTAGGTTTTTCATAGGTACCAGTAAATTTATTTTTTACAACAATTTGACTAATATTCCATGTAAATGAGGTTGCACGGAATAATGAAGTAAATACCAACGGACTTATGGTAACGGCATTAGTATTTTTCAGCGTATATACATTTGCTTTGAAATTATTAAGTTCCAAGTTTTTAAGTTTTTTGTCGTCGCGCACCCATGGATGCCGTTGATAATTGCCATTAAAAGTAAGCGAGCTGTTCATGGAAATAAAGTTTTGCGCATAGGACAAGGTTCCTTTCAGAGCTGCCGAACCGCGTAATTGGTAGTATCGGGAATCATAATTTGTCCATTTAATATCTTTCGGTTCAAGCCATTTTTCAGAGTGAAACGTTGTTTCCTGCAACGCATTTAAATCGCCGGTATATGTTAATGAATATGTGAGCCGATTACTAAAACCTTCATCATACACTGGTCTAAATGCCGGTATAAATATATCTATAAATTCTGGCGGTTCCTTTTTTTCAGCAGCAGTGCCAGCCGCAGGAGAATCGGCAGTAACACCGCCCGAAGCAGCGGCAGCAGATGCCGGAGAAACAGTAGAATCTACGGCTTCGGGCGGTGTGTCGGCAGAGGATGCCTTTTTTCCGTCGGAATCCTTTTCTTCTTCACTGCCGTTACTTTTTTCCTGTAGATATGGATTTTGTATACCGTGTAACTCCGGCACTGTACCCGTTTTTTTCCGTTCAAACATCGAATTGGAAAGCAAAGTACCCGAAATGGAAATTTTCCCGGTTGGTTTTAAAAGACGGGGATAAAAAAACTTTCTATGCGGAGCCGTATCTTTCTCCATAGGATCAACGCCTTTGTTATCCTTTTCAGAAAATTCCACCAAAAATGAGGCTGTATCAAGATTGAGATTGTTAATCCACGGCTGTATCTCTTTGATTGACGGACGTACCGAAGCATCCATTTTCCACGTGTACGAGCTTTCGCTGCTCAGATTGCTTCCTTTTGCTAGTTTTTCTTGGTTCAAAGCATAATTAAACCAGTTCATATCTTCAGCACGATCAAAAAAATCTTTTTTAAAAAATGGATCTGATGGAAACGGCATCGTAAGTGTAAAATTAACCGGACTTTTAGAAATATTCATATTAAAATGAGCACGGTAGCGGAACGGTACTTGCATACCATAAAAATAACTTTTATTGTAATGCCGATTGCCCCGTTTATCATAGGCTGTGTAGCTTTTACTCCCCGCTTCAGGGGACTGGAACAACGTACGCGACATACCAAAATAAAACGAAAAATCTATCTGTTTGATAGGATTATTTTGAGGAACAAATTTCCCATCTAAGCCAACCACACTGCCAAGTGTTGAGTATGCGTCTGCGACCAACTTTAAATAGGCAGGCTCTGTTTTTGTTTCATCTTCATCCAGATTTTTATAGAAAAGTCCAATCCGCTCTTGTTTTTTTAACGTATCAGAACGCATAAAGTTAGAAAACGACGCTTTAGAATCCGTTCCTCGTTCAAGCGGCTTTCTACCTATTAAATAAGTAGTGGTTTGAATAAAAGCCCCTTCCCTGTTCCGTGTTCCACATACCGGATGAACAATCATTTCGTCAGCAGGATGATAAAAAAACGGAATATAAAACAGCGGCACAACACCCACTGAAAAATACCCATTCGCAAAAGCAAACTCAGTTCCGGGCAACAGCCAAATACGGGACGCGCAAATAGACCACAGCGGGTCTTCCTCAAGATCCGTATTGGTGCTCATTATCGCATTTTTAAAACCAATCGTACTGCTGGAATCACGTCCAACTACGCCTGCTTGAATGGTAAAAGGAGGTATCTTCTTGTTACGGGGAGGCTGCTTAATCAACCCATCAACAAAAACACCCTCCATTTCTTCAATATTAAACAGCAACTGCCCACCGATAAACTCTTCCGCCGCAGATGAACCTGTCTTGCGGGAATAGCGGACATTTCCTATAGCTTCCATCGTATTTTCCGAACGATTAAAAATAACCTTATCCGCCTGTACGGTAGAAACAGTATTTCCATCTTTTACAGAAATAGAAACATCGCCGGTAAATATAATTATTTGATCTTTTTTTTCGTCAACGGCTTTTTGAGCGGCAGCAACGGTTTCAGGATTTTTTGCGGTATCCTGTTCAGCAGATGCAGTAGTTGTTCCAGACGCAGTAATATTGTTTGCTGCCGGCGTAACCGGTGTTGCACTGTCTGTTTCTCCGGCTGCCGGCGGCACGGCATCCGTGCTTTCCGCTGGTTTAGTCTGGTCTGGTTGCGCTGGCGTAACACTATTTGCTGCTGTTTTTGCAGTGTTCGTACTGCCGGCGATATTTCCGTCGGCACTTGTTTTCTCAGCAGTGCCGGTGCTGCTCTGTGCTGTTTCTGATTGTGTTGTCCACTGACTGCGGTTTACCTTTTTAACCAGCTCCATAACCCGCACCGAGTTAATGGTAATAACCTTTGCTTCCTTTTTCTGCTGCGCATACACCGCATAAAAAGGGATCAAGGTGAGGTAAATAATAAAACAGCACAGATACTTTTTGCTCATACTGCTGCATCCGCCCAAAAAGTATGCCTGCTCTTATGGAACCAGCCGCTGTTTCTTGAGCATTTCTTTAATATAAAATCCTGTATAGGATTTTTCAACTTCTGCAACTGCTTCAGGCGTACCCTCTGCAATGATTGTACCACCATTTGTCCCGCCCTCAGGACCAAGGTCGATAATGTGATCAGCTTGTAAGATAACATCAAGATTATGTTCAATCATTACAATCGTATTTCCTTGTTCTGTAAGCCGCTGAATAACCTCCATAAGTTGTTTTACATCAGCAAAATGCAAGCCGGTAGTAGGCTCATCCAAAATGTACAACGTCTTTCCGGTAGACCGTCTTGCCAATTCATGTGCTAACTTTACCCGTTGAGCTTCTCCTCCTGATAAGGTGAGTGCAGACTGCCCGAGTTTAATATAACCAAGTCCCACTGAAAGAAGTGTTTGCATTTTGCGCGCAATCTGCGGTATGGGGGCAAAAAACTCCGCAGCTTCTTCAATCGTCATATCAAGCACATCGGCAATATTTTTACCCTTATACCGTATATCAAGCGTTTCTTTGTTAAACCGTTTACCGCGGCAGACATCACAGGCAATATACACATCAGGAAGAAAATTCATTTCGATGGTAATAGTGCCGTCCCCTTGGCAATGCTCGCATCGACCTCCCCGTACATTGAACGAAAACCGTCCTGCTCTATAGCCGCGAGCTTTTGCCTCCGGTAAACTAGCAAAAAGCTCACGAATGGCGGTAAAGACTTCAACATACGTTGCAGGATTAGAGCGAGGAGTCCGCCCAATCGGGCTTTGGTCAATATTGATTACCTTGTCAATATCTTCCAATCCTTCAATTTTTTTATACGCCCCCTCTGGGAGACTACTGTGCATTAAGCGGTTTGATACTGCCGGATACAGAACATCAGAAAGCAACGTCGATTTTCCCGAGCCGGAAACTCCGGTAATGCAGGTAAAAGCTCCAAGCGGTATAGAAATGGAAATATTTTTCAAATTGTGTTCCGTTACCTTGGAAAGTTTTAAAAAGTGTCCGTTCCCCTTCCGCCGTTGCTGCGGAATTTCCATGCAAAGTGTTCCTGCTAAATATTGACCGGTTAGGCTTTCTTTTACCTGCATAACCTCTTCCGGTGTTCCCGCCGCTACGACCGAACCGCCATGTACCCCAGCACCCGGTCCTAAATCAACGATGTAATCAGCAAGACGAAGAGTCTGTTCATCATGCTCTACCACCACTAAGGTATTCCCTAAATTCCGCAAATAGAGCAGCGTATCAATCAGCCGCTGGTTATCCCGTTGATGCAACCCGATGGACGGCTCATCCAAAATATACAAGACCCCGATTAAACTCGAACCGATTTGTGTTGCCAATCTAATACGCTGCGACTCTCCGCCTGATAGTGTCGCTGCCTTACGTTCAAGGGTAATATAGTCAAGCCCGACGTTTTTCATAAAACGGAGGCGGGAGGTAATCTCTTTCAAAATTTGGCGGGCAATTTTTTCTTCCGTATCGGTTATAGTCAACTGCTCAAAAAAATCCAGCGAATCGCCGACGGAAAGGCTGCTTAATTCATAAATATTTTTTCCGCCAACCGTAACTGCCAATGCTTCCGGTTTGAGTCGTTTCCCGCCGCAAAAATCACAGGTTTGAATCGCCATATATTTTTCAAGCGATTCCTTTTGTGCGTTAGAATAGGTTTCGTTATACCGCCGCTGCATATCAGAAAAAATACCAATCCACGGTTTACGGTATTTTGACTTTCCAGTGCCGTCCTGCCGCTCATACACAAACTCAATAGGTTCTGTGCCAGTACCATTCATCAAAATATTGAGGGTCTTTTTTGGAATATCTTTTACAGGGGTGTCAAGTGTAAAGCCGTACTGTGCTGCCAACGCTTCAAAACGGACGCGGTTCCATGCCGACTCAGGATTATAGGGCAAAAAAGCCCCTTCATTAAAAGAAAGCTCCGTATTCGGCACCATAAGTTTATAATCAAAATGCTGTTTCAGCCCGATACCGGTACATTCAGGACAGGCTCCAAATGGATTATTAAACGAAAAAAGGCGCGGTTGCAGCTCCGGTATGGAAATACCGCAATCGGGACATGCGTTTTTTTGAGAAAAAAAGACCTCGGTTATCGGATCCTCTGAGGTTTTTTGCATCAGTGCTATGAGTGTTCCCCCAGAACTTTCCAAGGCGGTTTCCACTGATTCCGCCAAACGCTTGCGGACTTCCTCTGAAAGGACAATACGGTCAACAACAATTTCAATCGTGTGCTTTTTTTGTTTATCCAGCTTTACGCCGTCTTCAAGCGTAATCATAAGTCCGTCGATACGGGCACGCAAAAAACCGGCTTTTTGTGCATCTTCAATAATTTTTTGATGTTCCCCTTTTTTCCCCTTGATGATCGGCGCAAGTATTTGAATACGGGAACCCGCTTGCCATGCCATAATGGTATCTATTATCTGGTCAACTGTCTGCTCCTGTATTTCCTGTCCGCACCGAGGACAATGCGCATGCCCGATGCGGGCAAATAACAAACGGTAGTAATCGTAAATTTCCGTTACCGTGCCTACAGTAGAGCGCGGATTGCGGTGAGTCGTTTTTTGTTCAATAGAAATAGCAGGAGACAATCCTTCGATATAATCGACATCGGGCTTATCCATTCTATCCAAAAACTGGCGCGCATACGCCGAAAGGGATTCTACATACCTGCGCTGTCCTTCTGCAAATATCGTATCAAAAGCAAGCGAACTTTTCCCTGAGCCGGATAAGCCTGAAATAACAATAAGCTTATCGCGGGGAAGCTCTACATCAATATTTTTAAGATTATGTTCACGCGCTCCTTTTACTACAAGGGTATTTAAAGCTGCGGTTTTTTGTATATCAGTCTGCTGCATAAGATAGAAAAGTATAGGCGGTTATTGCATTTTTTGCAAGAGACAGCCAGCAAACAGGAGCTATCCTAAAACTTGGTTCCTTTTTCAAAAGCCCCATGACAAGGCGGTTTTGATAGTGGGAACCTCTAAAAACTTCCGTTTTAGAGGTGAGCTTTGCTCACTGGTTTTCCTTAGATTTATTTTGCGATGTTGTGATGTAGACTACCCGTTGGGCAGCGAAAAAGATAAAAATATGGAAAAAGTTTTAGGTCACATTTCGAGTTTTAGTAAAGCAGGAGAATCCATGAGAAACCATTGCTGAACATCATCAATACGGCGGAATAAGAATGCTGAAATACTAGAGAAAAAATGTCTAAACATTCCCGTTATGCTTCTTGCGCTATGATAGATAAGGTTATAGTTGAGCTTCATCACCGACCACACATTCTCAATAATGTTACGATTACGCAGAAGACGGAACTGTTCTTATATCGGTTTTCGCAAACAGAAACAGGAGTTGTAGCAATTCATACTATTTCGACATTATTTTATATCTTAAAGAAATATATTCCGTCAGACAATATACGAGAAATCTTTTACAGTTTATTCACAATCATTGAAATCGGTAGTGCAGATAAAGAAAGCGTTTTACATGCTTTAAAGAACAAAACATTTCCTGATTTTTGAAGATGATTTGCAATATCAGTGCGCATTAGAAGAAACGGTCGATTGTATCATTACGCGTAATAAAAAAGATTTTTTCGGTTCAAAAATACCTGTGTATACACCGGATGAATTTTTAGCAGAATAATCGTGAATAAGACAGCATAGGAACCATATACCCATGACAGACCCTTTATCGAATATACAATCGCTTATATAAGCAGCATTATACCACTCAGAACTCCACAAAAAGTTACATTTTTTCTTGCAGATTTTGCTTTTCCGTGCTATAATTAATTCCATACTAATTGTACCATTAGACATCGGTTTTCGCCAGTATTTACGGTAAATCCGCATAAAAACTATTCTTTTTTAGGGAAAGGGGCTTGACAGTTATGAAAAACTCGTATATTGTACCCCCCCCCCCCCCCATAACAATAATGGGTCGGAGAGAGGGGCGGTAAACACTTCCGGAAAAGCAAAAAAACGCTTTTCTCTTCGCTTCAAACTTATTCTTATCTTTGGGTTACTGATTGCCCTTGCTTCAACTATCGAAGGCTTACTTGCAGTCAGAACCGCGCGCAGAGCCGTAACCGAAAAAATCGAAGTGCATTTAATTGACAAAGTAAATGACGTGGCTGAAGTTATTGACGGACGCATTACTGCTTTTTGGCAGTTCATTGAAGGTATCGCCCGAATGCCGGTACTGCGGGATTCGCAAGCGACATTTGTAGAAAAAATGCAGCAGCTCGAACAAGAAGTAAAGTTCAACCCGGTTATCTATGCGTTGTATATTACTGATACATCAGGAGCTGTGCATTTTTTGGATGGCACCAGTTTCGATATGGCTGGTTATTCGTACTTTAAAGCAAGTATTACCGGAAAACGATTTTTCAGTGAACCTTATCTGGATTCCTCTGTCAATAAATTTATTATAGATGTTTCAGTACCGATATATGATGACAATAAAATTATAGGTGTGTTAAGTGCGGCGATTGACGGCTTATGGCTTTCTGACCAAATAAAAGACATCGTCGTCGGAAGCACAGGTTATTGTTATATTCTGGGTCTTACAGGTAACACGATCGCTCATAAAAATACAGAACTTGTAACAAAAGCAGCGAATGCAATAGAAATGACAAAAACGGATGCCACGCTTCAAGAACTGGCAGAGTTCCAAAAACAATCTCTCGAAATAGAAACGAGCGAATTGGGATATTACTCATATAAAGGAAGAAAAAATATATCTTCTTATGCTGCCATAAAAACTACCGATTGGACTGTCATAATTGCAGCCCCTTATGATGAATTTATGGGAACCGTCGATACCTTGCGTTTCTCAATGGTGGTAATCGGTATCGTTATTTTGCTGTCTGCTCTTATTATCGTCTACCTTGTTGCCCGCTCAATGGTAAAACCGATACAAACCGTAGTTTCTGCTCTGCAAAATATTGCCCAAGGTGATGGAGATTTAACGGTGCGTCTGCCGGTGCTCGGCAACGATGAGATCACCGACATGTCAGAATACTTTAACGAAACAATTGCGAAAATCGGTGCTTCCATTCAACAGGTCGGTATCAACTCAAATACGATGGAAGAAATCGGAACCGAGCTTGCTTCCAACATGACTGAAACCGCAAGCGCCGTGCATCAAATCAGCGCTAATATCGACGGAGTAAAGCAGCAGGCGATGACTCAAGCGGCAAGTGTTACCGAAACGGCGACAACCATCGAAGAGATTGTCCGAACTATTAAGCAGCTGAATAACAGCATCGAAACACAGGCGGCAAGCGTTGCGCAGTCGTCTTCTTCCGTGGAAGAAATGGTTGCTAACATTACCGCCATCGGGCAGACGCTCGGCAAAACCGATGAGGTAATCAGAAGTCTTACAGCGGCAACCGGAGACGGCAAAGCTACACTTGTTACCACAAATACCGTCACGCAAAAAATTGCTGAAGAATCAGGTTCGCTGATGGAAGCATCGAGTGTTATTCAACATATTGCTTCGCAAACAAATTTACTCGCGATGAATGCTGCGATAGAAGCTGCCCACGCGGGGGGGGGGGGGGGGGGGGGGGGAAA
>JBQMYN010000052.1:0-16920 GCA_052173475.1 Treponema sp.
CGTTCAGTGCTTCGTTTACTCCCATTGTCTGAAGCAATGGTTTATCGTACTCGTCCACCAGAATAACCACCTGTTTGCCGGTTTGCTGATATGCCCGTTTGATAACTCCTGCAAAACGCTGCGCTACTTCTTCTTCATTTTTATTTGTTCCGTAGACTTCCTCAAATTGGCTTAAAGACAAATTTATCTGGCTTGTTAGCGACCGCTTTGTATCATAACGCCCGGTATTAAAATCCAGATACAGTACCGGATATTCCTGCCACGCAGTGCGGTTCTCTTGTGCAGCTAATTCTTCTTCTGCCTGCTCAAGGTACAATCCTTTGAATAGTTCTTTTTGACCCAGAAAGTACGCCGCTAATGTCGAAAGAAACAGACTCTTGCCGAATCGCCGCGGACGGCTTAAGAAATATGGATTGCTTCCTTGAGTAAGTTTCCAGATAAACGCTGTTTTATCGACATAAATATAGCCATTATGCCGCAGTTTTTCAAAACTCTGTACGCCGATCGGCAGTTTCCGTGTAATATTCATAATTGTAGTATACCATAACTATACAGATTTGGCAATTTCGCTAGCAAAGCTCACAGGGCTGTCCAAAAAGTATATTTCATAGCGTTTTTCATCTGCTTAAAACTAAAACAACACTAGATATAGCGTACACGATGCTGCAAACAGGATGTTTTTGAACTTATTGGGCAGCCCAGTTTATACATTGGGTACAATGCAAGAGTTTGTTAAAACCTATATAGGGCAAGCACGTTCTCGATATGTTTGCCCAAACGTAAAAAATACGGTATAGTAGATGGTAAGGTATTTCGCTCTTTTATGATACTATTAATCATTGTTCTTTATGCACTATGCAGTATATCATGTGCGGGGACACCGGAACAGGGACTTCAGCCGGAACACTCGGCAACTATTCTTACACTTCTTTCCGAAGAAGAGTTACACAATAAAGACCATGATCCTGTAGTCGCAGCCGATCTTGAAATTGGAAGCCCTGCCGGTATTCGCAAAGCAATTAACAGACTCTATGATACTACCGAAGGAATGAACAAAGCAAAATTGTACGATATTGCTTTTGCGTCACGCATCATGCAGTTGTTATATCCGCTTGAACCTATGCAGTGGCATCCTGTCCGATTACATGAGCCGAATCGGTATCTTGATGCGATCTCTCAAGTAGAAAAGGGGGTATATCCTACTGAACTCGGTACTGATACGTTCTGGGATGCTATTATTCCTTCTCTTATCCTTATAAAAGGCAACCATATACATGAGCGTAGCGGCAGTATCGAAAACCGGCTGCTCCGTGCGCAGACATTAAACGCAGCGTCTGTATTGCCTCCGTATTTACTGGGGCTGTTGTACGAGGACACACAGAGAATATCCGAAGCGGAAGCAGCCTACCGAATTGCATGGGAGCGTGACAGCAGCTGTTATCCGGCGGGAATCCGCTATGTACAAATGCTGCTGCTCAGAAATAAAGCGGAGAAAGCGTTTGAAATAGCGGTGGCATTGTATGCCCGCTATCCCGCCAGTACAGGTATGCAAGTTCTATTTGCAGATACGGCAATTGCAACAGGAAACTACCAGCAAGCAGAGCCTGTTGTACAGACATTATTACAACAAAGCAGCCCTTCGCACGAAGCTCTTTTTTTAAAAGTCCGTATACATATAGAGAAAAAAGAATACATACCGGCACTGGCACTCTTGGATGGTTATGCTAAAAAAAATAAAACAGAAAAAAAATACCTTTTATTGCGGGCAAGGATCCTGAATGAGTGGTCTAAAAATACTATAGAAGCAAAACGCTGTCTTGAAAAGGCAGAAATGCTCTATCCTAACGCACTTGATGTATTACTTGCCTGTGCGCAATTATGCTTTCATAATAATGAGACTATAAAC
Organism: Treponema sp.; assembly: GCA_052173475.1. Taxonomy (GTDB): domain Bacteria; phylum Spirochaetota; class Spirochaetia; order Treponematales; family Treponemataceae; genus Treponema. Next base: position 1,907 of record JBQMYN010000052.1, read on the forward strand.
GGTAAAGCAGCAAATGATTTTATCAGTACGCTCTTACTTCAGGACAGTGAAAATAGTGCTGCCTTGAGGATTTTGATACAGCAAGATATTATGCAGGAACGGTGGGAACAAGCCTTTAACCGTGCAGAATATGTATATAAGCTTATGCCGTCTGAAGAACACCGGCTGCTGTATATTCAAACCGGAATCGGGATAAAAAATTGGAACCATGCTGTTACTGCTGCGCAAGAGGCGTACACACAAACCGAGAAACCCTCCGATTCGCTTACAGCACTCTATTTAGAAGCGTTATACGGTAAGCAGGATTATACTACAATAAATACTGTAATACAAAAAAAACTCGCCGGTGCACGCTCAGGGCTTAAAGCTGTGTTATACTACTACCAAGCACTTCTTGAAAACAATCGTGAAAAAAAACTGGGACTGCTGCGACTGAGTTTGCTTTCAAACCCCCGTAATGAGAAAACCCTGTACGCACTCCATGAATGGTATTATAGCGCAAAAGATTATCGTAAAGCGCAATATTATCTTCAGCAAGTACTGGCACTTAATCCCAAAAACAGATACTACATAAAACAATCCGAAAAACTAAGCGGGTTACTTGCAAAATAAAAATAAAATACGTATAGTAACGGTATGGATATGTAAGGAGCTTTCTATAAATAAGCGAGCACGATTTTAAACCGGAGAAAGCACCTAAGGAGTTACTATGGATAAATATGTATGCGATTTATGTGGTTATGAATACGACCCGGCTGTAGGTGATCCCGAGGGCGGAATTCCTCCCGGAACAGCTTTTCAAGATATTCCTGATGATTGGGTATGTCCGCTGTGCGGAGCAACAAAAGAAAGTTTCTCAAAAATATAGCGGGAAAAAGAGAAAAGCTAAAGAGAACGGGGCTATCAAAAACTGGGGGGCTGTCAAAAAACTGAAAGCCTATCGGCTTTTTCTGTAAGGAAATGATTGATTATATCCGCTAAAGCGGATTGCGAAACAGTTTTTGGTGGTGAGCTTTGCTCACCTGTTTCCTTAGATTTAGATGCGATGCCGGCTGCATTGGTATCCCCGTTCTCATCACTGTATAAACATAGGGATACTAGTATGAAAAAAAATGATTTTATCAGTTCAATCGGATACGATGGGGCAGCGGCAGTAGTCGACAAGATACGCCGTAGTCAAAATAATGGTAAGACTATTGAACAATTACTTGAATCAGGGGCATTTAGAAGTGCAGCAGCACTTGCGCTCTATAATAATTCAAATGAAGGGCTTACTGCTGTTGCAGACTATTATAATAAACTAGCTCACTCACACTATACTGCTGAAAACATTACACGGGTATTTGGTATTACCAAGTCAGAAAGTAAAAAGATAATTATACTCTAATGGAGTGTATCCTCAACTACTAAACCTGTTCGGAAACTTCTGTTTCGGACTAGGTTTCTTGAAATGCGATGTTCAAAATTACGCTATCTGGGTGATTTTGAACTCAGTGGTCCGTTTACTAACAAAGTTATCGGGCATATATATCTAACGCATACAGGAGATTCGTATGGCATCGTATCCCTTTCGGGAAATAGAACAAAAATGGCAAACTTATTGGAAAGACCATGCAACATTTGCAGTTACTGAAGATGAAAACTATCCGCCCGAAAAGCGGTCTTATATACTCGATATGTTTCCTTATCCTTCAGGGGCAGGTCTGCATGTCGGACATCCTGAAGGGTATGTTGCTACCGACATCTACTGCCGGTATCTGCGTATGAATGGTCATGCAGTGCTGCACCCCATGGGGTTTGATTCATTTGGTCTTCCGGCAGAAAACTATGCAATTAAAACAGGTACTCATCCACGAAAAACCACTCACACAAATATTGCAAATTTTAAACGCCAAATTCAATCATTCGGCTTTTCCTATGATTGGGATCGTGAAGTGTCAACCTCCGAGCCTGAATACTACCGCTGGACACAGTGGATATTTTTACAGTTGTTTAAGCGTGGTTTGGCATACGAAGCGGAAGCTCCGATTAACTGGTGTCCCCACTGTTTAACAGGGCTTGCGAATGAAGAAGTAAAAGACGGGCATTGCGATCGTTGCGGTTCACAGGTTGTACGGCGGAATGTTCGGCAATGGATGCTCAAGATTACCGCCTACGCCGAGCGGCTTTTAGAAGATTTGGAGGAGCTTGATTGGCCGCAATCAATCAAACTCATGCAAAAAAACTGGATCGGGAAAAGTACCGGTGCTGAAGTTAATTTTAAACTTGCACAAAAACCGGAGAGTTGTACACAAGAGCATATCACAATATATACAACCCGCCCCGATACACTTTTCGGGGCTACCTACATAGTCCTTGCTCCTGAACACCCGTTGGTTCGGCATATTGTAACAAAAGAGCAACAGACAGCGGTAGAACAGTATATTGCCGAGGCAGCAAAAAAAAGCGATCTTGAGCGGACTGATCTTGCGAAGAAAAAAACCGGTGCGTTTACCGGAGGATATGCGATTAATCCATTAACAGGAAAAGAATTACCAGTGTGGATTTCCGACTATATTCTGATTTCATACGGTACTGGTGCTATTATGGCGGTTCCTGCGCATGACGAGCGAGACTGGGAGTTTGCTCAAACGTTTTCGCTGCCGGTGATACAAACCGTAGCCTCTGAACAGGAGTGGAAAGAAAAAGGAGTCGAAGGCGATTACTCCGCACCCCCGCGGCAGTGTATGCCGGCAGACGGATATGCCGTCAACTCAGGAGCTTTTAACGGTCTTCCTACCCGTGAAGCTATAGAACGTATTACTGCATTCATTGAAGAGCAGGGATTTGGAAAAAAAGCCGTAAATTATAAACTGCGTGATTGGGTATTTAGTCGGCAGCGGTATTGGGGCGAACCTATTCCGCTGGTACATTGCCCGCACTGCGGTGTGGTAGCACTTGATGAAAAAGATTTACCGCTCACACTGCCTGAAGTAGAAAGTTACAGCCCTTCAAATACCGGCGAAAGCCCGCTTGCGAAAATAACCGGCTGGCTTGAAACTCCATGCCCCCGCTGCGGTGCGAAAGCCCGTCGCGAAACCAATACCATGCCTCAATGGGCTGGCTCCTGCTGGTATTATCTACGCTACCTTGATCCGCATAATAATAAAACTTTTTGCTCAAAAGAAAAAGAAGCATACTGGATGCCGGTTAATCTCTATATCGGCGGGGCGGAACATGCCGTGCTGCACCTGCTTTATGCACGGTTTTGGCATAAAGTCCTCTACGATTTAGGACTGGTACACACAAAAGAGCCGTTTACTAAATTGGTAAATCAAGGAATGATCACATCCTTTGCCTATCAGCGCAAAAATAAAACACTTGTACCGGTCGATGAAGTTACTAAAATTTCTGAAACGGAATTTATAGAAACTGCAACAGGAGAACAACTGGAACGTGTTATTGCAAAAATGTCCAAGAGCTTGAAGAATGTTATCAATCCTGATGAAATGGTGCGGGAGTACGGTGCTGATTCATGCCGTATTTTTGAAATGTTTATGGGTCCGCTTGATATGTCAAAGCCTTGGAATACACAAGGGTTAATAGGTATTTTCCGGTTCCTCGAAAAAATTTGGAATCTTGGTGAAAAAGAATTCTATGAAGCCCCGAATAATGATACCAGTACCCCTGAACATGAGGAAATTACAAAGCTGTTGCATAAAACAATTAAAAAGGTAACTGAAGATACCGCTGCCTTGAATTTTAATACTGCAATTAGTCAAATGATGATTTTTGTCAATACAATTACGAAATATTCCCGTTTACCACGGTTTGCATGGGAAACATTCATTAAACTGCTTGCCCCCTATGCACCGCATCTTGCAGAAGAATTATGGGAAAAACTGGGACACCGGACAACAATCACCTACGAACCATGGCCGATGTTTGTTGAAAAATTTTGCCATGATACTGCCTGTACTATTGTGGTACAAGTAAATGGTAAGGTGCGTGATACGTTTGAAAGTGAAATCGGTAAAACCAAAGATGAACTTTCGCAGGCGGCTTTGCAAACTGCCGGTGCTCAGCGCTTTACGCAGGGTAAAGACATTAAAAAAGTAATTGTCGTACCGAATAAGCTCGTCAATATTGTTGTGTAAACAACCTGCCTGTTCCGAAACGTAAGTTTTGGAACAGGTTGATCATTTTGTGGCATTTGTAATGCGTTTCTTTAACTCTGCAATATTTACTTCTAATGAAGGAGTAATTGCTATCTGTGTTTCTATTTTTTGATGCCCATGCATAATAGTGGTATGATCTCTTCCGCCGAACTCAACGCCAATTTCCGTTGTAGAAAATTCTGTCATTTCCCGTGCTAAGTACATAGCAACCTGCCGAGGAAAAGAAATATTTTTAGTTCTTTTTTTTCCTTTTAAATCAACAAAAGATATATTGAAGTAATCAGCAACAATTTTCTGGATAGAATCTATCGAAATATTATGCTGGCGGGGAGAGCCGAATACATCCTGCATCAGCCGTTGCGCAATTTCCAGTGTTATCGGACCGGTAAGTTCAGAATATGCCCGCAGTTTTGTTAATGCTCCTTCGAGATCACGGACATTTGAAGAAATATTTTTTGCAAGTAGTTCTACTACTTCCTTTGGAATTGCCAGATTGTCTGCTTCAATTTTTTTGAATAAAATAGCGCATCGCGTTTCGTATGCAGGAATTTTCAGATCGACACTCAGCCCGCGGGTAAATCGGGAACGCAGCCGTTCTGACAGATTTTTAAGTTCTTCAACAGGACGGTCGCAGGTAAAGACAATCTGGCGTTTACTTTCGTATAAGGCGTTAAATGTATGAAACAACTCCTCTTGCGTTCCTTCTTTTTTATCAAAAAAATGAATATCATCTATTAACAAAGCATCAGAATTCCGATATTTATTCTTGAATTCATGCATTTTATTTTTATGCAAAAATTCAATAAACTCGTTGGTAAAGTTTTCTGCTGTTGTATACATAATTTTTAACCCGCGATTATGCAATTCATTGCCAATCGCTTGCATCAAATGAGTTTTCCCCAAACCGACACCTCCGTAAATAAGCAGAGGATTGTATGAGGAACCGGGATTTTTTGATACGGCAAGTGCCGCATTTGCCGGCAGCGGATTATCATCATCAATAACGAATTTATCAAATGTATAGCGGTCATTCAAAAGCGGGTGCGGTTCTTGTACCGGTGCTGCTGGTTTTTTTTTATTTTCAGCAGCAAAAATAGAGCGGTTTTGGGCAAGCGGCTTGCCGGCATCCGGCACTGTTCCAAGCATTTGCGAATCTGTTGCTGTATGAGCAGCTGTTGATTTCCGAGTAGACCGTTCACGACTTGCCGGCAAGGCAGGTTCTGATGGTACAGCAGATGCAGGCGGCGGATTTTCAGAAGTATGAACCGGTTGATACTGTTCGGGCGGCATTTGTTTTACTTCAAAACTCAGCTGAATAGGTGCTCCAAAAAGTTCAAATAACTTTTTTTCGATTAAAAGTTCATACCGTTGACGAACCTGATCACGAAAAAAAGCAGAGGGAACAGATAAAACAATATGAGATTCGGAAGATTGTTCATAGGATATTCGGGAAAACCAGAGGTCTATGCTTTCTCCCATTTCTTCCCGTAATTGTTTTACAGTTTCTTCCCAAAAAATACGATAATCACAACTACTCATAGCTGCCATTATACTACGTCTTTAGTTTTTTTGACAATAAGGCAACAACTAATTGAGGGACTAATATTTTCATGCTGAATCCCTTATTTAATACCATAGGATGCGCTTATTGGAAGTACAAAAAGTATACCTTGTCCGTCTTGCTCGACATTACTATTACGGCGGATTGCATCAACAATGGTATCTGTTTTATCGGTGTCAACGATTGTGAGTACAATCTCTTTTTCAGGTTCAATTTCGATGTCGAAAATCATTGCCGCCTGCTGCATTCCAGACCCGCGGGCATTTAATATAGTACCGCCGCGGGCACCGGCTGCAACACTTGCTTCAACAACATCATTTGCACAGCCGCGATTTACAATTGTAAATATTGCAGATTTCATAGGGCGCATCTCCTCTTGCGTGATAGTTTTTAATGGTTCGCGGGCACGGTTAAATGCATGTACCGGAATCATAAATGCAATACCAAAATTTTTTCTCGTAATACGGTATTTTTTATCCAATGATTCCATAATTGAAACTAATGCACTATGTTCTCCGATAGTAAAAATAAGTTCTTTACGGATTTGATTAATGCCTAAAAAATCCAATAGTTTGCTTTTTACTGTGCCGTATGCAATGGTTGTGGTTGCCCCCCGTAGCCCTAACTCTTTGCCCGCATGAATAATTTTTCGAGAATGTCCGTAAGGAACTAAAATAATGAGTAATGAGTATTCAGTCATGGTTGTTTCCTTATCCGCTGTTTTACATACACAATCAAACCGAGTATTTGCAGTGAGATAACGGGGGCGAGCGCAACTGCGGCAATAATGCCAAACCCGTCAATCAATACATTCGCTGTCGGGGTTGCCGATGCAACGCCTTGTGCAAAGGATAATACAAAGGTTGCGGTCATGGGACCGGAGGCGACACCGCCTGCATCAAAGGCAATTCCAACAAAAAGGCTCGGAACAATTTTTGTCAGGCTTAATGCAATAAGATAGCCGGGGAGTAAAATATGCCACAGCTGGAATGCCGGTGTAATAATTCTCAGCATCGAAAGCATAGTAGCGGTACTTACGCCGATTGCAAGAAATATGAGTACGGGTTTTCTCGGAATATGACCGGAGCTGACATTTTCTATTTGCTTGGTTAGCACATATACTGCTGGTTCCGCTAAAATAACGACACATCCGATAAATGCCCCAATGAAGAGTATAAGTGCTTTATTTCCTATTGCACCGATGGCACTGCCGATAATAAATCCGAAGTCAAGAAAGCCTGCTTTTACTCCGGCAAGGAAGAGTGTCAAGCCTATAAAGGTAATAATAAGTCCTTTTATAATAACCGTTAGGGTATGTTTTTTCAGTTTTAACGAAAAAGCATTGACTGCTAAAAAAATGACCGTAATAGGCAACAGCGAAAGAGCTGCTTCGCTTGCAGCGTGGTGCAGTGCTTGGGCAATAGCGGATCCGATATGCCCGCTTTCATGTACGATTGGGGTGAACGTGTCATCAAATGCAGGTAGTTTTTTTACTAAGGTAATAAACAGAACGCTCATAATGGCACCGGCAGATACCATACCAACCAGTCCAAATGAATCCGTTTCTGATGCAAGCGAGTCTTTTTTCATGCGGGAAACGCCGGCTGCAATCGCAAGAATAAACGGTACAGTAATTGCTCCGGTGGTGGCACCTGACGAATCAAAGGCAATGGAAATCCCTTCACTAACCGAGAAGAAAGACAGTGTTAAGATGATCAGATATGAGACAATAAAAATTGTGTGCTGCTGAATATGATAGACAATACTGAACAGCCCTACCGACAAAAAGACTGCTACCCCGATAGAAACCACAACAACCAGCCACTGTTGGGAAATAGTACCCTTGGTTACCTCCATTACCTGACTGCCAAGGATTTGTAAATCTGGTTCTGCAATAGAAATAAAAAACCCAAGAATAATACCGCCTATCAGTACTATGGAAATTTTGTTTTTTGCAGTAATAGTTTGCCCCATCAGATCGCCGATCGGCGTAATTCCTATATCAATTCCGAACAGAAAGATAGTTAGCCCTAAACAGATAAAGCATACGCCGCAAATGAATTGTATGAAAAATCCGCTGTCTGCATGTACAAACAGAGTATTTAATATAACAATCAAAATAGAGATGGGGAGTACTGAAAAAAGAACTTCTTTAAATTTTTCAGCAAGAATATTCATAAAAACAGATTAACTCCTTTTCAGCTATTCGGTAATGAACTCAGCATATTCAGGATGTTTTTCAAACCATGAAACAGCATAGGAGCATACCGGTTTAATCTTTTTGCGGTTATCTTTTGCATACGCGATTACTTCCTGTATGAGCATTCCGGCGACACCTTGTCCGCGGAGAGAAGGATCAACAAACGTATGATCAAGGCATACTGAATTTTCTGAAATACTGGGGAATGTTGCTTCCGCAACGAGTTTTCCCTGCTCATCTTCTGCATATATTCTGTTTTCTTGTGTCAGGAATTGCATAGTATGTACCTCGTTTTCTATTAAACCTGAGGGTTGTCCCAAAAGCTGGTTATTCTTTGCTATCGGCACTGCAGCAGCAGTGACATTCCCCTAGGTTACTTTGAGATGTGATGTTCAAGATCGTGCTATCAGTGTGATGTTGCACTCATTGGTCTGCCGAACAATAAAATTATTGAACAGACCAATCATGTACCGTAGTGGTAGGCGCAATAGTATACTACCCCGTGCCGGCTGTCAATATCACCATGCACTTTCGGGAACGTTCTGTCAGAGAGGTACTTCAACAATGCTGTGTCAATGTGGTATACTAAACCTGTTCGGAAATTTCTGTTCCAGAACAGGTTTATTTAACTTTATATCATCTGCACGCTCCCGCTTCGTTGCGAACGTGCATAAACGGTCAATGGAGGACATTCTCATGAAATTACTGTATCGTCTTAAAACGTTTTTTTTACTTGTATGTATAGCGGCTGTTTTGGTAGGCTGTGCCTCGCGGCCGATCTTAATAGAACATCCCGAGCGTTTTTTTTGGGAAATTAGAGCAAAGGATGCCTCTATTTACGTGCAGGGAACAATTCATGTTGCAGACAAGAGTTTTTATCCTATAGAAGAAGCCGTTGTAACTGCATTTGATACGTCGGACAGGATTGTCAGCGAAGTAGGCGGGCTGAAAGAAATTCAGGCATTTGCTACGGAAATGCAGCAACTTACTTTAGAAAATATGAATTCAGATCCGGAAAAAAATATTCTTAAGCACTTGTCGGAGCAAGAAACCGCACTATTATATGCTGCTATTGGACAGGAAGCAGCTCAGCAGCTGGCAGTATTCAATCCGTGGGTTTTAAATCTTGCATTATCGCAATTATTTTTGAACGCAGCAGGGCTGGATGCTGCTGATGGTATTGATTTGTATTTTATGCAGCGGGCTGGTGAAAAACCAATCGGTACTTTAGAAACTGCACGGCAACAAATAGCGGCACTGTCTTATGGTTCATTTGAAGATCAGCTGCTTATACTAAAAGACACAATTAATGGATTACAAAAATCTGATGAGAATATCGAAGAAATACAGACATTGCGCCGGATATATCTTGCAAATGAAAAAAAAGAACTTGCTGCTTTTTTGGCTGAGTCGATGAAATATCCTGAATCTTTTTCTCAAGAAAAAAAACAAGCGTTTATTAATGTACTTTTCAAAGATAGAAATGAGCAGTGGGGAAAAAAATTTGATGAGTATCTGAAAGCGGGCGGAAAAACCTTTGTTTTCGCCGGTGTTGGGCATTTTCTCGGTGAATCAAATGTGTTTGATTTAATGCGGCAGGAAAAACTTTTAAAATAGAGATAAGAGCATCTCTTTGGGGCTGTCTAAAAATTGAACTTTTTAGACAGCCCCTCTCAGCATCGCATCTAAACCTAAGGAAAAACTCTAATGTTTTAGACAAATAGTACCTTTATTCTTGACACTTTTGTGTAATTATAATAAATATATCTATATATAAGTATTCTATCAGGAGGAGTACATGATTGTAAAGACGAGTGAAGACTTGAATGTCTTAGTCGAACGTGTTCAATCAGCACAGAGAAAATTTGCGGAATTTACCCAAGAACAGGTAGATACGATTTTTAAGCGTGTTGCACAGGCCGCAAATGAAAACCGCATTGCATTGGCAAAAATGGCAGCCGAAGAAAGCGGTATGGGTATTTTTGAAGATAAGGTTATTAAAAACCATTTTGCAGCAGAATATATTTTTAACAAGTACTTGAATGAACGCACATGCGGTGTCATTGAACATGATACTGAATCCGGTATGGTGAAAATTGCAGAGCCGCTTGGCGTTATTGCAGGCATTGTCCCAACCACCAACCCTACATCAACAGCAATTTTCAAAAGTTTGATTTCCTTAAAAACCCGCAACGGTATTATTTTTTCGCCGCATCCCCGTGCAAAAAACAGCACTATCGCAGCAGCTAAAATTATTCTTGATGCAGCAATTGAAGCAGGTGCGCCTGAAGATATTATCGGCTGGATTGATGAACCTACCGTTGAGCTTTCAGGACTGTTAATGAGTCATCCCGGCATCGCATTAATTTTAGCAACCGGCGGTCCTGGAATGGTACATGCCGCTTATTCATCAGGAACTCCGGCTATTGGTGTCGGTTCTGGAAATACCCCTGCCGTTATCGACGAAACCGCTCATATAAAAATGGCAGTCAGCTCTATTCTCCTGAGTAAAACATTCGATAACGGTATGATTTGTGCCAGCGAACAGTCTGTTATCGTAGTAGATTCCGTCTATAAAACGGTAAAAGATGAGTTCCTGAAACGCGGGGCGTATTTCTTAAGCGCAGCAGAAAAGACTAAAGTTGGTAATACTATTATCAAAGACGGCAAGCTCAATGCTGCCATTGTCGGACAGCCTGCATATAAAATTGCGCAATTAGCAGGCGTAAAAGTACCGGAAGAAACAAAGGTTCTAATCGGCGAAAGTGAGGTCTTGGATCGTTCGGAACCCTTTGCCCACGAAAAGCTTTCTCCAGTACTCGGTATGTTCCGTGCGAAAGATTTTGAAGAAGCATGTGAAAAAGCCCAAAAGCAAATTGCAATGGAAGGTATGGGACACACCGCTGTTCTGTATACAAATGCTCAAAATACCGATAGAATCAACCTGTACGGTAGCAAAATGACGACCGGACGTATTCTCGTGAATATGCCTGCTTCACAAGGTGCAATTGGAGATATTTATAACTTTAGACTCGAACCGTCCTTAACACTTGGCTGCGGAAGCTGGGGCGGAAACGCAATCAGCGAAAACGTAGGAGTAAAACACCTGATGAACATTAAAACTGTAGCGGAACGCCGCGAAAATATGCTTTGGTTCCAAGTACCGCGCAAAGTATACTTCAAGCAAAATGCAGTAAGCGAAGGGCTGCGCGACCTTTCTGATAGAAAACGGGCATTCATCGTTACTGATAAATATCTACATGAATGCGGTATGACAGGTCAGCTAACCCGTGTACTTGACAGCATGGGTATTGAGCATGAGATTTTCTCCGATGTTAAACCCGATCCAGATTTAAGTACCATATACAAAGGTGTCGATTTAATGAACTCCTTTAAGCCGGACATTGTTATTGCATTCGGCGGCGGAAGCCCGATGGATGCTGCAAAGATTATGCGTATGCTGTACGAGCAACCTAATGTTGAATTTGCTGATCTGGCACTCCGCTTTATGGATATCCGCAAGCGCGTATTCAAATTCCCGAAACTTGGTAGTAAAGCGGTATTGGTTGCAATTCCTACTACAAGTGGTACTGGTTCCGAAGTTACTCCGTTTGCAATTGTTACCGATGACAAGAGCGGTATTAAATATCCTATTGCCGATTATGAATTAACTCCTGATATGGCAATTATCGATCCTGACTTTGTAATGGGATTGCCGAAAGCACTTACGGCATACTCCGGTATTGACGCTATTGTTCACAACCTCGAAGCATTTGTTTCAGTTTTGGCAACCGATTTTACTAACGGTATTGCACTTGAATCACTTCGGCTTCTCTTTAAATATCTACCGCTTGCATACACTGAAGGAGCTAAAAATCCTAAGGCACGTGAAAAAATACACTATGCGGCAACCCTTGCCGGTATGGCATTTGCAAATGCGTTCCTTGGTGTTTGCCATTCCATGGCGCACAAGGTCGGTGCTCAGCATCATACCCCGCACGGCTTGGCAAATGCGCTGCTTATCAATGAGGTAATCCGCTACAATGCAACAGAAGCACCGCGCAAGCAGGCTATCTTCCCGCAGTATAAATATCCGGTTGCTCAAGAACGCTATGCAAAGGTTGCCGATCATCTCGGATTCGGCGGTACCACCAACGAAGAAAAGGTTGAAAAGCTCATCGAAAAAATCGAAGAGATAAAGCGGATTTGCGAGATACCTGAAGACTTCCGCTCAACCGGTATCGCTGAAAAGGACTTCCTTGCGCATCTTGATGATATGTCTGAAAAGGCATTCGATGATCAGTGTACTACAGCAAACCCGCGCTACCCGCTTGTCAGCGAAATACGCGAGCTGTATCTAAAATGCTACTATGGTAAAGACTATGTACCAACGAATCCTGATTTAGCAAAATCAGTCGGTATCAAAATACCGCCGAAGCCGGCAAAGAAATAAAGGTAATTCTAAAAACTCAAGTATAGATTTTTAGAAGATGCCGCAGCAGCAAGGCTGATAACAAGGGGCTGTCCAAAAACTGAAATTTTTGGACAGCCCCATCGCAAAACTGAAAGACTTATAGCTTTTTCTGTAGTGAAAGTCTATTACCTGCGCAAAATTTCACGCGGTTTTGAGCCATTTGCCGGACCAACAATCCCATTTGCTTCCATTTCTTCAATAAGACGGGCTGCACGGTTATAGCCTATTTTTAATTTACGCTGCACATACGATGCCGATGCTTTTCCTGCAAAGGTAACAATTTCCAATGCTTGATCATACAGAGGGTCATTATCATCGGAAAATACTACATGCTCATACGAATCATCATCGTCATCAACAAAAATTTCATCATCAATATACTCGGGTTCACAATAATCCTTGACGCAAGCAACAACCCGCTCAACTTCTTCTTCCGAAACAAAAGCCCCCTGCATACGGGCAGGGAACAGCTGCGCTGCACTGACATAGAGCATATCACCTTTGCCCAGTAGTTTTTCTGCGCCTACTTCATCAAGAATGATGCGGCTATCCGTTTTTGAGGCAACCATAAAAGCAATGCGGGTAGGAATATTTGCTTTAATAAGACCGGTAATTACATCAATTGAAGGACGCTGCGTTGCAAGAACCAAATGAATCCCAACAGCGCGGCTCATCGCGCAAAGGCGGGCAACCGTTGCTTCCAGTTCCTTTCCGGAGGTTGCCATTAAATCAGCAAACTCATCAATAATGACGACAATATAGGGAAGTTCCTCTGCGGCAATTTTTTCCGCTTTGATTTTCTTATTATAGGTTTTAATATCACGCGCCCCCATACTATCAAGCAAGGCATACCGCCGTTCCATTTCACACAAGCTGTATTGCAGTGCCTGAAATGCCCGCTTCGGTTCGGTAATAACCGGTGCCAGCAGATGTGCAATGTCATTGTAAAGTTTTAATTCAACAATTTTCGGATCAACTAAAATCAATTTTACCTCATCGGGGCGGCGGTTGTAGAGTATGGACAGAATAATAGTATTAACACAGACTGATTTACCAGAACCGGTAGCACCTGCGATAAGTAAATGCGGAGTTTGCGCTAAATCAAACAGTTGCGGATTGCCCGTAACATCTTTTCCTAATACAACAGGAATTGCCATTTTAGCAGATTCGGGCAAATCGGTCTCAATCAATTCACGGAAGCTGACAATCGAGCGTTTTTTATTGGGTACTTCAATACCAACCGCATGTTTGCCCGGGATCGGCGCAACGATACGGACACTGGATGCCGCAAGACGCAACGCAATGTTATCTTGCAAATTTGTTATTTTTGACAGTTTTATCCCCGGCGGCGGCAGCATCTCAAACATAGTTACTACCGGACCTTTTCTAATTCCAGTGATAGAAACGTCTATTTTAAATTCGCTGAATGTAGATTTCAACATGAATGCAGCCTTTCTTGTTGCATCATCAACAACCCAATATTCTCCATCAGGATAATGATTAAGCAGATCGAATGGAATTGAATATTTTTTCCGCGGTGCTGCCGGTACAGCAGCAGGCAATGCGGCAGCGTCTAGCGAGACAACCGGCGGGAAAGGCTGTAGTGGGCTGCCGATGTTCTCCGATGGCGTTTTTTCTAAAAAAACGCCATCATCTTCCCCTATTGTATCTTCATCGGTCTCATCTTCAATATCATCGAGGTCTTCATCTGATTCGCTGCCGACAGCAGCAGGCTCATACTGAGGAGGCACTCCGTAGCCCTGCATACTGCTGCCGGAAACAGACTGAGCTTTAGTATCAAAGGAAGCTGGCTTCGTCTGTACAGCTACTGCGCCGGAACTAGTACGCGGATTCTGCATAGTGCCTGCTGCATCAGGCACCAGTGCCGGCTCCTGTACCGCCGCTGCCGATACACGCTGCGGCACAGGACGGCTCTCCTGTACCGGTTCAGGAGAATCATCCTGTGCAGGAATATCTACTGCGGCGGTATTTCCAGCTGTATGCTCATCAGCGGGCTTTTCTTCCGCCGGTACTTGTTCCCGCACAAGCGCAGTACCCTCCGGATGTGCAAGAACGCTATGGGTTGTTTCTACCGGCACTGCGGGGTTTTCTCGAATATCTGTACCGCCGTGTACTGCTGCACAATCCGGCATACAGGTTTCTGATACTGGCGCAGCTGCTTCCAATCCGGCATCAGAAACAATATCTTCTGGTATAACCGGCACTTCCCGTATATCGGAACCACGCAATGGAGTGCGTTCAATCACAATGAGCGAATCCAGTAATGGATAGTGCGAAGTAGGAACCGCTTTCCGTACTTTTTCAGGCAACATTGCCGAATCAAGATTGAATAATTTTGATGCGGGTCTTGCAGGCGGTACGGAAGCTGCTGCCGGCTGAGACGGCAGTTCCTTGGTAGAACATTCTGTTGCTTCAGGTGTAACTGCTAAAACCGGAGCGGCCGCTTCCTGCGGCGGCAGCGACTTCCCGCCGGTTGCAAGCGGCATAACGGCTTCCACCGGTGCTACATCCGCTGGCTCTATTTCCGATTGTACAGCCGCTGGCTCTATTTCCGATTGTACAGCCGCTGGCTCTATTTCCGATTGTACAGCCGCTGGCTCT
>JBQMYN010000053.1:0-16714 GCA_052173475.1 Treponema sp.
GGCTGCACCCGCTCCTGCTGATACTCCGGATGCAGAGCCGGCACCCACGGCGGCTGCACCCGCTCCTGCTGATACTCCGGATGCAGAGCCGGCACCCACGGCGGCTGCACCCGCTGTTATGTTAGATACCCCCGCAGAAGGAGGAAACCAATGAAAAAAATACTACTTATCTGTGTACTTTTATGCAGTGTTTATGCAGCAGCCTTATTTGCTGCCTCCTATGACGATAATGAATTTCAGCGCAAAAGCCGTGCATATTCTGAACTGGCAGTACGTGCCTATGATGAAGGCGATTATGAAATGTCAATTGAATATTCACGGCTTGCGGAAGAATACGCACAGAAATCGGCCGATTACATTCAATATATGCTTGCACGGATAGAAGCTGAACAGGAAATGAATAAAGCCAGAACACGATACCAGTGGGCAAAAAACAATAAGGCTGAAACGAAATACCCCGAAGCTTTTAAGACTGCTACCGAAGCATTGGAAGCGGGGCATAGCGCATTTAGCCATGAGGATTTTGATGTCGCTGTTGTGTGTGCAAAAAAAGTTGTTGAAGCCTTATCGGAAGTATCCGGCGATGAATCTTCTTTTGCAACCCTGCCTGCGCAATACAGAATCCGGACATGGCGCGGGGAGCGCGACTGCTTGTGGAATATCGCAAAAGATAAAGGAATTTATGATGATCCGTATATGTGGCGTAAACTCTATGAAACGAATAAGCATAAGTTCCCTGATCCTAAAAATCCTGATTGGGTAGAACCCGGTATTATTTTGGATATTCCGAGTATACGTGGAGAAAAGCGAAGCGGTATGTATGATCCAGCGGAAATTTACGAGAAACTACCGCCTGCAAAGAATAGATCGGCAAGTTCTAAACCACGCAAATAGCACAATTTAGAATATCTCATTTCAACGTAGCCTGTTCTAAAACTGAAGTTTCGGAACAGGTTTACTAAAAAGCGGCGGCAGCTGCTTATTCATTCCGGCTTTTTGAAACAAACCGTGTACATTCGCTGATAAACTCCAGATTAACCGTTGAAACAGGTCCGTTACGCTGTTTTGCTACGATGAGTTCTGTGTCAGCGTCTTCCCGCTTTGCCCGATGTAAAAACATAACAACATCAGCATCCTGTTCAATCGCACCCGATTCCCGCAAATTTGCAAGAGTTGGCGCAGTACCTTCGGCATCGCGTCCTACCTGCGATAAGGCAACAACGGGAATATCCAATTCGCGGGCTAAACTTTTTAACGACTGTGATATTTCAGCAAAACGCTCATGGCGGGGGATTATCGTATTTTCTGAAGTAATCAATCCTAAATAGTCGATAAAAATAATTTTAACCCCCTCCTGTAAACAAAGTTGGCGCGCCATTGCCCGTAAATCAAGTAATTTCATATTCGGCATATCAACAATGTAGAGCGGGGCATCATATAGTCTCCCCGCAGCATCCTGAATACGCTCAAAATCTGCAAGACGTAAATTACCGGAACGTATTTTTGACGATGATACCCGCGATTCAACTGAAAATAAGCGAAGCATTAATTGCATATCGGACATTTCAAGAGAGAAAAATGCTGCGGGAATTTTACAGGTTACTGCGATATGGTCAGCCATAGTTAATGCAAGTGCTGTTTTCCCAATTGAAGGACGAGCACCGATAATGATTAGCTCAGAATTTTGGAAACCGCTTGTAAGGGTATCCAGAAATTCAAAGCCTGATGGAATCCCTGAAAACTCATCACGGTGCTTTGAGCGTGCCTCAATAGTTTCAATTGCACCGGGAATAATTTCTTTTGGTGTACGGAACGTCGCCGAGTGTCCTGCATCAGTTAAGTCAAAGATATTTTTTTGCGCCTGCTCAAGCACAGATGAATATGCAACTGTTTCATCAAATACATCAGCAGAAATTTGATGCGATACTTTTAAAAGTGCCCGCCGTATTGCGGCATCAAGTACCACCTTTGCATAGTAGGTAACATTTGCAGTACTGGGAACCATATCAGTCAATGATGCAATATACGCCGTACCGCCTACAGAATCCAGTATACCGATTTGACGCAAATAATCGCTTATCACTAAAATATCAACCCGCTGCCCTTTTGCATATAAATCTACTATAGCTTGAAATATTTTTTGATGCGGTAATGAATAAAAACTTTCTGCACGGATATACTGTAACACAGTACCGATAACGTCTGATTCAAGGAGTACTGCTCCCAGAATAGCCTGTTCAGCCTCCGTATTATTCGGCGGTATCTTATCTTTTAAGAGTGCCGGAAAAGGACCGGAATCATTCATATACTGTCCTTATAAAAGACCTTTGCACCCCTAAAAAGCAGGTTTGATTTTTAGAGATGCTTTATCAGCAAAGCTGACGACGATTTTTTTTCTCCATAAGTTTTAGTATGTCAATAACTTATGAAAAACATTGCAAATTAAATCTAAGGATACTGTCTAAAATAAAAAGAGAAGTTTCCACAAGAAAACTTCTCTTAGGTATACAACAAACCTATTCATAAACTTCCATTTCGGAAGAATCCTGTTGTATCAGTCAGCAGGAACCAGTATACTGTAAAATTATTCTTCGGCTATTTCTTCAGTTGCTGATTCTGGGGCTGGAGCTTCTTCTACAGCCGGCTGCTCATGGACTTCTTCATCGCGATGACGGCGACGGCGTTTTTCAGCTTTTGCTTCTACAGGTTTTTCAACTTCAGGCTGCGCCTCAACCACAACAGGAACCGTGGCTGTTGAAGATTCGTATAACTTCAATACAGCAGAATAATTACCGACGCTCTTAAATGTTAAACCGGGAAGTTCTATCCGCTTGCGTTCAATTTCAAATCCAAGTTTCATCAGCTCATCAGCAACAGTTTGGTTAGTAACAGCCCCATAGAGCTTACCATTCGGACCTGCGGGCATAACAATTGTAATTGTTAATGCTTCTAACCGTTCTTTTAATCCTGCTGCATTTTGGCGTTTTACCGCTTTCTTCTGCTCAATCTCTTCGCGTCGGCTTTCAAATTGCGCAAGAGTTATGTCATTGCACGGTACTGCTAAATTACGAGGAAATAAATAGTTACGTGCATACCCCTTAGCAACGTCTTTAACATCTCCCTCTTCGCCGAGGTGTTTTACATCTTCATTTAATATGACTTTCATCTGTTTCAAGCTCCTTACATAACCGCGTCTGTTTTCCAGGAGTTGGAAAGATAGACGGAAAAATAAACGGGGCATCTCAAAAATTGGTTACTTATGCCAACGACTCTGCCAGCAGCATTGCCTTTGGCATTGCTGCCAGTAATGACATCCCCGACGGGTTTAAAATTAAGTCTTTCTATAATAATGACTATCAGAACCGCCACGGATGGCGGTACGGCTTAGTAGTGTGCACGGATGCATACTACTAAACACCGCCACGGATGGCATCGTTCAGGAATGAACGTCCGTGTTCATTCCTGAACTTTGAGTTTTTCGGTAGAAAAACTCAATACTGTTTGGAATCACTGACATCCTGTCAGTACAAAAATGTTTCGGCGATGCCGAAACTCGTCGATGAAAAATGTACAAGGAAGTACATTTTTCATCTCAAGATCGCAAATAAATCTAAGGAAACAGGTGGGCAAAGCTCGCTGTCAAAAACTGAAGTTTTTGAACAGCCCTATAATAAATCATTTCCTTACAGAAAAAGCCGATGGCTTTCAGTTTTTAGCCCCCTTGTTCCAAACTACATAAAGCCGTACTTAATCAACAGTATAGGGTAGTAATGCAAGTGCACGCGCCCGCTTAATTTCCAATGCTAATTTACGCTGGTGCTTTGCACAGGTGCCGGTAATGCGTCGCGGTAAAATTTTCCCCCGTTCTGTAATAAATCGGCGCAAAGAATCGGGTTCTTTGTAGTCTATCTTTGCTTTTTGAGAACAAAACCGGCAGACCTTTTTGCGATAAAAAAGCTTGCCTTTTTTATTTCCTGACCGTTCATCGCCATCACGCATATTTTCTTGCGTACTTGTATCAACATCAATATTTGTCATTGCTTCATCCGACATTCAGTTCTCCTTAAAATGGAATTGTATCAAAATTCGAGTTATCAAAATCCGATCCGTATGAATCTTCACTCATTGGCGGTGTATTTTGCCGCATTTGATAAGGCGATGGCGCATTTGACCGCTGATAAGGAACCTGATTACCGGTATTTACTTGCGGGCTGCTGGAACCAGATGCACTGCCCAACAGTTGAACATTATTTGCAACAATTTCAATCTTGCTGCGCGCTTGTCCCTCTTGCTCCCAACGGTCTTGGCGCAGTTCACCTTCCACAGCGACCTGCTTGCCTTTCACCAAATATTGGTTAATTGCCTCGCCTTGACGACCCCATAACACAATATCGAAAAAATTTACTTCTTCAACCCATTCATCACCAGTTTTTTTGCGGCGATTAATAGCAACAGCAAACTTACATACAGCAGCTCCGCCTGAAGTATATTTCAATTCTGCATCACGAGTAAGCCGACCGACTAATACAACATGGTTTACATCTGCCATCAAATGCTCCTGATATATTTCTATTCATCTACTTTAATGAATAAAAATGTTAAAAGATTTTGATTTAGTTTGAATTGGCGGTCTATTCCTGCAATCTTATCCGGTTCAGCATGAATGTTGAACAGTACATACCGACCTTTGGTTTTTTTCTTGATTTCATAGGTTAATTCGCGATCGCCGAACGGTTCTTCAGAATCAATTTGAACATTAAAATCTGATAAAACGGTACGCACTTTCTCAATTCCAGGTTTGAACTGATCTTCTTCAACAGAAAATACAGTCATCAGCTCATACTTTCTCATGTGTCCTCCTCATGGACAATAATGCCCCATACGATACTATGGGGTGGAGTTTTTAGGGGTAGGCAATTTCAGCACAGCCCTAATTTGATAAAGTATAATCGAAAAGTCCTTTGTTAGTCAATCAGCGTAGAATCATTTCATAATGGTGGGAATCTCTAAAAACTTCAGTTTTTAGAAGTTTTTTGTGGATGCAATTTGCGATGTCTTAATTTAAGTCATTATGATACAAAGATTTAATTTCAGACTCATTATCAGCTTTGCTGATGAAGCATCTCTTAAAAACCTATACCTGAGTTTTTAGAGATGCCCGACTATGCTTGACACAGGTTATAAAAATTCGATATACTAACAGCCTATAACTTTATTTTATGTGTATTCGGAAAGAATAGGCTGGAGGATAATCGTTGGCGGAGAGTAGAGGTTTACGAATCAATGAACAGATTCGTGTTCGCGAGGTTCGGTTGATTGATGAAGAAGGCGCACAAAAAGGGATCGTTTCCACCCTTGAAGCGTTAAAGATGGCTCAAGACGTTAATCTTGATCTCGTGGAGATAGCCCCGCAAGCGGCACCCCCTGTTTGCAAGATTTTGGATTATGGTAAATATCGGTTTGAATTGGAAAAGAAGCTCCGTGATTCCAAGAAAAAACAAAAGCAGCAAGTTCTGAAAGAAATACGAATGCAGCCCAAGATAAACGACCATGATTTATCTTTTAAAGCACGGCATATTCAAGAATTTCTGAATAGCGGCGATAAAGTAAAGGTAACCATCCGCTTTCGGGGGCGGGAACTAGCTCATACTGAGCTGGGGCTTGATGTGTTACAGAATGTATTAGCGAAGCTTGGCAGTGATATAACCATTGAAAAAGCTCCTGCTATGGAAGGGCGTACAATGTCTATGACACTCGCGCCGAAATCAAAAAAATAATCGAAAACGAGGTATGATATGCCGAAGATGAAAAGCAAAAGTGCTGCCGCAAAACGCTTCAAAATGACAAGCAGCGGTAAGGTAAAGTATAAGCAGATGAACTTGCGCCATATTCTCACAAAAAAATCCCCCAAACGCAAGCGTGAACTACGGAAAGCAGGTATTTTATCAGAAGCTGATAGCAAAAAAATCAGAAACCAGCTTTTGCCTTATGGTACACGCTAAAGGCGGAATGATTTACTACAATTACTCAGGAGGATACAATGCCGCGATCATTATGTTCAAATAACAGAATTCATAGACGGAAAAAAATTTTAAAACATGCTAAAGGCTTTCGCGGACGCAGAGGTACAAACTATAAAGCTGCAAAAGATGCCGTTGTAAAAGCCCTTACTCATAGTTATGAAGCACGCCGTGACCGTAAAGGAGACATGCGGCGATTATGGATAAGCCGTATTAATGCTGCTGTCCGAGCAGAAGGAATGAGTTATTCCCGCTTTATTAACGGATTGACAAAAGCGGGTATTTCTTTAAATAGAAAAGCATTGTCAAATATGGCAATTGAAGATCCAAACGCATTCAAAAGCGTTGTTGCGCAATCAAAACAAGCACTAGGAGACTAAACCATGCTGCATATTGACCAGATTAAAGAACTTGAAGCAAAAGTGGAAAAAGCGATCCAAATAATTCAATCGTTAAAAGATGAGAATGATTTGCTTAAACTTGAAATGAGCGATAAGCAAAAGCGTGTAGAAGAATTAGAGAATATGATTCTTGTCTTTAAAACCGATCAAGCAAAGATTGAAGAAGGTATCGTTAGTGCTCTTAATCATTTAAGTGAGTTTGAGAATAGCGTGTATCAGGCAGCCGGTACTCCTGCTGCGGGAGCATCCGATTCAAGTGCTTCGAATGAGCAAAGCGGTTCATGTGAGTGCGGTGAAAACCATTGCGATACGCAAGGAACTTGCAGTAATAGCGATAATCATCCGGAACAGTCAGAAAATCATCAGGCGGAAAACGTTTAAGCATGGCGAAAAGCAAGGGACACTTACAAATTGACGTATTGGGAACTTCCTTTGCGATCGAAGCTGATGAACAAAGTGAGTATTTACAAAAAATTTATACTCACTATAAAAATGTTCTTAGCGATGTTGAAAAGAATTCCGGCGTAAATGATGTTTTAAAAATAGCTGTCATAGCAGGTATTCTTTTGTCGGACGAGCTTGCAAAAGAAAAGCTTAATCCTCAATTATCGCTCCAACTGGAACAAGAAGCGCAGTTGTATGAGCGATCAGCAAAGAAAATGATAGAATCGCTTGATTCTATCATTGCTGATTGCCATCGGTAGCATAATGCGGCTATTTGTAGATGCCGATTCCTGTCCGGTGCGTATTCGTGAGGTTGTTTGTAAAACGGGGTTACGGCTTTGTGTGCCGGTCGTTTTTGTTGCAAATAGGACAATTCCTTTTCCTCACAATACTTATACTTCTCTTATTATCACAGACACAAGTGATCAGGCCGCTGATTCGTATATTGTTCAACATAGTCAAAAAGGCGATATTGTAATTACCCGTGATATACCATTAGCAAAATTACTTGTTGATGCGGATATCCTTGTTCTCAGTGATAGGGGAACCGTGTATACTGCAAATAATATCAATGAACGGCTTTCAATCCGTAATTTTATGTATGAGTTACATATAAGCGGACTTGCTCCTGAGAAAACTAAAACATTTGGGAAAAAAGATGTCATGCTATTTGCGCAAACACTTGACCGTGAAACACGGCGGCTTATGCAACCCTTATGAAAATCGCTCTCTAATAGATTTTATTTGAGGGAGTATTTCAAAAAAAGCCTCAACAACTTCCGGATCAAATTTTTTCCCTTTCAGGCAACGAATTTCTGCATAAATATCATCTTCACCCCATTCATCCTTGTAAACCCGTTTGCAGGCAAGCGCATCATATACATCAGCAAGAGCAGTAATTCGAGCACCAAGCGGAATTTCTTCTCCGATAAGACCTTGAGCCGCAGTGCCTGCGGTGTTGTATTTTACCACAGTTCCTGTTTCAAGCGAAATATGTCCTGGATAACCGCTTCCATCCCAGTTTTCGTGGTGGCGTAATGCTATATCCCGCGACATAGTATCTACCATAGTATTACCGGATAAAAAGAGCTTTGAACCAAGCCATGTATGTGCTTGCATAATGCGGTATTCGTCAGCGGTAAGTTTTCCGGGTTTTTTTAATACCGCATCGGAAATACCGATTTTCCCGACATCATGGAGCATAGAAGCTATTTTGAGCGCATCCCTGAACTTTTCCCGATCATGCCGGTGAATATTATGTTTAAATGCCCAGCGGTCATAAATTTCTACCGCATAGCTTGAAACACGGTGTACATGTGCGCCTGTTTCTTTTGGATCGTGCAGCTCTGCCATTTGTACCATACGGAGAATCATCTCTCGTGTTAATGAAGCGTGGGTAAGAGCGGATGTTGCATTTGCTGCGAAATGGGATAAAAAAACCTCATCATCAACAGTGAATGGGCATACCTCACCATTTTGATCAACGGCATTAATCATCTGTAATACACCCAATACTTCACCTGAAATTGAGACAAGCGGCATTGTAAGTGTGGATGTCGTTTTGTACCCTGTTGCAATATCACTTAATTGTCCAAATTTATAAGGCTTATCCGGCGAAATATGGTATACATCGGGTTCATTTACAAGCTCTTTCCGTATTGCGGAAAATCCTGCAATGGTAGTGTCGTTCAAAAGAAAAGAAAACGAGCGGAAAGGGAGTTTTTCGCCGTCAGGGATTCTTTTTTGCAGGGTGTCATTTTGAGCATAGTGGATAGCGAGGCTATTCTTTTCAACTAAATAGATTGATCCTGCATCTGCATGCAATGCATGACGGGCTTCAGTCAGGATTTGCTCCAGCAAAATATCCTTATCGCGTATACTATACAAGCGGGAAGTTGTTTGCATAATATCAAAAAGCAGTTCTTCTCTCGATTTAACAACATTATTACTATCCATAGCTGCACACCTTTATCAAACTATACCAAAATTGCACATAATATCGCTGACTCTCGTACGATTTTGAACATCTCATTTCAAAGCACCTGTTCTAAAACGGAAGTTCCGGAACATGTTTTTGCTTTCAAAGTATCTAAAGACTTATCTATGTTCTATTATTACCGAAAATGGCGTATCACACAAGTAGAAACCGATAAAAACTTCTATTTTTAGCGGTTTTCCTTAAATTTATTTGCGGTGCTAATAGTCATTACTGTATAAAAACTTAATCCCCTGCTATTTTAATAGATAGGATCAAAAACTAAAGTTTACGATCAGGTTATTCAAATATTGCAGAAATATGTACGGTTTTCCGCTTATTTCCTTCCGATAAAATGCTCCATACTCTGGTTAACTCCGAAAAAATTGGTAACGGAATCAAAAAACTTAACCGGTAGCAGGCGCAGTCCATAGATACTATGTACAAAACGCGGCATAATTAACACCGGCTTTTTTTTAATGATTGCCTGTACTATTTTTTTTGCTGTATAGTCTTGCTTCAAAATAGGAAGCAGCAAGGGAAAGCGGGTTTGCACACCGGAAAACATTCCCGTATCAATAAAAAACGGACAAACCACTGTTGTTTTTATCCCTGTGTATGTTGAAGAAAGCTCCATACGAAGCGATTCCATAAAACCAACCGCCGCAAATTTACTTGCTGAGTAATCTACAAGCTTTTTCACACCTATTAGCCCTGCTGCACTTGCAATCGTTACAATATGCCCTGTCCCTTTTTCTATCATTGCCGGTAAAAAGGCTTTGGTTATCCAAAATAGCGATAGCGTATTAACATTCATTGTAAGCAGAATATCTCTATCCTCAGCGTCCAGTAAGGATTTACCGGAAACAATGCCGGCGCTGTTTATCACAATATCCGGTGTACCGAAAGTTTCAATTACTTCTACGGCTTTGGCATACACTGTTTCTCTATCGGTAATGTCGCAAATCATTCCGTATATACGAAGCTTATTTTCAGCAGCTTCAGTCTCTAGGATTTTTATATTTTTTGTATGTATATCCCAGACAATGACTGTATTATCCATTTGTGCAAATATATTCGCCATTGATTTCCCGATACCGCTTGCGCCGCCCGTTATCAAAATAGTTTTATGTGTTATTTTTTTCATCGTTATCATATTTGTAACTCCTCATAAGGTCTGTTCGAAAACAAGGTATAGATTTTTAGAAAATGCCTCATCAGTAACGCTGACGGCGGGCTTTTTGATATGTCTTTTAAGCGTTATGACTTATCAAAAAATATCGTAAATAAATCTTACGAGTTACCAAGTGTATGTTCAATAAGTATTTTACCGCCAATAGCAATTAATATGATTCCGCCGGCTATGTCGGCTTTTATTGCAAGTATACTGTTGATTTTTTTACCCAGTAAATAGCCCATCAATGAAATAGTAAAAGTAGTTAGTCCAATAATGATAGATGGAATAACAATGAGTTTTTGCACCATAGCGAAAGTGAGACCTACGGCAAGGGCATCAATACTGGTAGCAATCGCAAGTAGAAACAGAGTATAGACATTTCTACAATCCTTTGCTGCATGAGCGGGGGCATCAGCATCACGTCGTTCAAACGACCATGCCTCAACAATCATTTTTCCGCCTACAAAACTAAGCAGTACAAATGCAATCCAATGATCAATAGCGGCAATATATGATGCAAACTGTACTCCTGCTGTCCAGCCGATCAGCGGCATTATACATTGAAATACACCAAAAAAAGCTGCCATCCGAAAACCGTCGATAAAAGAAATATCTTTTGTGAGTATACTCTGAGTCATTGCGACTGTAAAGGCATCTGCCGATAGACTAACAGCAATTCCAAAGATAAGTAAGATATTCATACCGCTTGTACTGTACGGAAAAATAGCGGTTTGTCAACAGCATCTTTGCATATTGCTAGGGATGCTGCAATTTTAACTGCGATATTGTACTGACAGGATGCCAGTGATTCCAAACAGTATTGGGAACCTCTAAAAACTCGGTTAGATTTTTAGAGGTTCTCTATTGAGTTTTTCTAACAAAAAACTCAAAGTTCAGGAATGAACGTCCGTGTTCATTCCTGAACGATGCCATCCGTGGCGGTGTTTAGTAGTATACATCCGTGTACACTACTAAGCAGTACCGCCATCCGTGGCGGTTCTGATAGTCGTTATTGTATAAAGACTTAATTTTAAACTCGCTATCAGCTGTGCTGATGAGGATGTCATTGCCAGCGGCAAAAAGTAACCAACTTTTGGGACAGCCCCTATTGCAAAACAACAGAGGATACAGCTATACTCATGCTACTATCCCGAAAGTAACCGGATTTTGGCTATTTTCCGCTGATGGGGTATCTCGGTGCGGTAAAAATGCCAACCGGCATGAGGGGCTGTCAGAAGGAGTAACAGTGGTAAAAAAAATAGCAATTATCAGTCTTTCGCGAGGTCTTCTTGGTGAGTCATTCATTGCGCATGAATTAGAAATTGGTCTGAAAAGACTAAGAGACTACGGTATGGAAGTTGTGATAACACCGAATGCGCTGAAAGGAATGGAGTTTCTTGAAAAAAATCCTAAAGCTCGGGCAGAAGACTTATTAGAAGCTTTGAGCGATAGAACTATTGATATGATTCTGTGCGCAATAGGCGGGGATGATACCTATAGATTGTTGCCCTATCTTTTTGAAAACGATGCGTTGCAAAATGCAGTAAAAAATACCGGTAAGATTTTTTTGGGATACTCTGATACAACACTTAATCACCTGATGCTGCACAAGGCGGGCTTGAATACTTTTTATGGGCAGGCGTTTCTCCCTGATATTTGTGAGCTTGACCATGAAATGTTGCCGTATTCAAAGCATTATTTTGAAGAACTTATTAGTACGGGAACCATACAAGAAATTCGACCAAGTGATATATGGTATTCGGAGCGGGAATGCTTTGATTCGTCTCAAATCGGAGTAAAAAGGATAGCGCATCCTAATGCCGGTTTTGAATTATTGCAAGGGAAACCCGTGTTTGCTGGTAAAATTCTTGGCGGCTGTATTGAAACGCTCTATGATATTTTTGATAACACGCGGCATACGGATAGTGCAGCCTTGTGCAGCACGTATAAGCTATTTCCTCCGCTGGGAGATTGGGAAGGTAAAATACTCCTTTTAGAAACCAGTGAGAATTGTTCCCCTCCTGAACAGTATCGAAAGATGCTCCAAAAGCTAAAGGAAACCGGTATTTTTGAGGTTATAAACGGTGTTATTGCCGGTAAACCTTTAAACGAAGTATACTATGAAGAGTACAAAGCGATTTTAGTCCACGAAATCAATAATTCTGCCATACCTATCGTATACAATGTGAATATTGGACATGCAAGTCCAAAATGTATTATCCCCTTTGGGGTTCATGCGGTAGTAAATACTGAAGAGCAGGTTATACGGTTTCAAAACGAGCAGTGTATTCCGGCACGATAAGCTAGTGGAAACCCTCTAAAAACTTTCGTTTTAGAGGTGAGCTTTGCTTACCGGTTTTTAGATTTAAATTTTGAGAAAATCAATGGAGATGGGGGGAATTGAACCCCCGTCCTAAAAAGAGAAACAGAAGCATCTACAGGTTTATCGGTGCGAGGTAGTTGTCGGGATCCAGTAGCAGCACCGAAAGCGTTGAATCCGTAGTGCGAAAAAGTCCCTTTTATTGTCCGCACGCAATAAAAGGCAAGTCCCGAATAGCGTCAGAACACATACATTGCTCGGAGACAACACTCAGTAGGTTCCGCGATTATGCAGCTAATGCGTAATCGAAACTGTCGTCGTTGGCAGTTATAAAGTTTGCCGCTTTTTAGGAGTACGGCACTCCACCTGCAACTTAGGTCTCGTGCTTCCTAGTCGAAACCGGAACATCCCCAATAGACCTTTTTATAATTATAGTGATACCAACTATGTGTGTCAATAGTCATGCGATATATGGAGTCTTAAACAGGCGGATGGGTGTAAAAGCACACAGATTGTCTATTTTGAACAGTACATTTCACGATGCCCCTGTTCTGAACGGGGCGTGCCGGAACAGGGTTGTTGGAAAAAGGTTTGGAAACGGGAATGTCAATGCTTGTCTATTGTACGTGTATTTTAATAGGACAGTGATCTGACCCGTATACATCTTTCAAAATGGAAGATTCAATAATACGCGGCATGAATAGCTGATTCACACAGTGGTAATCAATACGCCATCCGATATTTTTTTCTCGTGCATGGAAACGGTAGCTCCACCATGTGTACTGTTCAGGTTCCGTACAAAAAGAGCGGAATGTATCAACATATCCTGCAGCAAGAAATGAATCCATCCATGCCCGCTCTTCAGGCAAATATCCGGGATTTTTCTCATTGTTTTTAGGATTTGTTAAATCAATGGGCTTATGCGCAATGTTATAGTCACCGCACAGGATAACATTCTTTCCGCTCTTTTCAAATTCATTGCAGAATGTAAGCACTGCATCACAGAATGCCAGCTTGTAGCTTAAACGGGCACCTGCTTCTTGTGAATTAGGAAAGTATGCCGATATTACAGAAAATGAATCAAAATCTGCAACCAGAATACGCCCCTCATCATCAAAATCAGGTACGCCAAGAGTCCGTATTTGTAATGGTTCCTGTTTGCAAAAAAGAGCGGTACCGGAGTAGCCTGCTTTTTGGGCTGACTGCCAATAGGTATGATACACCCCGCCCTGCCATGCAGGAGCAGTTAGTTCGGCACTTAATTGTTCTTTTCGTGCTTTTGTTTCTTGCAGACAGAGAATGTCGGGGCTTTCGTTATGTAGCCATTCTAAAAAGCCTTTTTTTTCAACGGCACGAATGCCGTTTACATTCCATGAAATAATTGAAGTCATATCTTTGTATATGCCATAAAATGGCAAAAAATGCAATGCAGTAGTGCCGGAATTTATGCAGCACCATCAACTCCGAAAGCTGCCGGATTGATACACGAAAAGTTAAAATTAAGAAAATGTGTGTGGGGGCTATCCTAAAAGTTGATTACTTATGCCATCGGCATGCCGATAGTATCTCATCACCATTGATAGCCCCATCTCTAGTTATTTTGTACCCTATCAGTGAACGCAGTTGACAGTATATCGGCAGCTTATTTTGCAAACCGTTCCCCGAATGCTTTGCACTTCTCTTGCGCTTCGTCATCAGGATCATCGTATGCAATCAGACCATCTTCAAACAGATCGGCACCGGCAGCCTTTGTACGTTCTACCCATGTTTGCATCCATTCTCCTTCTGCCCATTCATAAGAACCGAACAAGGCGACTTTCCGGCCTGATAGTTTATCTTCAATGGAAGCAAAAAACGGTTCAAATTCATCCGGTTCCAATTCCTCGGAACCCATTGCAGGACAGCCGAATGCTATTTTATCATAATCATCTAATGTTCCTGCATCAAAATCTGCAACAGGAAATAACGCTGCATCGGCACCGCCGGTCTTCAGACCTTCCAAAATACAATTCGCCATTGTTTCAGTGTGACCTGTTCCGCTCCAAAAAACAACTGCAATTTTTGACATAACAATCTCCTTATAAAGTAAGTTTGATTAAGCCGCATGAATAATTTCAGAAATACTCATGCCCTTTTTTATCTGTAAAGCAAAATGCTCTTTACATTCACTATACCGTCTAAATAAAAGACGGGCTTTTTCAGGTTCTGCATATACTTTCCAATACCCGCAAAACAAACAGCCGATGCCGCCTGTAGCAACATACTGTAATACATCCTGCACAGGATAGCCTAAAAATAATCCGATTTCATGCGGGAAACAATCTTTACACGCCGCAGAACCAAACGTGTCTTGTAATCTCGCCATCTTATGACGCAGCTGCTGTATGCAGACAGCTATTCCATCTTCCGGATTATATCCAAACGAGTGCAAGGCATCCCATACTTCACATTGATTGAAATAGTCTTCTAGTAGCTGTTTACGGTATACGAAAATTATAGTCCGCTTTCCGCATACACAAAGAGTTTCAAAATGAACGCCATAGCTATTTAAAAGCGCATTATAGTCTGTACACCATTCACCGGCATCATTGGGAAAAGAAATTAAATTTGAAGGTTTTATGCCTGCTAAACACGGCGCAGCATGTTGCGCTAAAAGGGCATCGACGTAAGTGTGTACTAACATATATTCATTGAAACATATAAATAGATATATGTCAACTCTCTATTACAATTTATCAGCATCCATAATGCGTATTGTACTTTGACAAAATGCGGTTTTTGAAGTATGGTACATACGTTATGTATATGGTAGAGTTAAAACAATGCTATCATGCGTGTGTGCAGGCAAATAGTTTTTTACAAACAGAGTTTTGGGCGGCATTTAAATCGCTGCATGGATGGCGGGCAGTACAGTATGAAGTATTTGTAAATCAGAATAATCCTTTTCTTTTAACAATACTGATAAAGCCGATTAAACCATTCGGCAGTATTGCATATATCCCCATGGGACCCGCGTGTTTTATAGATGCACCGCATCGCTCAGAATACTATGCAAAAGAACGCGGCAGTTTTTTATGTGCGCTCATTGAACAATTACAGATTCATCTGCCGCCGGAAGTATTTTTAATCAGGTTTGATCCTCCATGGGAAGCGCATGTCGAAAATAACAAGGATATAATCCCCAATGCAGCCGATAATTTCCCGCTCTTTCCCTGTATGCCGAAAGATAAGGTATATCGTAACGGGTTTTATGCTGCTCCGTATACTGTCCAGCCTCCTGATACGGTAACGCTGGATTTAACCTGCTCTTCTGATACGTTATTTGCGCAGTTTAAACAGAAATGGCGGTATAATATTAGGCTTGCAGAGAAAAAAGGAGTAACTATCCGCCGATTTTCCGGTAAGGAGGCAGCCGATCAGATTCCGCTTTTTTATCAGCTCTATGAAGAAACAGCGGTTCGCGATGGTATTGCTATTCATGCGCAATCATACTATGAAGAACTGTGTAAACTTGCCGAGGAATATCGGGGAAAGCCGGAATCTGTAGAAGTCTCTCTCTATGTTGCTTATCATGAAGATGAAGCTCTTGCTGCAATTATTACGCTGTTTTCTCAGAATGAGGCAGTGTATCTCTACGGAGCCTCCTCCAATCATAAGAGAAATATGATGCCTGCATATTTACTGCAATGGCAGGCGATCTGTGATGCTAAAAACTTCGGCTGCCGTATCTATGATTTCTATGGGATCCCGCCTGATGATAATCCTTCGCACCCCATGCATGGGTTGTATCGTTTTAAAACAGGTTTCGGCGGTCAGATCGTTCACCGGATTGGAACGGTTGATAATCCTATAAAACCTTTTAGATACTGTCTTTATAAAGTTGCAGAAAGGATGCGGACATTTTGGTTCAAAACGATTAAGAAAAAAATCAAGGTGCTTTTCCGGCATTCACGATAAGCGTATAGCGGGCATGGAAGAAAATAGGGATGTTGTTACCGGCAACGGCATCCCCGCTCCCAATAATAAAACGAGCGGTTTGCTCAATTGCAGAAAAGTCATAACCGTAGTATACTTACCGTATGATCGTTACACGGAAATTGCCAATCGGCGTACAAAGTTTTAAAGTATTACGGGAAGACCGTTATCTCTATGTAGATAAGACCAGCTATCTTCTTCGATTACTACAAAGCGGTCGGGTTTATTTCTTAAGCCGTCCGCGGCGGTTTGGGAAGAGTTTGTTTCTTTCGACACTCGCCGCATATTTCCTCGGTCAAAAAGAACTATTCAAAGGATTGTACCTTGAGCAGGCAGAAGAAGAATTAGCTGCACAAGAGAACCGCACTGCGTGGCAGGAATATCCGGTACTGTATCTGGATT
>JBQMYN010000054.1:0-16202 GCA_052173475.1 Treponema sp.
ATGAAGCCGGTAAAGATGCTGTTAATTTTGCATCAGGAGTAACCTTTGAAATGCCCGAAGCTGATACCAGCTATACCTTTACCGTTATATTCCTTAAAGATACTAAGGCAGTGGCTCAAAGCACTGTAACAGGTACTTCAAAAGAAGAAGCCAGTCAGGGCGGCAGCACACCCGAGGCATTGATCGAGGGAAAAGCAGCTAATAAAGGCAGCAAGGCAAAAGAGATTACCCTTGTCGCAACAAAAGTTGCCGCAGTCGATTATAACAAGGTTAAAATTACCGCAAAAAAAGGCGGTGCCGGCGCAGATGTTGCTCTTAAAACAAGTGCAAGCACTGTAACAGCTTATGAAGCCGGTAAAGATGCTGTTAATTTTGCATCAGGAGTAACCTTTGAAATGCCTGAAGCTGATACCAGCTATACCTTTACAATCGAATTGATTAAAGGCTCCGCTACAGTTGCAAAAAGTTCTGTAGTGGGTACTTCAAAAGAATAGGAAATCTGTTCTCTATCCCATGGGGCTGACTAGCATAAGTGCTTTTGCTATCAGTTCTGGCAGCCCCATGTATGTAAAAATATGCCATATAAATAATAGTACAACCGGATTGCACAAACACGGAAACCACTCATGCCGAATGTTCACGGCTGTCTCCATAAAAGTTTCTCACTGTTGGCTGTGGTATGCCTACTCAGTCAAGTATGTGCAGTCCGGTTTCTTTTACAAGTAAAGCATTTGTGAGACTTCATAGATACCGCCGACGATTTTACCACGGTAGTAGATGATAAATTCTCCCATCATTGCTCGGTAACGTATGTTTTCTAAATCGGATAGTTTATCTAAAATAAAATCCAGATATGCTTTAGGGAACCTCTAAAAACTTCAGTTTTTTAGAGGTTTTCCTTAGATTTATTTGTGACGTATTTTTTATAAATTATAACAGTATAAGAATTTATAAAAAATACTCGTTGTCAGCTGTGCTGATGAGGCATCTTCTAAAAGCTAACCGAGTTTTTAGAAGATGCCCTTTACTTGATGCTATAATGTATTAAGTATACTATAATTAAAAAATCACTTCCAGAACCCTCCTATTTTCTTCGTAAAGCAGGGATTATGTTCATTTTACATTTTTGATAATGATGAGATATTGCTGGGACTGTCCAAAAACTTCAGTTTTTGGACAGTCTCCTTAGATTTAGATGCGATGTTTAAAATTCAGTCATTATTGTATAAAGACTTAATTTTAAACTCGTTGGGGATGTCATTGCCAGCGGTAATACCGCTGGCAATGACATCCCCAGATTATCTTGAAATGAGATGTTCTAAATCGCGTAAATAGTGCGATTTAGAATTCGTTGACCTGTTCGGCAGCGGAGTTATCGAACAAATCTAATGATAGCAGTTGACGTTATGTGTTCATTAAAACTTTCCGCCACCGAGATTAAAGCTGAGAGAATAGCCGATTGTCCCTTTCAACTTAGAAGATGCACTGAGCGGATAGGTAAACGATGGACCTGTACTCATACTAACGAACTTGTAGATATTCCAGCGCATAGTAAGCACCGTTGTACCGCTGGCTTCTGAAACAGCAAACTGCTGAAAAAGATTGATGCCGAGTTTTTCTGTGCCGATTTTGTTTTGTGCAAGGGTAAATGCGATATAGTGCTGCCCAAGATTGCCCATTGCAGTAACATTGCCAATCTGTGTACGAATTGCAGCATTCATCATACTTGTAGGATTTTTGGCTTGTTCTAATACTCTATACGCAGCATCGGTGTTTGCATATCCAAACCCGTTGTAGAAATATTGGAATGCGACTGAAGTATGTGTATCGGCATTTAAGTATGAACCGCCGGCTGTTGCTTGGAAAAAAGGCGTATTCTTTTGCTCATAGCCTGTAAGTTCCGCATCATTTTTGTAGTACGTATAGTCGCTGCCCCATGCAAACACCCCTTCTGCAAACACAGCAACTTTTCCAGCAATGCTGCCCGACAGCGTGGTAATAAACCGAGGAGCCTGCTTATATTTATACCACCCGCCGATTCCCCATTCCCAATTTCCAAATACCAATTCGGTTTTGGCAGCTCCGGCTGTGTATTCCGGTTTGAATTCGTCATTTTGCATCGGCGGTAAAAGATACAGCCAAATATTATGCTGTGTTTGCGGAATAATAATATGAGTCCGCAGCGACACTGCTCCCTCCCGCTCCGCATCAGGGTCTTGCGGATCAATGCGGGAAAGATTTATCACATCTGCAGGGCTGTAAAAGTAGCCTGTTCCCCACTTTACCGCATGCTTGCCAAAGCGGAAAAATGCAATATCCTTTGCAGAAAAGTCCGTGTACAATTCCTGAATTTTGATATTGGGTACCCCTGATGATTCTACGGCAACCGGCAGCTGTGCACCGCTGGGAGGTAGAATTGCCGGAGGAACAAATGCAGCCCCGCTGCCCGTCAATTGCTTTTCAAAAGGAAAGCCGAATAAAAATTTACCGTAGAGCTTTAAATTTTCTACTGGACGGGCATCAAAAAACAAATTGGCATTGAGCTGTGTATTCAGTGATGATTGTGCATCTAAAAAAGATTTTGTATAATCATCTTTCTTTGAATAAGGATCGCTCCAAAGATAACCTAACTTGAGCAAAGAGGTAATTCCTCCGCCTATTCGGGTTTTATTCGATTCAAGGGTAAGCATTGCCTTATTTAAATCAGCCTGAAATTGAAATTCTGTATTCCGATTATCCGATTTAGCTTGCTCTATAGTAACAAGCGAGTCTTCATCTCCGCCGAATAACTCATCTTCCAAATTTGCCGTATCTGATCCCCCCGATTCTTGAGCAGCCGCCGGAAGCCGAATAATAAAAAAGCTGAATAACAGTACAACAAAACAGAGGTTTTTCACTATTATATTCTCCTCATACACTATTCTTAAAAACTCAGTAAGAGTTGTGTGCAAATAGCCGTTAATTTATTTTTTCCAAATACGCTTTTGTAAATACCATATCAGGAATTTTAGTCATTTCAAAATCTTGAAAAATCTGTGTTGTTTTTTCTCCCTTTACCAGTTCGTTAATATAGATTTGATGTACAGGCATTGGTACATTATTTACCGCTACATGTTTAGGGATAAGGGTTGTCCGCATGTGCCGCCCGCTTGCACCATAGCTTTCTATTTTCAGTACAAGATGTTTATCTTGCCGTACAAAATATTTTTCTTGCGGGTAGCTAAAATCTTTCTTGAGTGCTTTTGCGGTTACCACGTATACTGCAACTTTGCCAACCTTTCCCTCTTCAATATGCAAAATTTCCCATGAATCTTGAAATTCCGATTTTTTTTTCACATCAGACAATTTCGCATCACTATTGCCTAAATTTCGTTTCAGCGATGAGTGTGTAAATTGATGCGAAACAGGATCGTATGTCCATAAATTATCTTTTTCCTGCAAATATCCAATCCCTTTCTCGGCTTCAGGGGCAAGCTGCACTAAACAAGTTTGATCTTTACCATCGCGCCGGAACAGCTTATATTGAGCCGCTTCTTTCGGTTCGTTCGGTTTTTCAATAATAAGCGACATAGTACAAGTAAAATCATCGGAAAAATTATACCGATCAAATACCTTATTCATAATTTTGTACATTTCCTCTGTACTCGGAACCTCTGCAAATGCAGCTGCTGCACCCATTAAAAGACAAAGTGTTATAATCTTTTTAAACATAAAAACTCCTAAAAAATATTCATAATTATGAAGGGGGATGTCTCCCCCTCCGCTCCGGCTTATGCCGCTTTTTCTGTACAGAGATATGCAAGGATTTTCGGCTTCCCTCAAATCTTGCAGCTGCGTAGAACACTCAGCGGCATATATCCTGCGCTACCCCCTCTGCGGGTGAATCCCCGCAACGCCCCAACCACTGCGGCTATTCTACACGCAATTAACACGTATTTTTCAACGGTTTTGCAATCACGCGGCTTTACAGCAACTCAACTTCTTTTTTAGTCAAACCAGTTGCTTGCATAATTTGCTCAATCGGTAGTCCCATATTCTTAAGAGCTGCCGCTGTTTTACGGATGCCTTCAACTAGCCCCTCCTGCTTACCGGCACGCAGTCCCTCCTGTTTACCAGCTATCAACCCTTCCTGCCAGCCGTCTCGCCGGGCATCTGCTTCAAAGGCAGTCATCATCATATATTCTTGTCTCCTTACTTCGCTTTGCTTTATTTCCTGTATACGGTTCTCCATTGTGCGAACTAGTAATGAGGACGATACGCACCCATTCATATAGTGTAAAAATGCCCGTAATTCTGCATTTGCAGCTCTATCAGCTGCACTGCTATTAATAATTACCTTGACTGCTCCGTCCTGTAGAAAAAGCATTTTGTTTTCTACACAGCAGTTTTTAAAAGTATATACAGGCAAACCTGCTTGCATATAGTCAAACGGACAAAAAAAGAGAATAAACGAATCCGGCAGCTCATTATAATCTTGCCCTTTATTTAAAACACTCACATCAATAGCCGACTGATAATACCGCAGCCGTTTGGCAAGGTTTTTCCGATTTACTGTCTGCATCTCAATATCGTACACATGACCATTCTCGTCCCCAACCCAGACATCAAGCCGAACCCCTTTTGAATACGTACCCGTATCGAATGCCTTTTGGTATACAATGCTTTTAATTTTTCCGATGTGCTCCTGTAACACGAGATTGAGAACCGTTTTACATACATATTCATCTTGCATAACCTTGCAAAATAAAAAATCATCAGTTATCGTTAAATCATCAAACCTTTTCACCATACATATTCACATTTTTTCTACGGATATTCGATTATTTTCCTGTCCGCAATGCTTCGGCTGGTACCATGTTGGCAGCACGGGAAGCGGAACCCCTCACGGTTAATAAAGTTAAAGCCCACATAATCGCAAATTTCAAAAGCAAGGGGGCAATCGGCAGTATCCACGTAAAATTTCCATTCTTCGTAAAGACCGAAAATGAGGAATCCTTTGAAATTGGAATAAACGTAATTATTTGCATGACTATTACTGCCAATACAAGCCCGACGGCTGCCCCAAGTAATGATAAAAGTGATGCTTCAGCAAGAAAAAGCCGGCGAACGCTCTGCTTCATAACACCGCAGGAGCGCATGGTGCCGATTTCTCCTTTCCGTTCATGCACAATAATTTTAAAAGTGTTGGAAATACCGATCATGGTTATAACCAGCAATACAGTAAGTACGCCGAATCCTATCAAATTTAAAGTACTCATCAACGTTACCATTTGCGGTGCAAAATCATAAAATGTTGCTATACCCAACTTTGTTCCGTCCCATTTGCCTTCGCTCAACTGTGTGAATATATTGCTTGCAGGATTTGATGGACTTATCATACGGGCCTCGTCCCTGCTGGTTATGGGAGCTTTTTCCCGCAGCTTTTCTTCCAGTGCTTGGGCAATTTGCTCCTGCATATCGGGATCCTGCAAAAAGAGTGCAAATAGTTCAATTCCCCCTTCCGGAATTTCTGTAATTTTACCGGCATAATCAAAATTGATATAATTAGTAATACCGCCGAAAGGCGAGCGATCAACAGCGATGCCTTCCACCTGTAACTCTGCAACGGTCAGCTGTCCATTCAATGTTTTTGTTTCGAGCAAAATAATATCGTGTAATTTAATGTTCAACTCTTCTACTACAGATTCGGAAAGCAGTACGGCGTTTTCTTTTTTCATCGTTTCCCAACTTCCTTCTTTAAAAAGAATACCGTCGTGCAGCATCGTTTCTTCGTCAAAGCGGCAGCCGTCAAGCTGTGTTCTGATTTCTTTACCCTCAAAGATGAAAGTACCGTTTGTTCTCCGCCGTTTAATAGTATACTGCGGTGTAATATGAAGATCCTGTAATGTTTGCTCAATCAAGGCTACTGCTTCTTTATCCAAGTATTTGCGTGCCGGATCATCAGCATTCTTATCTGCATCTTTTTGAGCACCTAGAATATACACATGTCCGCCGACAATCTTCGAAATTTCGCCGGCGGTACTTTTTAATGCCCCTTTTGTTAAACCGTCCATACAAATAACAACAAAAAAGGCAAAAGCAATGGCAATGACCAGCAATGCACTACGCCGTTTTTGCCGATTTAAGTTTCTAAATGCAATCTTTAATATGTTCATACCTCATTCCTTCTTATTTGTTAATCGCTTCCAGCGGACTGATTTTCAATGCAAGCCGAACAGGATACCAGTTTGCAGCCAGCCCCGCAAGGAGCATTGCTGCCATCGTTCCTGCAATGGAGATAAGCGAAATACTAACACGTATTTTTTTCCCGCCGAACATAGCCGAAAGAATTTCATTTAACTGAATGTCAAATGAATTGATAATTACTGCGGCAATCAAAGCCAGTACTACACCAATACATACACCGATAAATGACATAAAAAATGATTCGGTAAAAAATATTTTCCGGACAAAGCTCTTTTTTGCACCAATTGCCCGCATTGTTCCTATTTCTGCATTCCGCTGCATAACCGCTACCATGAGCGTATTCATAATAACAATGAGTACCACTACTGATAGGATAATTAGCATGGTAATAAACAGGATACGGGCAGCACTAATTGCCATAACATACGTGCGCATTGCACTTTCCCAATCAACAGCGATTGCGTTAATATGTTCTGCTTCAAACCATTCATTGAGTGACTGAATAACGCTTGCCGTTTTTGCAGAATCATGCAGCTTAATTGCAATGTGATGCCATGCTTCGTTATCAGCAAGATTAAGTTGGTTACGCAGCTCCGTACTGCCTAAAAGATTGTCGAAATCCGTTTTTTCCCCTACCGCCGTCATGGTAGAAATAAGTTCCGGTTCTTCGTCAGTACTGAACAAATCTTCTTCCGATTTTTCAGTTAAACTCAAGTCGATAGATTCGGGGATAGCTGCTACGGTACGGGCTCCAAGCGTCATACCGGCGAGGATACGGCAGGTATTAACATCAATATACCCAATGCCGTTCACTGCCGTATCGGGGTGTGCGTAGGTAAAAAAGCCGGTTACCACCGCTTTTTGCTGACGGCTTTTACCTGAAAATCCTGTTATAACAATTTCGTCTCCAACAGCGAGTGTCCGCTCGTAGTATTTTTCATACTTTTCCTTTACGTCTTCAGGAATAAGAATAAATGCTGCATTGTCATCAGTAGGATAGTCTCCTTCATACACCTTTGCGGTGGAAAATACCTTTTGATACTGAACCGGCTCTACACCTAAAGTTTGTAAAAAGGGATAAGACGTAAATCCTGAATCTTTCGCTTTCCATGAATCCGGTAAATCAGCCGGTTTCAGTATTCCCGATGCAATAATTGAGCGGGTAAAACCGCTTAGTTCAGGCATTGTTTCCAGTTTTGCTTTAATTTTTTCAAGAGGCATGAGGTACGGCATTTTTGGCGCTTTAAGACTGACCCCAAATGACCCTACACCTAAGAGCTCAACCAAAACGCCTTCTTCTTCAGGCTTACCGGTAATGAGAATATCACCCGAAAAATCACTGATACACACATCACGGGTTTGCTGCAAAGCAAAATTCAAGATTCCCAACCCTAAAATAATCAAAAAAGTACCAATTCCAATAAGCGACAGCGTAATAATCATCTTTGCTTTATTTGCAAAAAGATTTTTTACTGCCATCTTAACCACTGTTTTATTCATATATAAACCTCACTTCGGTTAATTTGCAATAAACCGGTTCCGAAACAGAAGTTTCCGAACCGGCACCTTGAAATACGATTTTGAACTCGCGGATCTGTTCGATCACGAAATTGTTGCACAAATCTAATGGATAATAGAGCGGACAGTTACAAATAGCAGTAGTGCATCCCTAAAAATCTATACTTGAGTTTTTAGAAATGCTCTCGTATAATATACAACATATAATATTACGTCAAGAAGGACAATAACAAGAAATACAAAAATAGGCTTGACACTTTTTTTTATATATGAGATACTGAGGTCATATTGTTGATACGACTTCAGTAGAAAAGAGCTGAATAGCAAAATATGAATTTTGTCATTTGGGCCATTAGCTCAGCTGGTAGAGCAACAGACTCTTAATCTGTGGGTCGCAGGTTCGAAGCCTGCATGGCTCATAAGCAATGTGAATTTCTTTGGTTTAAAGGCTTGACATTGTTTTACTATATCGGTATACTGCTGGAACTCACTTAGTGAGCGAGAGTGGTGGAATTGGCAGACACGCCAGACTTAGGATCTGGTGCTTTGGCGTGAGGGTTCAAGTCCCTCCTCTCGCACAGTTCTAGGGAAGCGCGTACCGAGCAATGCATTTGCGGGAATAGCTCAGTGGTAGAGCGCCACCTTGCCAAGGTGGATGTCGCGGGTTCAATCCCCGTTTCCCGCTCTTTATAAGCGATTCGGTAATCCGAATCGCTTTTTTTTTGCTAGCCGAAAAAGCAAAGCGATATTATATTCCATTATATACATCTGATAAGGATTACACTCATGAATTTTACAAAAAATTTTACCCCAAGCGAAAATTCTCAAATGAAACTTTCCGTTACTGTTCCGCAAGACGAAGTAAAAAAAGAATATACAGCACTTACTGCTAAATATGCGAAACAAATACAGGTTCCCGGCTTCCGTAAGGGTAAAGTACCGATAAAAATTCTTGAACAGAAATTCGGAGAATCCTTACGGTCTGAAACATTTAGTGGAATTATTGAAACAGTTTTGGAAGAGATATTCGCCGCTGCTGATAAATATGAGCGTCCGTTACCGTATGACCGACCGTCTTTTGAAGATAACGAAAAATTTACTATGGATAAGGACCTTTCATTCACGGTAACGTATGATGTAATGCCTAAAGTTGTTGTTGAAAAAACAAGTGGTTTTACCATCGAAGTTCCTCAAATATCCCTTAGTGATGATGATATACAAAATGAGCTTATTAGTATACAGGAACGGAATGCATTAGTGGTTGATCGTGGTACGGATGCTGCTGTTGAAATGGGGAATATCGCAACCATTGATTTTGTTGAAGTTGATGATAATGATTTAGAAATTGAATCTACTGCCCGCAAAGACTTTGTATTTACACTTGGAAAAGCGCAACTGGTCTATGAAATTGATGAAGAATTACTAGGAATGAAGATCGGTGAAGAAAAAACTGTTACAAAGGTGTATGCTGCTGATTTTGCAGATGCAAACCTTGCCGGTAAAACAAAAAAGATTAAAATAACAGTAACTGCGTTGAAAGAACGGAAGCTGCCTGAAATCGATGATGAATTAGCGCAAGATGTGAGTGAGAAATATCATACACTGGCAGATTTAAAAGATTCCATTAAAAAGAACTTGACCGCCCAGATTGAAGATGTTGTGGAAAACCGGAAAATCAACAATCTTTTAAAGCAGCTGGCTGAAGCAAATCCGATCGTGCTTCCGGTTTCTATGGTCAATGCTGAACTTGAATCTCAATGGATTATGACGGCAAACCAATTCCGTATTTCACCCGAAGCATTGGAGCGGTTGTCTTCTGCGGTCGATCGGAATAGAACAAAAACGGCTATGCTCGAAGAGTGGCGACCGGAAGCGGAGCTGCGCATAAAAACACGCCTTATCGTTGAAACGCTTATGCAAGAGTATGCCATCAGTGTTTCGCCTATGGAAGTTGAGGCAGAGTATGCTGCTTTAGCAAAAAAGTTCGATACCCCGATTGAGGAAATAAAGAAACACTATCAGGATGATTTAAAACAAAAAGACTATCTTATTGATACGCTTAAAGAAAAGAAAGTATATGCGCAATTATATGAAAAATCGGTTATCAAAATGGCAGAGGCTGTAACTTTCGAAGAGTATTTTAATAAAGGGAATGATGATGCAAGAAAGAATGCATAGTCTAGTTCCGTATGTCATCGAACAAACAGGAAACGGTGAACGTAGCTATGATATTTTTTCCCGTCTTTTAAAAGATAGAATTATCTTTGTTGACGGAGAAATTACTGATACAACGGCCGATTTAGTTGTTGCACAGCTCTTATTTTTAGAATCGCAAAATCCTGACAAAGACATTAGCCTTTATATCAATAGCCCCGGCGGTTCTGTAACGGCAGGTCTTGCAATGTATGATACCATGCAGCATATCCGTCCTGATGTGCAGACTATCTGTCTGGGGCAAGCCGCAAGCATGGCTGCTGTTTTGCTCGCGAGCGGGGCAAAAGGAAAGCGGTATGCCCTGCCTTCTTCTCGTGTGATGATCCATCAGCCGTGGGGCGGCGCACAAGGACAGGCTCGTGATATAAGTATACACGCTAAGGAAATTCTCCGGTTAAAGAAACTCATCATTGCATATTGTGCATACCACACGGGAAAATCCGAGGCAGTGATTGCTGCTGATATGGAGCGGGATTTTTTTATGTCTGCCCAAGATGCTTGTGACTACGGTATAGTTGATACAGTAATGACGAGGAGAAAAAATGGCTAAGCTAAAAAATGAACAACTGCCGGTATGTTCTTTTTGCGGTAAGCGGGAAGGTGCGGGAAGAAAGATAGTGCCTGGTCCGGGTGTGTCAATTTGTAATCATTGTGTAGACTTATGTAGAGGGTATTTGCAGAAATATCATGCGTTTACGCCACTAGACATACAGGATGATATTCCTACGCCTGCGGAATTAAAGGCTTTTTTGGATGAGCATATTATTGGGCAAGAAAAAGCAAAACGTGTTTTATCAGTTGCAGTATATAATCATTATAAACGAATAATGCATCCTCCTGCTAGTACAGATGATGTGGTTGTTGAAAAATCGAATGTTCTCCTCATCGGACCTACGGGTTCAGGGAAAACATTATTGGCGCGCACCCTTGCGCAGAAGATGAAAGTTCCCTTTGCGATTGCTGATGCAACAACCTTGACTGAAGCCGGTTATGTCGGCGAAGATGTTGAAAATATTTTATTAAAACTTATTCAAAATGCAGACGGTGATATTGAAAGTGCCGAGCGCGGTATAATTTTTATTGATGAGATTGATAAAATATCTCGTAAAAGCGAAAATGTTTCGATTACACGTGATGTTTCCGGTGAAGGTGTACAGCAAGCCTTGTTGAAGATTATTGAAGGCACAGTCGCTTCTGTTCCGCCGCAGGGAGGGCGCAAACATCCTAATCAAGATATGCTGAAAATTGATACGTCGAATATTTTATTTATATGCGGCGGTGCATTTGTCGGTTTAGATAATATTGTGCAAACGCGGGTCTCTGAAAATCCTATGGGGTTTGGTGCGCATGTACAAACAGTAAAAGAAAAAAAACTACAAGATTTATACGAAAAACTCAGTCCCGATGATTTAGTAAAATTCGGTATTATCCCTGAACTCATTGGTCGTTTACCTATTACTGTCTCTCTTAATGCATTGTTGCTTGAGGATTTACGCCGGATACTCATTGAACCGAAAAATGCAGTTATCAAGCAGTTTGAAGCTTCTTTTAAACTTGATGATGTTAAACTTGCTTTTGATGATGATGCGCTGGATGCAATTTCACAACAAGCACTGGATCAGAATACCGGTGCCCGCGGATTACGCTCAATTGTTGAAAAATTGATGCTTGATGCAATGTTTGAAGCACCTTCTTTAAAAGGTGAAAAAGAATTACATATTACAAAGCAGATGGTTGAAAATTTAGATAAGCCTGCCTTAAAGTTGATTTCTGAAAAAACTGCATAGCAGTGTGAGAAACCAACTCCTGCTATAAAGGCGTAATTTACGCAGAATATACTGCATTTGTTATCATTTCAATCTGCTGAGGTATGCGAGTGTTTCTTCTGCGGTTTTTTTCCAACTATACTGTTTTGTCCATTCAATTCCTTTTGCAATAAGCATTTTTCGTTTTTCTTGGTTTTCGGGGATGGGCGCATCAATAAGTTGCTCAATTACTGCGGCTATTTCAGCAGGATTCTTGTGATTAAAGTAGCATGTACAGTCTCCTGCGATTTCAGGCAATGCGCCGGCATAAGCGCAAGCGGTTGGAATTCCGCAGGCCATTGCTTCAATTACCGGCAGTCCTACTCCTTCAACCGGCGAGGGAAATACACATAAATCAGCGGCAGAATATAGATGCGGTAAATTTTGATGCGGGAAATAGCCGGTTAAGAGAATATCTGATGCAACTGGAGAGCGTAACACTGCTTGGTGTACTATCTCTGAGTTTTTTCCGTCTGCACCGGCAATAACGAGCTTATGCGGAGCGTGTGTTTTCTGTTTAAAAAGAGTGAACGCATTAATAAGTTCAACGTGGCATTTTTCAGGATAACTAATCCGCGACGCATACATGATATACGGACGTTTAATTGCAAACGGCTGAACAAGTAATGCATCGTTGTTTTGTGTTCCGCACGGATAAAATAACGTGGTGTCGATGCCATTATGAATAACCTTGAGTTTACTGCTTGGGATGCCTAAGTCAAGTATCTGGTTATAAATATAGCTGCTTGGGCAAATTATCCCCTGAACCGAATATAAAAAATGTTTTGAAAATAGTGAATTAAAATATCCTTTTGAACGATCTACAACATTTTGAATGACAGGAACAATTGGAACATCAAACGGTCGCGGTACTGTAGGAAGCCCCGCAGGGAATAATACTACATCGTATTGCTGTTTTCTAACAAACTTATTAAAAGAGAATGCAAACCATGTTTTTTCTGAAAATGCACTACCATTGATTGGAATTCCAGTGTAGGTAATACCTGCTACTCCGGATGTATAGGTGTATTTATCCAGCTCCGGTCCGAAAAGATGAATTTTATGCACCGTTTTCGGCATATTATGTACCAGTGATAAAATATACGATCCGATGCCTGATCGCCCATGATCGCACCCGAATGTGTTAATACCTATTTTCACACATACACCTCTTTTCCCGTATCAAACACTCTTATTCTCCAAGAACCGCTAAAACGGTCTGATGCGGTTGTTCTGATACTATTGGGAGCCTCTAAAAACTTCAGCTTTTTAGAGATACCCTATTCTTTCTATTCTAGCATTTATTTAAGAAATATGCTATCCTCCGTTAATGAACAGTTTTTTTGATCTTCCGCTCTATGAGCCGTTGATTACCGCTTTGCGTATTCGCTCAATTATAAAACCCACTCCAGTGCAGGAACAGGTTATTCCGCTTTTATTGGAGCATAAGCATGTTTTTTTTGAATCTGAAACCGGTACCGGAAAAACTCTCGCATTTTTGCTGCCGCTGTTGACAACTACGCTGCC
This sequence comes from Treponema sp., assembly GCA_052173475.1. Taxonomy (GTDB): domain Bacteria; phylum Spirochaetota; class Spirochaetia; order Treponematales; family Treponemataceae; genus Treponema. The sequence goes on from JBQMYN010000054.1 coordinate 13,251, forward strand.
GAAATTACAGGAAAAAACACCGCCTGTTATACTTATTCTTACACCAACCATTGAACTCGCGTCTCAGATAAAAGAGACCTTGGCGATCCTGCAAGCAGATTCAGGCATTCCGTTAAAAGCAGCTCTCTGTGTCGGCGGCAGTTCTATAAAGCGGCAAATTGATGTTTTAAAGGAAAAGCCGCCAATTGTCATTGGAACACCTGCCCGTATTGCCGATCTTATTCATCTTAAAAAATTGAAACTTGACTGCCTGCATGCAGTGGTAATTGACGAGGCTGATCGCCTACTTGTTCGTGAGAGTATTGAAGAACTGCGCACTGTGCTTGCCCATATACCAGCTTCTACCCAAGCGGCTGCATGTTCAGCAACATTTAATGAAAAAAATAGAGCAGCATTGACAACATTATTTTCTCGCGCGCAAAACTTTAGTCCTGTGTTTGCCGGTTTGGGACAAGACGGGGTATTATCCGGCAATATCGAACATTGGGCTTTTTTTTCAGAGCGCAAACATAAAACTGATGCGCTGCGTATGTTGCTGCACGCACTACCTGCCGAGAAAATTTTGATTTTTGCAGCCCCTGCGCATGAGGTAGAAACTATTACACAAAAGCTGCAATATAAAAAACTAGATGCCTACCCACTCTATAGCAAACTATCAGGCAGCGACCGGAAAAGCATCATTCAGCGTTTTAAATCAGGAAAAATTCGCATTCTTGTAACAAGCGATCTTTCTGCACGCGGCTTAGATATTACCGATGTTCACTATATTATTCAGATGAATGTATCTAAAGACTGCGAAGCCTTTATCCATCGGGCAGGAAGAACGGGTAGAGCTGGAAAAACGGGCGTAAATATCGTACTAGGCGATGAATATGAATTGCGTATGCTGCAAGGAATTGAAAAGCGGCTAAAGATACGCATACAGCCGAAAATGCTGTTTGAAGGTAAAATTATTAATCCTCCGCCGGTTGATAATAAGGAAAACCGGTAAGCAAAGCTCACGGGGCTGTCCAAAAGCTGAAAGCCTATCGGCTTTTTCTGTATGGAATGACCGCTATCTCTATGTAGACAAAACAGCGTATATTGCCCAATTAGTAGTGATCGGGCGACTGTATTTCTTAAGTCGTCCGCAGCGGTTTCATTAAAACCTGTGATGAGTATATCCGCTTTGCGTTCTTAACCGGAGTTACCAAATTCAGCAAAATCAGTATTTTCAGTGATCTGAATAATATTGAAGATATAAGCCTGCGGACAGATTATGCTGGTCTCGGCGGCATTACTGAGCAGGAACTTGTGCAGAATTTTGCTCCTGAAATAGAGGCGTTGAGCAGCAAAGAAAAACTGAGCAGCGGTGAAATTCTCGCTGTGTTGAAGAAATAGTATGACGGCTATCTTTTTGCAAAAGCGGGAGAGCGTGTATATAATCCCTTTAGTCTTTTGAGTGTATGTAAGGCGAAGAATTTAGGCAGCTGCTGGTTCGTCACGGGAACACCGACGTTTTTGGTCAATTACCTCAACGAAGCGCATTATTTTATCCCGGACTTGGCTAGAAAAACTCAATATTGTTTGGAACCACTGACATCCTGTACAGCATTCGCTTAACCTGCATTTGTGGCTTTGCCTCTAGCGTAAGGCAAAGTTGGCGTGGAAATTGCATAAAAAAACTGAAGCCCGCTTAGCGGCACAGCGGCATAAGCAATTTCCACGCCAAACGCACTGTCAGGTTGAAGCGGGTGTTAGATGAAGATAATTATCTAGTATCTTATGAATAATTGCCACATTTTTTTCTAGATCAGATATCAAGACCCTTTCATATACTTCATGTTCATCCATAACACCATCACCTATATTTACACATTGGATTCCTTTCGAATTCAATACACATACTTCAGGAGCTATGTCATCAAAGATTAGTTTTGGCTCTATCCCTGTTTCTTTTATGCTATCTTTTACAAATGTGATAAATTTTTCATTGTTGGTAACATCAAATCCTGGACATTGTCTCATAACTTTTATTTTGTCCGGTCCAAGCATTTTGCAGGTTTCGTTTATAAACTCATCAATATTGCTTTCCGGAGTAAGTATGCTTAATGAAAAATTGTAGGCGTTACTATTATAACTTTTAACAGTAATGCCCCAAGCACTTTTTGTTGTACGATTTTTAAGCCATCTTTCAATATCTTTAATATCTTTTTTTGATTTCAACAATATATTTGTCCAATATTTTGAACCAATAGTAATTTCTCCTATTGAGCCTCCATCCATTGTTATTCCAATTTCTGCTTTAATCATTGTCCTATCAAGATTTCTTGCCCCTATGAATCCCTCTTCTTCCATTCTTGTAAGCAATATTTCTATCGGTTCTTCGTCATTTCTGTTTTTTAAAACATGAATGAGACAAGCTAATGAAGCTTTATTATCTGCTCCTACTGAATTTTTACCATCTGATATAACAAAACCGTCTTTGATCATTCCTTTTATCGGTTCCCCTGTAGAAACCTTATCACCATGAAAAGCGAATAGTATCGGTTTTTTATATGAACGGATATTTCTATATGCAATCATATTACCATAAGTAATCGTACTGAATTTCGAACTTCATTGAACGTAATATATATTCCACATAATCAAAAAAAACTGTCTCGTTACCGCTAGGACTATCAATCCGTGTAAGATCGAGTAATAATTCAGTAACTGTTGGTTTTACCATACATCTCTCCATATTTCCGCACTAAGCGTCTATCTAACAAGCGTTTGAATGCGTAATCATTTGTGAGGGTTATGTGAAGTTCGTCTTCCATACACATAAAAGTATACGGCATGAACGAGTAAAATGCAATGCCTGCGGTAAACAGAGGAAAGGATGGTAGTTTTTTGTGAACAGGTAGCAAGCGGACTGGCAGGAGTAGTGAGGAACTGTAAAGAAAGGAAGCGTGTTGGAGCTGTGATAAG
>JBQMYN010000055.1:0-16159 GCA_052173475.1 Treponema sp.
TCCAAAGCGACATCACCACTATTTCTGAAAGTCAATTTAATGCAGGCATACAACATGGTAAATCTCTCGGTCTTGCGGAGGGCAAATCCCTCGGGCTTGCAGAGGGCAAATCCCTCGGGCTTGCAGAGGGCAAATCCCTCGGGCTTGCGGAAGGAGAAGCACGAGGATCTCACCAAAAAGCACTTGAAACAGCAAAAAACCTCTTGGGCTTTGGCTTATCTATTGAAAATATCGCACAAGCAACTGGTTTAACTGTGCAGGCAGTGGAGAAACTATAGTATTGATCAATAATTCAGGAAAGAACATTGCATTTATTATCATGCGGAAGCCCTGTAACATCCCCGACGAGTTTAAAATTAAGTTTTATGCAGTAATGACTTAATTTTAAACATCGCATCTACATCTTAGGAAAAGATGAGTTTAGGCAGCGTAAGGGCTATAACAGTATCATTGTGCCGATAGGTAATTGTTTCTGTTACTTCTTCCAAAACAAGGGCAGCGGGGCGGAGTTTAGGACGCAGCGCAAAGTACGCTGCTACTTCAGAAAGTCCTTGTTCAATAGGAAATTGTTTTGTTAATTCTCCAAGACTGAATTGTCCTGTTTCAGGGTGAAATTCACTACGGTAGCGGGCAATAGTTTTCTTCAAGCGGGCTTCATCAACATAAAACTGGTTAAAAACACCGCTTGCTTTCAGCATTGCAGGAGAAGTTTCTTCGTTAAAAGTTGGTATCGGTTCAAAAGCCCGTATCGCGGCAGGCAAGATACAAGTTCGTGCTTGCGGAAACGATAGCTGCGGTTTTGTTTCTATAGAGAGTTCGGTTTGAAAAGTATAATCCGAACCGGCAAGCTCAAATGCCCGCCGCTTAATTGCCCGTATTAATTCAGTGAGCTGTTGATGCCCGCCGTAATTTTGCGAAAGCAGCACCCTATTTAAGCGGTGGGTTAAGCTATGGGTAGAATCAATAATTTTTCGCCCCGCTTCATGCAGATATTGTTTTAAGTGGAGTAAAAAGGCATCATCCCATGCAATACCGTGCTGTTGTACCTGCGTTATAATGTTGTTTGTCAGCTCATTAATTTCATTTTTCCCTGCATCAGCAGCAAGAAACGCCCAAAATGTGTTGAATGTTTGCCCCTGCGGTGTTTCTTTCAGTTCTAAATTAGCATCAAGTGCGTAGCCGAGTACTGCTCCCTTGGTTTCATCACCGCTTTGTTTTTTATACACATCTGCAAGAATATTTTTAAAATTATCCTCTACCATCCTAAAATCAGAAAGTAATTCACGCGAAGCCCGTGCAACCTCGTATAACCGCTCTACCATTTGTACCGGTGTATAAATTTCTGCCCTGCCGGTACGGGCAATGGTATCAATCCTCTTTTGTATTTCTTGCTTCTTTTTCTTTAGCTCGACAATCTGAGTTTCTGCATTCTGCGCCGTGTTCTCGGACAACTCACGCAGTTTATGTAAAATATCTTGAAAGCGTGATTCCGCCGCAATGAATGTGCCTGAATCCATATTATCCAGCCAAGTAAAAAGCCGTTCCACTCCAGCACTCAGTTCGATAATTAAATCATGCCGTTCATTATAGTAACGCCGTATGTAGCCGACTGGTTCCGAACACCATTTGTTGGTTAGAATATGAGCCTTACCCTCCATTGTTTGCGCTGCTTGTGCCGTTTGAGTAGACGGAATAAGGGCATACTGTCCTGTCGCAATATCCGTTTCTGTGCTGTCCGTTTGGGCTTCAAACCATTGCTGTCCGCCGCTTTGCTCCTGTGTGTGCAAAAAATCAGCAAGGAGTGTTTCAAATAGCACAGCGTCTATCGTCTGTAGATGTTTTTCTCTGAATGTTGTATATAAAAATGATATAGTAATTTCAGGATTTTTTGAGCGCAGTAGACGCAGTCCTGAATCGCCGCTAATCAGAGCTGCAATGTAGGCACTGTGTGAATTTCGCATAGCTGCTCCTGAATATAGTGTTGAGAAATCCGCTCTTGTTCCAATCGCCCAATTTCAGGGTTTGTTTTTAGAAAGAGAAAAAGCCGGCGTTCCGCTTCTGTCAGCGTTAGTTCCTCAGGACTGCGTTGCGATGCTTTGCCCTCCACTGCAAAACGGGAAAAAGTATGGTATGTGTGTTCGTCCATACAAAAAGACTGTACATTGGGGAACCGGTTGCGCACTTCAGAAAGAATTTCAAAACCGTGTTCGTCAATATCGCCAAAATAGCGGAGATCCGCTTGTTGTAATGCTGTACAGTTTTGGAGTAAAACAGCGGCAAACCCTGCGCCCCAGATACAGCAGCTATTCGGTACCGGTGGAAAGCTCAGATACACCATGAGATTTTCAATCACAAAGATATGCTGAAAGCGGGTAAAATCGAGCGACTGAAAAACAGTAAGCGGCAGCTGCATTTCTCCGCTTGTAACACAATAGGGCGGTTCCGCCGCCTCACTGCATACCGACACCCCCGCTGCCTCATTCTGCGAGACGGCACTGCTATTTTGTACCTGCCCGCGAAAGCGGCTAATGTGCAGCCTACCATCTAACAGGCGGAACCGTATAAAGGCTTCTGTAAGCCGTATCCCCCAGCACTGGTATGCCGCTTCAGCAGTATTTTCTTGCGGGAGCGTTCCATGCAGTATAATATGATAGAGTGAAAAAATAAGAGAGCGATTTTCTTCGATAAATTTTGTATGAACCGGCACAGGTATTTCCCGGAGGAACAGCCCACAGGAGGGATGTTCGGCAAACCACTGTGCGCAAAGGAAAATATGCTCCCAATACTGCGGTTCTTTTTGATGTATCAGAATAGAAAGCTGCTTTTCAATCCAGTTTATCTGCGTATTGAGCTGTAGAGCAGGTTTCAGCACTGCAAATTCTTTTTTAATCGCTTTAAGATTGGTTTTAAAGTACGGCAGTTCTTTCTTCTTGTGTATAAAAGAAATAAAATCACGTTCTGTTTCAAAAAAAATTCTTTCGATAACAGTCTGCTTACCATTTTGGCGCGTATGAATAGTTTTAGTTGTTACGCTATAGCCTTTTCCCTTTACTTGTTTAGAATATGCATGGAGCTGCTTGGCTTCTTCAGCACGTTGTTCAAAGGGATCATGTGCTGACCCCCGTGCAGCAGGAATAAGTAATGGAAAAAAAGGTTTAAGCGGTTCTTCCGTTTGGCTGCTGCGGTATGCCTCTTCAATCAGCCAGCGTAAATATACTGTAAATTTTTTTCTTGCTTTTGTCCGTAAGTCCTCAACGCTTATCATACACTTCCTTCTCTTCCCTATAACGTTCCATACTGATTTCAAGCAGCCGCGAGGTATTATCCTGCATTTTTTCGGTAATATGCATCGAGGCAATATAATCTTCAACAATGTTGATTTTATCCATCGGTGTAACCAGAATAAGCTGTAAGCCTATTTCTTTAAATAACTGCATTGCATAAGAAGAATTATCCGTATCAATTCTGCTAAATACTTCATCAATAATAACTAATCGAAGCGAACGAGAAGAATTGCCGGTTATTCCGAATTGAAAGGCAATCGCAGATGCTAAAATCGTATAGGTTAATTTTGCTTTTTCTCCGCCGGACAAACTTGCAGAATCTTCATAATACTGCTTCTGTATTGCATCCTGCTGGTAAAATTCGATGGCACCAAACACAAACCACTGCCGCACATCAAGCACTTTTTTACGGCGGTCTTCTTTTTCTTGCAAAAATCTTATAAGTGCTTCAATTTTTTTAAATGATTCAAATTCTTGGTCTTGTTCATCAGCAAGAACAGCGGCTGCATTCGGTAAGGCTGCGTGCAATAATGCCCGAAATTCCTGAATAGTTTTATCAGGAGCTTCCCTGCTTTCAAGTTTGATATAGGTTGCCGGATTCCTATTGTATGGAATAGTTTTAAGGCTTCGGTTTAATTCTTGAATACCGGCAGTAATTTGCTGCCTGCCTGAATCGAGATTAGTATTAAAGTCTATAATATCTTTCTGTACATTCGCAGTAAATGAGGCTTTAAATTTTTTACGCCACGCAGGAAGATTATCATGCAACAGCTGCTCATAAAATGCGGTAAAATCTTGTAGGAATGATACCTCTGGCTGTAAATCGCGCACGGCAGTTTCCCATGTAGGAAATTTCCGCTTGATCTCAGGTTTAGGATTTTTTACAGCAGCCATTTTTTCGCGCAATGTTTGCTCTGCCGTTTTCAAAAGATGCCGTGCGTGGTCAAGCTCCCTATCCAGCTGTGCAGTATAGGTTTCGTGCGCTGCATTAAGCCCGTCAATCGTCGGGAAGTTGCCTTTAACAGCGAAATGCTCTATAAATAATAACATATCATGGTCTGAAACAGTACCGATGCTGCTGTTGAGCATTTCTTTTTGTTCCTTTAACTGGGACTGCCGCTGTACAAAGTTTTGTATGTTGGAAGCCGCTTGTTTTTGTGTTACAATGCAATCGGTACGCTCATTCTCTTTGTCTTTTTTTTGAGCTGCCAGTTTACTCAGCTGCTGTTTTAAATGTTGTAAATTTTTATCTTGTTTCAGCAGCTGTGCTTTTTCTTCAAGGCAGCGGTCAATTAAGGCAGTGTATTTTGCGCTATCAAATTCATCCCAGTTATTCATAGCAGCAAGATTATCCGCTGCCCGTATTTTTACTTCGACAGCCTGCGTTTCTTCTTTCAAAGAAGCTATCTTTGCCCCTGTCTCTTTTATGTGCGTTTGGCATATTCTGAGCGCAGCAGATAATTCTTGCCGTTTTTGAAGATTGTCCCAGCCCAGTATGTATGCAGCTTTCCCATCCCGCTGCGGGCGATCATCTTTTTCATGCCGAATTTTCGATTTAAGCAGTCCGGTAGAGGTAACCGCCTTGTCAGCACGAGCGAACAAGGTTTGATCATCAGTACAAAGATAGTCAAACTGATCTTCAAGATATGTTCTCATCCAGTCTGACAAGGGATGATTATGTTTTATGTCTATTTTTGAAACAAGGCTATCTTTTATCATCGGTTTTTCTATTCGGCTGCGGGTATCTGTTTTTAAATACACTAATCTGCCATTCATGTTATGGGCTGTAACATACCGATTAACTTTTAAATAGAGTTCAGGCGGCACTAAAATACACAATGCAAAATGGTGCAATACTTTTTCAACTGCCTTTTCCCATTCGCTTGCTTCCTGCCGTACACGCAGCAGTTCTCCGGCAAAGGGCAGTTCTTTTGGCGAAACGCCAAGCCCTTCGCAGAGAGTTTCTCGCATTCGGATATTATGAGAGGGAATATTGCTGCTTCGCTTGCTTAAAGAATCCAACTCGGCAGTAAGTTTTTCTGTTTCTTCATATTCTTTTTGTGCGGCAATACTGGTAGTAAGAATTGCTTGCCTATGACACTCTGATTGTTCTGCCAGCTGTTTTTTTAACGCGGGTATAGTTCGATAGGTTTCCGTAAATGCTTTTTCCGTATCTGGGATGGGAATTCCCAATATAACAGCGCATACTTCATAATTATGCAGATTTTTTTTGCACACTGTTTGTTTTTCTTGATACAGTCGAAGATTATGCTCAATATCCGATACGCGGCGGGAGGTTTCATTCTGAGCAATAACTGATTGTATGGAACTCATGTCTTGCTCCAGCTGCTCAATATCAGCAATAACCGCCGCTTCTTTTTGTTCTGCAAGTATTTGCTCTTGTGTCAGCTGCTCAATATTTTGGGTAATAACCGCAAGTGCTGTAGCAACATACCATATACGGGACACTGATTTAAGCCTGTGCAGCTGGGTTTCATGTTTTTCCTGTTCTTCAAATACAGTACCGGCATTCATAACTTCTTTTAGAAGAATGACTTGCTCCTGCGCCTTTTCAATTTCATTGTACATCTGAGACAGTTCTTCGTAGTGCTGTACAAAAGCGGAAAAAACGCTTTCCATATCCTGCCCTTCAAACATATAGGTGCGGATAAATTCATTTAAATTGCCAATACCTTTTAATCCCGCTGTTTTTGAAAAAAGATAGAGTGCTCTATTGGAGCGTAAGCCGGTTAGTTGGGAAAAAGCACCTGAATAGGCAGTAAATGAATCGCCGTAAAACGACGTATTAAACTGCTCGCTCATTTTCTTTTTCCATTTGCCTTGTCTATCAAAGTTGCCTGTAGCGGTTTGAATTTCCTCAATAGTAAGTGTTTTCCGTGTAATTGAATACAGATGCTGCAAGGTTCCGTTTGGAGAAAAAAAGCGGAATTGCATTAAGGTTATGGGGCTTTGTCCGGCAGGCTGTGCAAAGCAGCCCAGTAATATGGAGTAACAGCTGTCTTTTTTCCGTAAATTTTGTGCGCTGCTATTAGTAAAGTCTTCATACCGCTGATTCCCATACGTCCCCAGTACATAGCTGCTTTCATCTCGTTCCCGCCTGCTTTCCGCACCGGCAGACTGATTATAAAAACGCTGGTTACGCGGTACAAGGAGAGAAATAAGCGCATCAACAATCGTAGTTTTGCCAGAACCGTTTAATCCGGTTAGCAGCGATGATTTTTTTGCGCAATGCATAGTATACACGCGGGAATCAAAGACACCCCAGTTGTACAGCTGAAAAAAATCTAAATAAAATCCGCTTTGCTGTGTTTCTTGTAAAAGCTCAAATTGCATATTGACACTCTTCTAGGCGTTTTTTAAATTCTAATAAAAAATCAACCGTAATTTTTGCACGTATAATACGCCGTACTTCAAACTGCCGCTCAATATTTGTATCGCTTAAGCCTGCAGGGTAAGTATCCTTTAGCTCTTTTAAAAAGCCGAGGTTCACTGCTTGTGTAAGGTATTTACTTAACTCGCGATAGAGTCTTGTTTGATCTGCTTTTTCTTTGAAGTAGATAGAAAGCATTGAGCGGATTTCGCTTTCCGTTAATACCAGTATAGCAGAATTATTTTGTGAAATGTCAAACTGTTCGAGTGCTTCCCGCAGCAGCACACAGAGCAGCGACATTTCAAAAGTAAGCGGATGCCGGCGGATCAGCCGCAGATTATCGGGGTCTTCGTCACTGATTTCTTTTTGTTCTAAAAAGGCATAGCCCTCAGACAGTTCTATAAAAACGCTTACTCCTATTTGCTCAAAAAAAGCACTCACTTCGCGCTGGTACTGCATAAGCAGCCGCCACACTTCAGTATTACTACTATCATCTTCATACAGCGTACCTTGCAGGAGTTTTATACAGGGTGCTGCCCATTTTGCCGGCATTCAACGCGCTTCCTTAATTAAATCATCTGCATAACATGGAAACCGTTAAATAGCGATCCTACGAGGAATCCCATCAGCATTCGCAGCGCAAGTATTGCGATAATGGTAATAATCAGTTTGGTGCGGTATTGCAAATGAGTTTTTACCGGAATAATCCGCATAACTTGCGAAATAACAGGATTGATAAACCGGTCAAGGCTGTACCAAAACGGCGAACCACTTGCAAAATTGAATACATCATATAAGAGTCGCACAACTAAAAAGATAATCAGCAAATTGGTAATAAAGCTGAAAAACGACCACAGCACCCGAATAATACCTATAAAAATAATCCACAGGGAAAATTCTCCGGTTGTAAGCATATTTGTGCAGAGTTCCGAGAGAATAGATAATACCCCTAATGCTAAAATAGGCGAAAAGTCCACTATGCCAATTTGCGTAAATTTAAAGCGGCGAAACCAATTCAAATAGGGGTCGCAGATAGAAGCAATGATTTGTCCAAAAGCAGAATACGCCGCTTGCGGGATCCATGAAATGACAATACGGATCAGACAGAGAAAAGAATACATACTGATAAGCTGGCTTATTGTAACAAACAATGAACGGATAAACATAGCTACTCCTTCCACACTTGCAGCACACCCGGCTGCTTGGTGAGTTGTTCAATAAAATCGTCGGTGCTCGGGACTTTTATTTGTGATGAACCTTTTACCTGATATACGGTATCATCTATCGTGATATGGATGAATACATCGCATGATCCTTCTGTCCCGAAAATAAAATCTTTCAAAGGTTGAAACTGTATATCGCTTTGAATAAGCGGGTCAAGCTCTATATGAACTTCTTTGATCGCCCGTTCCGTTAATTCTTCAATATTTACAAAAGAATCTACCAAAAAAGAGGGGGTATCCCGCGACCGGTCTACAGTTCCGATAAGACCGCACACTGTTTCAGGCAGTATATTCTTGCGGTGTTCTTCCCACGCTTTTGAAAAAAAGGTAAGGTCTATGGTGCCGCTGCGGTCTTCAAAAGTACCGAACCCCATCCATTTACCGTTTTTTGTTTGATACGGACGGATGCCGGTTATCATACCAACTATTGTATAGGGCTTTTCTTTTTGAGCTCTTTCCAAATGGGAAAGCTCCAATGTTGCAGAGCGGTCTATTGCTTTTTTATACGCATCAAGCGGGTGCCCTGAAATATAAAAGCCCATTAAGTCTTTTTCTATACGAAGTTTCTCCATTTGAGGAAGATCATCGGTTTTTTCAAAGACAAAATCGGCAAATTCTTTTATGCCAGTATCTTCAAACAAGCTCGCTTGTCCGATGGCGACACCCGATTTTTTCTGTGCAGAAAACGCCATTGCCGCTTCTAAATTTTTAATGAGCGTGGCGCGGTTTTGATCGAGTGTATCAAAACAGCCGGTTTGAATCAACACTTCTAAATTTTTTTTGTTCACAGTGTGTAAATCAATCCTATCAAGGAAGTTAATAAACGAGGTATAACGACCGTTTCCGGATCGTTCAGCAACAATATCACGGGCAGCTTGCTCGCCTACCCCTTTTATCCCCAACAGCCCGAATATGATCTTTCCATTGCTAACTGAAAAATATTCTTCTGATATGTTAATATCCGGCGCACAGAGCGGAATATCCATTTTACCCGCTTCGGCGATGTATTCGGGCAGCTTATCCGTTGAGGTTATTTCGTTGGTTAAGTTTGCCGCCATAAATTCCGCAGGGAAATTAGCTTTTAGGTATGCGGTTTGGTATGCCAATACCGAGTATGCGGCGGCATGGCTTTTATTAAAACCGTAGCCGGCAAAGGGTATAAGAATTTCAAAAATACGATCCGCATCTTCCTTTTTGAAATTATTTTTTATTGCGCCTTCAATAAAGCGGTTTTTTTCTTTTTCCATAACCTCTTTTTTCTTTTTCCCCATTGCACGGCGCAATAAATCCGCCTGACCAAGACTGTAGCCGCCAATACGCTGCGCTACCTGCATAACTTGTTCCTGATAGACGATAACCCCGTAAGTTTCCGCTAAAATGGTTTCCAGACACGGATCCGGATACTGGATTTTTGACGGATCAAACTTGGATTCAATAAATTGATCGATATATGCCATCGGACCCGGACGATAAAGAGCATTTAATGCGATTAAATCTTCTATTTTATCGGGCTTTGCCCGTTTCAAGATATTCTGCATTCCCTGACTTTCAAATTGGAACACAGCGGCGGATTTTCCCTCTCCCAGCATTTTAAAAGTAGCAGGATCACATTCATCAATTTTTTCAATAGAAAAATCAGCGTACTGCCCGCCGCGCTTTCTTACAAGTTCTTCCGTATGCTTGATAAGTGTGAGCGTTTTTAATCCGAGGAAGTCCATTTTTACCAAACCGCAATCCTCAATTAGATCCATGGTAAACTGTGTAGCAGTTTTTCCAGTCTTGGAATCCTTGTATAATGGTACATAATCAGTCAGTTTAGTTTTTCCAATCACAATACCCGCTGCATGGAGACTGGTGTTGCGGTTTAGCTCTTCAAGATTTTCTGCAATGGTAAAAAGTTCAGTATAACGCGGATCGCTTTTTAGGTCTGCAAATTCAGGAATTTCTGCAAATGCTTTTTGAAACGTCAGTTTTGGATCAGACGGCATCATTTTTGTAATTGCATTAACTTCCCCGAGCGGAACATTCAGCACCCGCCCGACATCTTTTATTGCGGCTTTTGGTTTCAGTGTTCCAAAGGTGATAATTTGCCCGACGCTTTCATCACCATATTTTTGCCGGACATATTCGATAACTTCCTGCCGTCTTTCAAAGCAAAAGTCCACATCAAAGTCTGGCATTGAAATACGTTCAGGATTTAAGAAGCGTTCAAATAGCAGGTTATATTTAAGCGGATCAATGTCAGTAATTCGCAATGCATACGCAACGATGGAACCAGCACCTGAGCCGCGACCCGGTCCTACTGGAATACCGTGTTCTTTTGCCCAGTTGATAAAATCCCATACAATCAGGAAATAACCTACAAAGTCCATTTTCATAATAATGCCGAGTTCGTAGTCAGCCCGTTTTTGAATGCCTTGGGTTATGACCGGATAGCGTTTTTTTAACCCTTCCTGTACAAGGTGAGTAATGTAAGTTTCCTTTGAATCAAACGCTTCCGGTATTTGATACACAGGCAGCAACGGTCCCGGCTGCGGAATTTCCAGATTGCACATATCCGCAATGCGGCGGGTGTTCAATAGCATTTCCGGATACTCGGGAAAAAGCTGCGCCATTTCTTCCGCTGATTTTATATAAAACTGATCTGTTTCAAACTTCATGCGGTTAGTGTCAGTGCGCAGCTTTTTCATTCCTATGCACATGAGGATGTCCTGAGCAGGCGCATCTGTTTGTTCTGCATAGTGCGCATCATTGGTTACTACCATTGGAACACCTAACCTGCGGGCAAGATCAATGAGCAGCGGCGATACCTTTTCTTGATCAGCAATGCCGTGCTTTTGTAATTCTATAAAGTAGTTTTCTGTACCGAATATTCGGCGATATTTGCGCACTAAGGCTTCCGCTTCGGCAATTTTTCCCTGCAAGAGAAGTTGCGGCACCTCGCCGGCAATACAGGCTGAAAGACACACAAGCCCTTCAGCGTGCTGTTCCAGTAATTCTTCATCAATGCGAGGTTTATAGTACATTCCTTCAATATAGCCTTTAGAAGTCAGTACCATAAGATTGCGGTAGCCGGTTTCATTTTTTGCAAGAAGAATAAGGTGAAAGTATTTGCGAATGCCGGTGTTTTCCGGTTTCCCGAAACGGCTGCCGTTTGCAACATAAAATTCGCAGCCTATTATTGGTTTTATATCTTGCGCCTTGCATTCGCGGAAAAATCGCAGTGCACCGAACATATTGCCGTGATCAGTAAGAGCTAATGCGGACTGGTTAAGCTTTTTTGCCGTTGTAACCAGCTTTTTAACTGAGGAAGCTCCGTCTAACAATGAGTAATCAGAGTGCACGTGTAAATGGACAAAATCGCTTGACATAGTGGAGACTATAGCAAAAAAGCCGCTGTATGATAAGGTGCAGACGGCAACTGCATCATAATTTTAGAAAATATCTGCCAGCAGCAACGATACAGCACAGTGTATATCAAACATTCTTAGAAAATCCGATCACGCATTAAAATTTTAGCAAAAAGAAGTGCAAATTTTTTAATTTTTTTCGTATTTTTCGTATTTTTTGTGTTTTACCTCTTGATATTTCTGAGGAGACGGGGATGCCCCGAAAGTTGGTTACTTTTTGCCGCTGGCAATAACATCCCCATAGCTTTTATGGAGGTAACACATGAAACATGTTTCACGTGTTTTGTTCGGCTTCAGGTATCGTTGCCGTACCCTATAGCACTGCTAACCATAAAACCAATAAGCAGAGGCGATTCTCCCTATTTCCATACAGGGAAATTATGCCGATAGTAACTATATGATCTTACATAAACCTTTTCGGTACACATACCGATTATTTTTTTTAAAAATTGCCATGATAAATATCATTGTAACCTTTTTAATGCAATTTTCTCCTTTGTTGTTTAAAGAGTTTGCCCTTACTCCCGTTTTAACGGTTCATGCCCATAAATATTGGCAAATAATCACCTATCAATTTTTACATAGCGGTACAGTCCACCTGTTTTCAAATACAATCGGTCTCCTATGGCTCGGTTCCGCCGTTGAACAAAACATAGGCTCTTTTGAATTTTTATTCTTTTATATGCTCATGGCAGCACTATGCGGTATCACAGCCTGCATACTCTATTATACCATAGGACTAGGATTTTCAAGCATTATCGGTGCATCAGGTGCTATTACTGCGTTGATGTACCTGTTCGCGGTATTCTTTCCTCATGGTACCCTTTTTATATTCGGCATAATCCCTATTTCAGCCCCGCTGCTGATTACTGGGTATGCAGTTTTAGAATTTTATGATATGTTTTTTACACACGATTCAATCGCTCATTCAGTACATTTGTCCGGCTTAGTGTTCAGTTGGCTCTATGCGCGTATACGTTTCAAAATAAAACCTACACAACTATGGAAATCGGTATAGTAGAATGCAGATAAAAAAACAATGCTGTGTGTTCATTTTTATATACGTTATTTTTCTTGCGTACACGGATACATATTCCGGTATGGATGAATCGGAAGCAGTTATTCTACGCGCCCCTGTCTGGGTGTTCTTGGAGCCGCAGCCGGGTACTATCGGAAATGAACCGCTGCCTAAGAAACTTCCGCCGCGGCAAGCCATTACAGAAGTATCACGGTTTATTATTGCGGGTATGGCGTATGGTTGGAAATTTTCATATACACCCTATGATAAAAAACGAAATATTGCCGAAGAGTTTACCCTTACCCCAATTCACCAGCTCCAAGAAAGTAACGAGCCGCTTTCCATCACCGAACTTCGTCCAAAATACCCGTTTTTGTATTGTTGGGCGGAATACAAAATGACCCGCACTATTGCACAGCGGCGGCAGTATTGGAAATCCAGCCAGTATATAACGGTGCAAGGAACAGGACACGGTAAGCGGTACAACGAAACAGACGGAATCTACGATGCATACACACAAGCAGCACTCTCCGCAGTACGGACATACTTACGCAAATCAGAAAAAAACAAACCGAAGTGTGTTACAGGAGAACTGCTGATAAAAGATAATCCCCGCTTAACCGTTTCAAGCGGTATGTATACGGCAGACCTATCTTTGTATCTGCATGTAAAAGAAGTTATCCCATATACGGTATTTTAGCATTACAGTATTACTGGATTTACAAAATACAAGGGCAGTTCAAAAGCCGTTGCTTTTAAATGCCCTTACTTCCTGCTGTAAGACAAAATCTACCAAAGACAAAATCTAGCGGGCATATTCAATAATACGCGTTTCCCTAATTAAGGTAACCCGAATACGACCCGGATATTTCAGATCGTTTTCAATCTTTTTCGCAATATCCCGCCCTAACGATTTAACTTCTATATCAGAGATTTTTTCATTATTAACTAACACCCGCAACTCACGTCCCGCTTGAATGGCATAAGCTTTCTCAACACCCGTAAAACTTTCTGCAATCACTTCAAGGTTTTCCAGCCGCCGGATATAATTATCCATAGTTTCACGCCGCGCACCCGGACGTGCTGCAGAAATTGCATCAGCAATCTGCACTAAAACCGATTCAATACACGAAGGTTCAATATCATTATGGTGCGACCCCACAGCATTCACAATACGGGCATCCAGACTCATTTTTCGGGTCATTTCCATACCCACTTCCGCATGGTTCTTATCGGAATCCGCTTCTGCTCCCTTACCTATATCGTGCATCAGTCCGCCGCGTTTTGCAATCTCGATATTTGCCCCGATTTCCGCTGCTAACATACCGGCAAGAATAGATACTTCCTTAGAATGTTGCAAAACATTTTGTCCATAGCTTGTTCTAAAATGCAATCTGCCAAGCGCACGGACAGCCTCATGTCCCATATCATGTATTCCAAGATCAAAAAGTACCCTTTCTCCCTCTTCATAAATAGTCTGGGAAATTTCACGCGTTACTTTTTGTACAATTTCCTCAATACGCGCAGGATGAATACGCCCATCAAGAATAAGCCGCTCAAGTGCAATACGCGCTATCTCTTTCCGTACCGGATCAAAACAAGAAATAACCACTGCTTCCGGCGTATCATCAATAATAATATCAACACCTGTCAGCGTCTCAAGTGCGCGGATATTACGTCCCTCACGCCCAATAATCCTGCCTTTCATCTCGTCACTCGGCAAACTCACTGTAGAAACAGTAATGTCGCTCACTGTTTCAGTTGCAAGCCGCTGAATTGTTGTAACTAAAATGTCCCGCGCTTTTTTTTCTGCTGTTAAATTTGCTTCTTCCTCTATTCGGTTAATAAGTCCTTGAGCATCCCGTTTAGCTTCATTTGCAAGACTTTGCATAATTAAATCTTTTGCTTGCATCTGCGTTAAACCTGAAATACGCTCAAGTTCTTCCTTATACCGCTCTTCTTCTCCATCTAAAACTTTTGCCCGCTCGTCAAGTGCTGTTTTCCACTCGGCAAGCTGCCGTTCATTTTTTTCAGCATTCTCCAAGCGTTTATCAAGCTGCTCCTCTTTTTGCGTAAGCCGCCGTTCAATACGCTGAAGATCACTCCGCCGCTCACGATTCTCCCGTTCTTGTTGATTTCTTTCCCGAATAAGTTGTTCTTTTGCCTCAAGAAGAATATCTTTCTTCTGAGCTTCAGCCTCTTTTATAGCCTCCTGTAAAACCCGCTCTGCACGTTGTTCAGAAGCAGATAGTTGAAATCTGGCATACAGCCAGCGAATCGTCCATCCAAGAATTAAACCGACAGTTAGGAGAGCAAGACTAAGAATAACTATTACAATAGCCTCCATTTTTTGCTCCTTAAAACAATATAGCTGTCTCATCAAATTTTATACAGAATATACTAAAATGTCAAGAAATACACAACAGCACAAACAAGGCTACTAATAGTTTATATGGAGGGGGAAGCCCCCCTAGGCTCCATAAAAGTACGCCTCTACTGCACTTAACCCGCAACGTTTTTCCGCTTCCGCTCCAAAAGTTGCTGCTGCCGGAACAAACGGCGCACTTGTTATTGCGCTACCCCCTTTAGCAGCCTAACGGCTGCACTGTCAAGACAGTCACTTCACACAGAATTTTTGCAACCGGTTCCCGCTCAACTTGCACGTTAGTTCGTCTATTCGATACCTTCGTTTTCAAACCGTTTTTTCCCCTCTGAACAGAGGTATTGTCAGCCGGTCACTGCCGATAGCAAAAAATTGCGTACTTTTTAAGTAAGGCATACCGCTGCCGCAGCGGTATGTTCAAATACAATAATACGATAGAAAAAATGGAAAAAAAATAATTTTTTTGCATTTTACCCCTTGACACAAAGGGGGGGGGGGTATGCTGTGCATACTCTTGGGTTTGCGCCCAAGAATTTTGAGCGTGATGAAACTCATCATGCAATTTTTATGGAGGCATATATGAACATGAAATTCGGTTCACGTATTATTGCAGGCTTGAGTATAGCTGCACTGCTGATGACAGCAGCTTGTAAACAGTCGAACACTCCTGGTGGTATTTCTCCGGATCAAAAGGCTGTTGAAGCGGAAGGCGCACTATTAAAAGGTACGAAACTCACCGCTTTACAAAGCGGTATTATGGGAGCGAGTGTTACTGATGCCAAAACAGCGGTGCCGCTTGCAGAGGGGACAACGCTTACGCTTCCGGCTCTTCCGCAGGTTACTAAGGATTCCGGTATTAAGGCGGAATGGGTTTCATCAAATTCTGCTGTTACACTTCCTACAGTAAATGGCGGTGTCGGTATTGCAAAAATAACCCATCCCGAAGCCGGTAAACAGGCTCAAGAGGTTGTTATTTCCGTTAAATACAGCAAAAACGGTAAGTTCTGCCTTGTGCCGGTCGCAAAGTTTTCAGTACAGCCGAAAGCGGCAGGTAACACCAAGCAGGCATTGAACCTTGATGTTACGAAAGTCAAAGTTAAAGGCGTAGCAGTAAACGCACAAAAGAAAGTAACGGTAGCGGCAGCAAACTTTGACAGTCTTGCTAAAGCTGATGTTACGTTTGATGCAAATGCTGTTACCGGTTTTAAGGCAGGAGACGATGAAGCAAGTGTTTTCGATATTACTGTTGCTCCTGTGAGCAGTAACGCAAACGAAAAGACCATTACAATCGCTCTTAAAACAGGTGCTGCCGGTGCAGATAAGTACACCATGGAAAATGTTGTCATCACTGCAACAAAAGGTACCGTACCACCCCCTCCCGCTGGTGGTAAAACAGCATTGAACCTTGATGTTACGAAAGTCAAAGTTAAAGGCGTAGCAGTAAACGCAC
>JBQMYN010000056.1:0-16086 GCA_052173475.1 Treponema sp.
CCCCCCCCCCCCCCCCCCCCCCCCCCCCCCCCCCCCCCCCCCCCCCCCCCCCCCATTAGCTGGAACTGTTCAAAAACTGAAAGCCTATCAGCTGTAGTGATTTGCGGGTTTTAATATCTCATTCAAGGTGTCCTGTCCAAAAACTTCAGTTTCCGGACAGGGTATCATATATTCATCAAGGAGAAAACACAGGTATGTCGAAACGAGCTGGAGAAAAACAGAAAAAACGAAATCTCATCATTGTAGAATCTCCTGCAAAAGCAAAAACAATAGAAAAATACTTAGGTGCTCACTATATAGTAAAAGCCTCTATGGGGCATTTAATAGACTTACCGAAATCCCGCATTGCGATTGATGTTGAAAACGGATTTCAGCCCGAATACATAACGGTAAGAGGCAGGGCAAAGCTTTTAAAGGAATTACAGCATGATGCAAAAAATGCTGTTCATGTGTTTCTGGCAAGTGATAATGATCGTGAAGGAGAAGCGATTGCTTATCATCTTTACCGTTCAATTCGAGAAAAATGCGGAACAGTGCCGGTACAGCGGATTATTTTTAACGAAATAACACCGCAGGCAATTAAACATGCAGTGCAAAATCCTATTGAAATTGATACGGCAAAAGTCAATGCGCAAAAAGCCCGCCGTGTATTGGACAGGCTGGTAGGCTATAATTTGTCGCCGCTTTTGTGGCAGAAAGTAAAAAACGGACTTTCGGCGGGGAGGGTACAGTCTGTTGCACTCAGGCTTATTTGCGAGCGGGAACAAGAGGTTGAAAATTTTATCCCCGAAGAGTTTTGGACTCTGGAAGGCAGTTTTAAAAAAGGGAAAAGCCGCTTTGATGCACAGTTGATCAGCTATCAGGGAGAAAAACCAACATTAAAGAGCGCGCAAGCAGTGCAGACTATTATTGATGCGCTGCAAAATGTTTCTGCATTTGTATCAGACATAAAAACAACTGAAAAAATGATACGTCCGAAACCTCCGTTTACTACCTCTACCATGCAGCAAATAGCCGCAAACAGACTCGGGTTTACCTCTCGTAAAACTATGCAGATTGCACAGCAACTCTATGAAGGTATTGCTGTAGGCTCTAGCCGTGTCGGTCTTATTACCTATATGCGTACCGATTCAGTGCGCATATCCGAGGTTGCATTGGCAGATGTCCGTGAGTGGATACAAACTACCTATCCCGATTTTTTACCGGCACAGTCAAATATTTATGCTGTCGGCGCAAAGGCGCAAGATGCCCATGAGGGTATTCGCCCCACGTATTGTACCTATACCCCTGAATATCTCAAACCATATTTAAATAAAGATCAATTACGGCTGTATACTATTATTTGGGAGCGTTTTGTTGCCAGTCAAATGACAAATGCAAAAACAGAAACGGCAAGTTTTGAAATAACTGCGGGTTCTGCTGTTTTTAGAACATCATCAACCAAGGTGGTGGAAAAGGGCTTTTATGCAGTTACAAATTTACTTATATCTAAGGAAGAAAAAGGGAAAGCCTTGCCGGATCTTTCTCGCGGGGAGGCTGTTACCGTCCATGAGCTGCGCCCTGAACAGCATTTTACACAAGGACCTGCCCGATATACTGATGCAACCATCGTAAAAATGCTTGAGCAAAAAGGTATTGGCAGACCGTCAACCTATGCACCGATTATTTCCGTACTGCTGGATCGGTACTATGTTAATCGTTCCAATAAGCAATTAGTACCCACTCAGCTGGGAAGAATTATCAATGACATATTAGTGGCTCATTTTAAGGATGTTATTGACGTAAATTTTACTGCGGATATGGAACAACAGCTTGATGCCGTTGAAGAAGATAGGGTAGAGTGGTCATCTCTGATTAAGACATTTTATACGCCGTTTATCACACAAGTCGATTCTGTTATGCAGAATCTCGACAGTTTGAAAGGTTCTTTAGATGAACCGACAGGGTTTGTCTGTGAAAAATGCGGAAAACCAATGGTAAAAAAACTTGGCAGATTCGGCTTTTTCCTTGCTTGCGGGGGATTCCCTGAGTGCCGTAATACAAAGTCAATCCCGCTGGCAAAATGCCCCCGACCGGGCTGTACAGGTGATATTGTTGCACGAAAAGCAAAGAGGCGTGGTAAAGAATTTTACGGGTGTACCAATTTCCCTGAGTGCAGCTTTATTTCTCATTTTAAACCGATAAATGCACTATGCCCGCAATGCGGTTGGTTTTTGGTAGAAAAATACGATAAAAAGAACGGCAGTTACAAAGCCTGTGTAAATCCTGATTGCAGTTATTTGCACAGTGTAGTCGAAGGTGTAGAAGATCGGGAAATGGATTAAGCTATGGAAGAAGTATTTGAACAGTATCTTGAATACGGAGCAGGTATTAAAAATTTTTCTCCAAAAACAGTAGAAGCGTACCGTGCAGATATGCTATTATTTTCGGCATGGTTGGAAGATAATGAATGTACATTTGATCAGGTAACGCCGAGTCTGATGCGCATTTTTAGTGCTGAATTGCGGGATAAACATTTTGCGCCTGCTAGTGTTAATAGGATTCTTTCTTCAGTACGGGGCTTTTACCGCTATGCAGTTAAGCACAAGCTTTGTAAGGAAAATCCTGCATCTGTTGTCCGCAATATCAGGCAGCCGCAAAAGCTCCCTCTTTTTTTATTTCCTGAAGAAGCGGAAGAATTTTGCAAAATGCCTGAACAGAGTGCTATTTTATGGTATACTCGTGATGCAGCATTATTTTGTCTGTTGTATTCTACCGGATGCCGTGTTTCCGAACTCCTTAGTTTGACTATTGCAGATGTGGAACACGGTGAAACAGCGGCAATTATTGCAGGAAAGGGACGAAAGGAGCGGAAAGTTTTTTTTGCGGAGTTTGCTGTACAGGCATTGCAAAAATATCTGCCGGAACGGTTGCAGCTTTTAACCGCTGCAAAAGAAACGCAGTGTCCTGCTCTTTTTTTAAATAAAAAAGGAGGATGCCTTACCGCAAACGGTGTGCGGTACATTATCAGGCGGTATACCGCCCTGATTCCCAATGCGAAAAAATTAACCCCTCATGCGTTCAGGCATAGTTTTGCTTCTATGTTTGTAACAAGGGGGGCAGATATACGGGTTGTGCAGGAGCTGCTTGGACACAGTAGTATCGCAGCGACGCAGCGGTATACCCATATTACCGCCGCACAGCTGCATGATATATACCGTGCAGCGCATCCGCACGGTTAGGGCGGCTTAAACTACGGATAATAGACCTGTTCGATAGTTTCGTTGTTGAACAAGTCTATGAGATGGTGTCCATAATTTCAGCTGCGTTTACATAGTATAATAGATCTGTTCGATAACTCCATTGCCGAACAGGTCTGCGGTTACAATAAAAATAAGGTGGTATAGATGAAAAAAGAAAAAGTACGGAGTACAACAGTTATTGCAGTAAGGAAAAATGGAAAAGTCGCCATGGCTGGAGATGGACAAGTAACCATGGGACAAACAGTTATGAAAGGGAATGCCCGAAAGGTAAGAAAAATTTATGACGGCAAAATTATGACCGGCTTTGCCGGTGCTACTGCCGATGCCTTTACGCTTTTAGATAAATTTGAAGGTCAGGTAAAAGAATATTCCGGAGATATAACCCGTGCAGCAGTAGAACTTGCAAAAGATTGGCGTACAGATAAAATGCTGCGGAACCTTGAAGCACTGCTTCTTGTCGCTGATTCAAAAACAATCCTGCTTATATCGGGTAACGGCGATGTCATTGAACCGCAAGAAGATGTGCTTGCTATCGGATCAGGCGGCAACTATGCATACGCAAGTGCCCTCGCCCTTTTACGCAATACGGATTTATCAGCGCGTGAAATTGCAGAAAAAAGCCTTGAAATAGCCGGTGAAATTTGTGTATATACGAATAATGCTATTCATCTGGAGGAATTATAATTATGGAAAAAAAGCTGGAAGAATTAACCCCGCCTCGTATTGTTGCGGAACTTGATAAATACATTATCGGACAAACAAAAGCAAAAAGAGCAGTTGCGATTGCATTGCGGAATAGAACCCGCCGCTTAAAACTTACAGAAGACATACGGGAAGAAATTGCCCCTAAAAATATTCTTATGATAGGACCTACCGGTGTAGGTAAAACTGAAATTGCCCGCCGGCTTGCTAAACTCTCCGGGGCACCGTTTCTCAAAGTAGAAGCGACAAAGTACACAGAGGTTGGGTATGTCGGGCGCGATGTAGAATCGATGATTCGGGATCTCATGGCGGTCGGCTATGCAATGGTTAAAAGTGAAATGCAGGAATGTCTAAAGAAAAAAGCGGAAAAAAATACTGAGGATATTCTCCTAGACCTCCTGCTACCCGGTTCAAACAAAAAAGAATCAAAGCGGCGCAAAAAGACCGAGCAGCTGCTTCTTACCGAAGGAGAAGAGCAAAAACCGGCAGGAGAAGAAGAAAAAGCGGAAAAAAATACTGCTGAAGAAGATATGCAGTATACACGGGAGAAATTCCGGCAAATGCTTCGTGACGGCAAATGTGAGGAACGTATGGTAAGCGTTATGAGCCAAAGCTCAGGAATGCCCAATGTTGAAATCTTTGCTGGTGCTTCAAGTATCGAAGATTTTGAAATGGCAATGTCTAATATTACCGGTATGCTTATGGGCAGCAATAAAAGCAAGCAAAAGACTCTGCCGGTTAAAGAAGCGCGAACTATTATTATGAATGACCAGCTTGATAAATTGGTTGATCACGATAAAATTGTAGAAGAAGCAAAACAACGGGTAGAGGAAATGGGCATCATTTTTATTGATGAAATTGACAAGGTCGCTTCAAAAAGTGAGCGTACCAATAATGCTGATGTTTCCCGCGAAGGTGTGCAGCGCGATATACTGCCTATTGTTGAGGGCTCTAATGTCAATACAAAATTCGGTGTAGTTAATACCCGTCATATTCTCTTTATTGCGGCTGGTGCATTCAGTATTTCAAAACCGAGTGATTTAATCCCTGAGTTTCAGGGTCGTTTCCCGCTGCGGGTGGAGCTTGAATCGCTTCATGCTGAAGATTTTAAGCGCATTTTACTTGAACCGAAAAATGCCTTGACACGGCAGTACCAAGAACTGCTTGCAACCGAAGAAGTCCGCATTGTATTCAAAGATGATGCCATTGACCGCATGAGTGCTCTTGCGGAAGAAGTGAATGTCCGTATGGAAAATATCGGCGCACGCCGGCTGCATACGATTATGGAGATGCTGCTGGAAGAAATTTCTTTTGATGCAACTGAAATGAGCGGAAAAACAATTGAAATCGATCGCGCCTATGTTGATGAACGCTTAAAAGATATTGTGCAGGATCAGGATTTGTCACGTTATATTCTTTAAAAGGGTTTGCCCTATTGGGAGATGCCGGAATATCGGTATGAGAATCTTAAAGCATCTATTCATTATGCCGATAGTAAATATGAGAACTTTGCAAAATAATTTTCTGCAAAAAAGGAGTTAAGATGCATATTAATAGTTTCCGTAAAACCGTCGATCTCTTGCACCGTGCATTAGATGTCAATACGCTTCGGTATACGGTGTCCGCAAATAATCTTGCAAATGCCGGAGTGTCGGAGTTTAAACGGACTGTGGTAAACTTTGAAACTGAGTTAAAACGTGCGCTTGATTCTGAAAAAAGAGCAAAAACGGAATTTCAGCTGAATGTAACAAATCCTCAGCATATTGCGTCAGGCGGAAGTATTGACTACCGCAGTGTGCAGCCGCGGAGAGTGTTAGACTATCTTAGCACAGTAAAAGCAAACGGTAATAATGTAGATGCGGAAGAAGAGGCAATGATCGTTTTGAAAACACAAATGCAGTATCAGCTTCTTAGTCAGATGGCTGGCTTTCAGTATAGTCAGGTTCAGTCAGTATTAAAATAGGAGACCTGCTCGATAACGTTGTTTTCAAATGGGTCGGCGAGTTTAAAATCGCTTAAATAACACGATTTATAACATCGCATTTTCAACGGTAATAGGGGTGAGGGTTGCCCAAAAACTGAAAGTTTATCGGCTTTTTCTGTAAGGAAATGATTGATTATATCCACATAAAGCGGATTGCGAAACAGTTTTTGGCGGTGAGCTTTGCTCACCTGTTTTCTTAAATTTAGATGCGATGTTTAAAATTAAGTCATTACTGTATAAAGACTTAATTTTAAACTCGTGGGTGTTATTGCCATGTATGGTGAATATAAAGGAGCTGTTTTATGGGTATTTTCAGCAGTATTAACATTGCTGCAACGGGGATGAGTGCAGAACGGTTGCGGACTGATGTGATTTCTGATAATATAGCAAATGCTACAACAACACGGACGCAGGAAGGCGGGCCGTTTCGCCGCAGCCGTGTGATTGTTGCACAGAAAAAAGATGGGATAGATTGGCGTATTCCTTTTATTGCGTCTAATATGGATCGCGGTATCGGTACGGGCGTTCGTGTTATGGGTATCGAAAAAGATGCTGCTCCGCCTATATTAAAATATGACCCTCATCATGCGGATGCGATTAAGTCAGGACCGAAAGCAGGATATGTAGAATATCCGAATGTGAATATTGTTACGGAAATGGTAGACCTTATTGCGGCATCTCGTGCGTATGAGGCAAATACTGCGGTTATTCAAGGTTCCAAAGAGATGTTTCAGCGGGCTTTGGAAATTGGACGTTAAGAATTGCCTTAAACGTATAAGGGGAGATGTATGACAATCACGAATACGGCAGTCTTGTATAAGGTTCCTTCATTACTAAAAAATCCGCCTGTTGGTTCTATTGCTGTTGATAATTTCCGCAGCTCTATGGTTTCTGATACCGATTTGGTTGATACGGCGGTGCATAAAACCGGTATGAGCTTTGAGCAAACGCTCTTAAAAGCCTTTGATGCAGTTAATGCAAAACAGCAGCGGACTGTAGATTTGGGAGAACAAATGATTGTAAACCCTGAGTCAGTTGATGTGCATGATATTACAATTGCAATGGCAGAAGCGGGGATGTCTCTTAAAATTGCACAAACGCTCATTGACCGTGTGGTTAAAAGTTGGAATGATATTACAATAACACGATAGATGGAGCTGTTATAATTGTGATGCGGTTTTGCAAATTATTCGTTGAATGCTACGGATGCAACTTAATACAAATTACGATCTATAGCAGGTTCGTTCTGTAAGGGGAGGAAACATGAACGAATGGTTCAAAAAAGTATCTGCCCAAGTAAAAACCTACTGGGGTAAATGGACAATACTACAAAAAGGAATACTCGGCGGTGTTGCGGCTGCTGCAATTGTGTTGGTGGTGCTGCTTTTTTCATGGTCTGCAAAACCGGCACTGGTACCGCTGCTTGATATACCAATTACTGATGAGGCGTTGCGGGAGCGTATTATTTTGCGTTTGAACGAGGAAAATGTCAGTGCGAGCGTGTCGCAGTCAGGTGTTATTTCCGTGAAGGATGCAAAAACTAAACGTCGTATGGTAGCGATTCTTACTCGTGAAGACCTTATTCCTAAAAATACGGATCCTTGGGCATTATTCGATGTGGAACGCTGGACCCGTACTGATTTTGAACGAAATATTGATATACGGCGGGCTGTTATCGAAGAAGTACGCCGGCATATAAAAGCCTTGGATGACGTCGATGATGCAAACGTTGTTATTAATCCGGCACAGAGAGGAACGGCACTTAAAAGCGAAGAAGTAGAGGCAAGTGCCAGTGTTATCCTTTATCCGAAACCCGGCAGCGATATTGGGACAAACCGGAAAAAGATTGAAGGTATCCAAAAGCTGCTGAAGTATGCTGTTGCGGATTTGAAAGACGAAAATATCACCATTGCTGATAATACCGGCACTATTCTGAATGATTTTGCAGGAATGAAAGATTTTGACCGTTTGTCCATCATTGAAAAACAGCAGAAAATTATTTCAAAACTTGAAACTCAATATGAAGCTAAAATATTGAATGTTTTACAGCAAACGTTTGGTAGAGATCGGGTGCGCGATTTAAGCATTAAGATTGAAATGAATATGTCCGAGCGGACTTCCGAAACAATTGAATACCTCCCATTTCAATTGAAACCGGATGATCCGAATACGCCGTATAACGAAGCTGAAGTACGCCCGTCTGTAACGCGGTCATCTGAGACAGCTGCTACAACCTATCAAGGTACCGGTTTTAATCCTGAGGGGCCTGACGGTACGGAAGCACAAACCGCTCCTTCCTACCGTGATATGAACAATTTAACCGGTTTGTCCACGCAGTCGATTGTACGCACAAATGAAGAAATCGGCAGTAGACGTACTTCAGAAATTGTAAGTCCCGAAATGGGGAGAAGAACGGTGTCTGTAAATATTGATGGGAAATGGGTTACAAAGAAAACTAAAGACGGTGATCTTGTTATAACCGACGGACATATTGAGCGTGAGTATATTCCTATATCAGATGAAGACTTACAAAAGGCTACAGAAGCAGTGCAACATGCAATCGGGTACGATGCCCAGCGTAATGATTCAGTGCGGGTGCTTAATATCCAATTTGATAGAACTGCTGAGTTTGAAGCGGAAGATAAGGCGTATTTTAGAGCTGTTCAGCGGCAAAAAGTTATTTTATTTAGTTTGTCAGGTTTGGCAGTGTTGCTGCTGCTATTCATCATTTACCGTGTTGTCAGTCGCGAGCTTGAACGGCGGAAACGGTTACGGGAAGAAGAATTGCTGCGGCAGGCGCAGCTTGAACGTGAACGTGCTGTGTGGGAAGCAGAGCAGGCTGGTATGGAAGTTTCTATGTCGGTAGAAGAGGTAAAGCGGCGTGAATTATTGGAAAGCGTTATAAATCTTGCGCGTGAGCATCCGGGAGACGTTGCATTATTGCTGCGCACGTGGTTAATGGAGGAATAGTATGGCAGTATCACCGGCAAAAGAGAAATCATCCGCAGCAGGCGGTAAAAAACAAAAAGATATAAAATCTTTAAACGGGCGGCAGAAAGCAGCAATTTTTCTTGTTTCAGTAGGCGAAGAAATCTCGTCAAAGATTATGGAGCAGCTTCGGGAAGATGAAATTGAAAAACTGGTATTTGAAATTGCACGTACCGAAACTGTTGAATCTGAATTAAAAGAAGCAATTTTGCAGGAATTTCAGGATCTAATGACTGCCCAGAACTTTATCACTACCGGCGGTATTGATTATGCGCGCGGACTTTTGGAAAAATCACTGGGCAGTCAAAAAGCTATTGAAGTTATTAACCGGCTTACTAGCTCGTTGCAGGTGCGTCCGTTTGACTTTATCCGCCGCACTGATCCGGCTCATTTGCTCAATTTTATTCAGCAAGAGCATCCGCAGACTATCGCACTCATTCTTGCGTATTTGGAACCGCAGAAAGCATCGGTGATTTTGCAGAACTTACCTGATGAAATACAAAGTGATGTTGCGCGCCGTATTGCAACTATGGATAGAACTTCTCCTGATGTTTTGCGTGAAGTTGAGCGGGTCTTGGAAAAGAAACTGTCCACGCTTTCCAGCGAAGATTATACAGCTGCAGGCGGTGTGGAAAGTATCGTTGAAATTCTCAACCTTGTTGACCGTTCTTCCGAAAAATCAATTATAGAATCGCTAGAAGATCAAGACCCTGATTTGGCAGAAGAGATTAAAAAGCGTATGTTTGTATTCGAAGATATTGTTATGCTTGATGACCGTTCTATCCAGAAAGTATTGCGTGAAGTTAATAGTGAAGAGTTGGCAAAGGCACTTAAAATTGTTGATACGGAAGTACAAGATAAGATATTCAGAAATATGTCAAAGCGTGCTGCAAGTATGTTAAAAGAAGAAATGGAATATATGGGACCGACCCGCTTGAAAGATGTTGAAGAATCGCAGCAAAAAATTGTTTCTGTTATCCGCCATTTGGAAGACAACGGCGATATTGTTATTGCCCGTTCTGATGAAGATGAAATGATTGTATAGGCATAGGCTTTGTATGACTACATTTGAAGAATTGCTTTTTATACCTGATGCCGTCCTGCAATCACTGCTTGTAGATGTGCCGATTGATACCATTGTATATGCGTTGAAAGGAGCTTCTCCAAGTATGCACAAAAAGGTACTGCAAAATATAATAAAAAATGCCGGTAGAGAATGCGAGCAGAGGCTGCATACAACAGGTACTGTACCAATTGAAGCCGTGGAACGCTCACAGCAGGCAATCCTTTCACGCTGTTTGTGCAAAGATATGCGTAATGCCTCTACAAAAGGAGATTCTGAAAGTGGCAAAAAATATTTTCCGTAATTTTGAAGTAAAAAATGTTAATGAAGATTTAGTTTTAACATTGTCAAAAAATTTTGAGCCGGAAATCATCGAGGAAGAGGTTGTTCCGGAAGCAGTGGCGGAAGGACCAAGTTTGGAAGACCTCAAGCGGGAGGCAGAGCAATTTCGTCTTGCATGGGAAGATGAAAAGGCTCATCTGATAGCGGAAGCGCAGCGTGAGGCGGAACGAATTATTGAAGATGCAAAAAAAGCTGCCTTTGATGAGGTTAAACGCCAGATAGATGCCTCGCAGGTTGACACTCAAAAGGCGCGTGATCAAGCGCAGGCATTAGTAAGCGAGGCTGAAAAAAAAGCAACTGAGATTGTTGGAAATGCAGAGCAGACGGAGGCTTCAACCCAGAAGCGGGCATTTACTGAAGGCTTCGATGCAGGTCGTGAAGCAGGGTATCAAGAGGGAAAAACCGAAGTAAAGCGTTTAATTGACCGCTTGCACCGCATGATTGAGCGGACAATGGACAAACGTCAAGAAATTCTCGCTGAAACAGAGCAGCAAATTGTTGATCTTGTGCTGTTGATGACTCGGAAAGTGGTAAAAGTTATTTCAGAAAACCAGCGGAATATTGTTTCTTCTAATATTATTCATGCTTTACGGAAAGTAAAGGGGCGGGGAAATGTAATTCTCCGTGTAAATCTTGCTGACGTGGGTTTAACGACCGAGCATACAAAAGATTTCCTTGCTGCGGCGGAAAACGTTAAGAATATTACGGTAATAGAAGATTTAACGGTAGATTCAGGCGGTTGTATTGTTGAAACGGATTTCGGTTCAATCGATGCCCGCATTGCTTCACAGCTCCATGAGCTTGAGCAGCGCATACTGGAAATATCTCCTATAAAAACAAAACCGGCTGTCGGCAATGCCGGTGCGCGCGAATAGCTTATGACTGATATTTTTTCAAAATATATTGAAGCTATTGCTGAAACCGAGCCGATAAAACACCGTGGAACCGTTACCCGTGTACAAGGACTCCTTATCGAAAGTATTGGACCGCAAGCCTCTGTCGGCGAGTTGTGCAGAATTTTTGTAAAAAATACTGAAGAATATATCACCGCTGAAGTTATCGGGCTTAATGATAAATATGTTCAGCTGATGTCATATACCGATTCTCAGGGGATAGAGGTAGGCTGTGAAGTCATTGCGAGCGGTACGCAGCTTTCTGTTCCGGTAGGTGATGTACTGTTAGGTAGAGTGCTGGATGCGCTGGGAAGGGCTGATGACGGCAAACCTGAACCATATTCACCTATTCGCTATCCGCTGATAGCCGAGCCGCCTGATCCTATGGAGCGTATTCCCATTAAAGAGCGGGCTGTAACCGGCATTAGGGCAATAGATGCCCTACTTGCTGTAGGAAAGGGGCAGCGTATTGGAATCTTTGCCGGTTCAGGAATTGGTAAGTCAACCTTAATGGGAATGATTGCGCGTAATACCAATGCTGATGTCAATGTTATTGCACTGATTGGTGAGCGGGGGAGGGAAGTTCCCGATTTTCTTATTAACGATCTTGGTCCCGAAGGATTAAAAAAATCCGTAGTGGTAAATGCTACGTCTGATAAAAGCCCGCTCGCCCGCATCCGCGGCGCATATACGGCAACCGCTATTGCAGAGTATTTCCGTGACCAAGGTAAAGATGTTATGCTGCTTTTTGATTCTGTTACGCGGTTTGCAAAAGCCCAACGGCAAATCAGCCTTTCGATTGGGGAACCGCCTGCAACACGGGGCTACACGCCGACTGTTTTTGAAACATTGCCCAAACTACTGGAGCGCACTGGTACGTCAGCGAAAGGTTCTATCACAGGTTTTTACACCGTGCTGGTAGACGGCGATGACCTTGATGAGCCTATTTCTGATGCAGTACGCGGCATTCTTGACGGGCATATTATTCTGAGCCGTAAACTTGCGCAGCGCGGGCAATATCCTGCACTTGACATCTTGCGGAGCATTTCCCGTTTATCCAATCGGGTCGCAGGCGAATATACCAAAAAAGCTGCACAGTATATGCACCGCATGATGGCGGTTTACGAAGAGGCTGAAGATATGATTCAGCTTGGGGCATATCAGAAAGGTACTAATCCGGCAATAGATGAAGCAATTGACCACCATGATAAAATTCTTGCATTTTTGCAGCAGGATGTTGATGATCCTGCCCGTATCGAAGACACGCTGACTGCATTGAGCAATATTACGCATATTGATATTCCTGTTGAAGAAAGTTATCAATCAGGAAGCGGTGCTGCGCGGAAATATATGAAAAATGAGAATGCAAAAGGACTCTATACTGAAGAAAGTGCTAACCGTTCAATGGATACTATTGTATGAAAGCATTTCATTTTAAGCTGGAAAAGTTGCTTGCTCTCCGTGCTTTTAAGGAAAAAGAAGCTGAAATAGCCCTTGCACGGGCTGTTTCAGCGCGTGACGCTATCATACTCAACCTACAGAAAATTGCTGAGCGGGAACTTACCACACGGAAAAATTTTGAAAGTGATTCTTATAATACGCTTGCTGATTTTACGATACTTGAACATTACCTTATACGGTTGTATGCTGAAAAAGAACAGCAAATTACTGCGCTTGCCCAAGCTGAACTCACCATTGAGCAGGAACGGGCACACTACATACAAGCGCATAAAGATAGACTTATTATGACAAAACTAAGGGAAAAAAAAGAGGCACAGTGGAAAGCAGATGTTCTAAAAGAACAGGATAATATCATTGATGATATGGTAAATACTATGCCTTACAAAAATTATTCATTATAAGGAGTGTATTGTGGTTATTTTAACATTGAATTGCGGAAGTTCTTCTGCAAAATATCAAGTATATGATTGGGAAAATAAAGACGTATTAGCAGTAGGTGTTGTTGAACGGGTAACTCAGCAAGGAAGCGTTATTACCCACGAGGCAAAGGGAAAGGATAAATATGTACGGGAAAGTCCGTGTCCTACACATACAGAGGCGGTGCAACTTATCATTCAGACATTAACCGATCCTCATGTCGGCGTTATAGCTGATATGGGTGTTATTAAAGCTGTTGGGCATCGGGTACTGCACGGCGGTGATAAATTTATAAAATCGGTGATTGTAACACCGCAAGTGCTTGATACGTTCCGTGAGGTGCAGGATCTTGGACCATTGCATAATCCGGCTAATATCATGGGGATTGAAGCAGCGCAAAAAGTGCTGCCGGATGTTCCTCACTGCGCTGTTATGGATACTGCATGGCATCAGACAATGCCTGAGACTAGTTTTATGTATGCTATTCCCCATGAATGGTATGAAAAGTATTCTGCGCGCCGCTATGGGTTCCATGGCACGAGCTTCCTCTATACGGCGAAGCGGGCATCGGTTATTCTTGGGAAAAAACCGGAAGAAACTAATATTGTTATAGCACATATCGGTAATGGTGCTTCTATGTGCTGTGTAAAAAACGGTCAATGTTTTGATACTTCAATGGGCATTACTCCGCTGGAAGGTTTGGTGATGGGAACTCGATCCGGCGATTGCGATCCGGCTCTACCGTTTTATATTATGCGGAAAACCGGTATGACTGCCTCTGAAATGGACACCGCACTCAATAAAAAGTCAGGGTTGCTCGGTATTACCGGCAAATATGTTGACCGCCGCGATGTAAGCAAAGCAATGACAGAGGGTGATAAAAAGGCTCAATTAGCATTTGAAATGGAAGTATATCGGCTGCGGAAGTATTTTGGTTCGTATATTGCAGCACTTGGTCAAACTCCTGATGCAATAGTCTTTACTGCCGGAGTGGGGGAGTTCGGCTTTGATGTACGGTTGGCAGTATGCGAGGGGCTTACGCATCTTGGAATAAAAATTGACCCTGCTAAAAATGCGCTTGCGCGTACACGAAATGCCGAAACCTGTATCAGTGCTGCTGATTCTCCGGTAAAAATCTTTGTTATTCCTACCGATGAAGAATTAGTTATGACAGAAGATGCTTACGCTTTGATGAAAGGTACCTATGATGTTCATACACGGTTTACTTATTCGTTTCAGGATCCCTGTTATAAGAATAAAGCACGGGAAGAAAATCTTAAAAAAGAGCTGGAGAAAAGACCTGAGCTAGGGGATATTATTGTAAAGATTCCGTCTACGCGCTAAGCTGTTTGGTAACTTTGGTTTCAAACAGGTCAACGACTTCAAAATCATATATATAGCATAGCGCGGTTTTGAACATCATATTTCAAGGAGTCTGTTCTGAAAGGCTTCCTTGAAATATACTGAATGCGGTGAGGGTACTTTATTGCTTTATGTTTGGTGCTTTCGCCATAAAGGGGTGGTTTTACATAAGTATCTGTGTTACAATATGGGTGGTATTCGTTTTGGAATACGTTTATTAGATTCCGATAAACTCGATTGATAACAATGAGGTTGCGTATATGGATAAGCTGAAAAAAGCGTTAGCAGAAGAAAAAAAAGTATATAAGGATTTACTCGTAAATTTTGATATATGCTGTAGTGAATGCGGCGAAGCCTTATTTAAATACCGGGAAGAAATAGCCGATGAAGCACCATATATTGCTGATGATTACTTTGGAAAATGGCAAACTGCCCGTGAAAATCGTGATGCGCATACTCAAACTATTCTTACAATTAAAACAGCTGTAACACGGCAAAATGAGCTGAAAAAGTTTATTGCTGAAGTTGACAAAGTGTTCCATGAGTATACGGTTAATCAGAAAAAAGCAGCCTCAGCGTTTAGTATTCTTTTTTTTAAAACATATTATGAGGTATCTCCTCATTATTTTACTGATATTTCCGCAGATGCCGAACCGTTGCAAGCGCAGATAAAAAATTTGGAATATGAACAAATTGCATTGGAAAATCAAAAAAATACGGCAAATTTTTTGCAAAAAATTTCTCTTAATGCACAGCTTACCGTTTTAAAAGCAAAATATACTGCTGTGCAAAAAAAACTTGAAAAAGTTGTTGTACCCTTATCGGAATCTTTGTTGCATGATTCGCGAATAGTGGACTTATATACTAACGGGCAATTACAGAACGACCTTGCTCTACTTTATGAACAATTTTGTGAGTATACGGATAAAATAGCGGAAGCAGAAAATCGGAAAGCGGTTTTAGCCGAGGAAAATACTGCAATAGAAGCAAACTTAGCACTGTGCGGAGTTTCTGATAATCCGCAGTCCCGCATTACTGAGCTGACGCAATGTATCAAAGATATTGATACTACCATTACTACAACCGAGAAAGAGCAAGGGTTATATGCTGTGCAGATATGTTACCCTGAGACTGATGCGCATAATACAGCAGTGCTGCCTCACAATAAAAATATACAAGCCTATATAGAATCAGTTCATGAACAAAGTATTGCGCTGAAAAAACAGCAGCGTGCTATTACGCTCCTCGAAAATGAGCTGGCAATGAGCGAAGAAACTGCAAGGATAGATAATCTGAAAAAAGCGATTGTACAGTATGAACGAAGTATTACTGAGTATCAGCGCATGATTGAAAAAGCCCAGAACGATATTATCCATGCTGAAGATAAAAAGCTGCAATTACAAAATGCTAACGAAGCACTGAAATCGGAAGTTTCATAGCTGCCTAGCCCTATTTCATTGTATGGAATAATTTTTCTTGCGGCTTCTTTCTTTTTATGATATGCTTGAACATATAGAGTGAATTTATCGCTGTTACAAGTGGTACGCCGATGTGTGTGGTAATTCCGTATAAAACTATTTTTTTCATAAGAAAAGGGACTTGACAAAATGAAAGATATTAGTATAATACCCC
>JBQMYN010000057.1:0-15754 GCA_052173475.1 Treponema sp.
TCATCGCAGGTTTTAATGACCGAGTAAAATGCTTTGAGTATGTTGCGGTAGTCTTCGTTCAGTGCTTCATTTACTCCCATTGTCTGAAGCAATGGTTTATCGTACTCGTCCACCAGAATAACCACCTGTTTGCCGGTTTGCTGATAGGCTCGTTTGATAACTCCTGCAAAACGTTGCGATACTTCTTCTTCGTTTTTATTTGTTCCATAGACTTCCTCAAATTGGCTTAAAAGCAAATTTATCTGGCTTATTAGCGACTGCTTTGTATCATATTGCCCTGTATTAAAATCCAGATAGAGTACCGGATATTCTTGCCACGCACTTCGCTGTTCTTGTGCAGCCAATTCTTCTTCTGCCTGCTCAAGGTACAATCCTTTGAATAGTTCTTTTTGACCCAGAAAGTACGCCGCTAATGTGGAAAGAAAGAGACTCTTGCCGAATCGCCGCGGACGGCTTAAGAAATATGGATTGCTTCCTTGGGTAAGTTTCCAGATAAACGCTGTTTTATCAACATATAAAAAATGTTTTTCTCGTAAATCTTTAAAACTTTGTACGCCGATCGGCAATGTCCGCGAAAAATTCATGATACTATTATACTACGAATATACAAATTCAACAACTGAATCGCACAGGAGATTTTTAAGGGGCACTTTTCTATCTTCCCTCATTAGGTCTGTGCGATAACTCCCTTGCCGAACAGGTTGACGCGTTTCGCTTTTCAAGGTAACCTATTCAAAACGTAAGTTTCCGAACAGGTTTATTATTCCAACTAACAATTTTACTTTAATAGGGAGTGTTTATTATGCGTCCATATCGGTTTTCTCTCATTTTTTGTAGTATTTTAATTCTTATAGGAGTTACTTCGTGTGCTTCTTCCATGCATTTAGCAGTGCGTAACAGTAATCGCTACACACTAAGTATTTCCTGTTCACCAGGGAAAATTTTAGAAAGCAATATAAAAAAATCAGTTGTACAAAATGCTGAGAATAATTCTGTGTTTAATACACAAGAAATTATGAATACTTTTGCAGAAAATAATATTAAAGTAGAACGGCTGGCGTTAATAGGTGCTGCCGGTTTTGATATAACCTGTACTTTTCCAGCGGATCATTCGCTCTTGCAAGATATGGTTACCTATGACGCTGTAAATAAGAAGCTTCAAATTTCTATAGAAGGAAAACATATTCATAATATTGTGAATATGTTACCGGAAGAAAGCCGTGATTTTATTGATACATTAATGGCACCCCTTTTTACGGGGGAAGCATTGCCTCTGCATGAATATGAAGAGCTTATTTCGGTTGCCTATGGTAAAAAATTAGCTGAAGAATTAAAGTCCTCCGAATTTAAATTTATTATTGATGTTCCCTACCCTATTGTTGCTACGCAAATCAAACCGATCGGCAGCATTACATTTCAGAATGGTAAAATCGGGCAGGCAACTGTACGGTTACCGTTGATGCAACTCTTATGCACAGTTGATCCAATTGAAATTCTGCTTAAATAAATTAGAAAACCGTATCTACCAACTAACAAAACAAGCAGGTATGCCTAACAAAATGGCAGGCATGCCTAATAAAATGGCAGGCATGCCTAATAAAATGGCAGGCATGCCTAACAAAAAGGGCTGTCATACTGACGCGAAAGGTAGGATTTTTCGTCGCAGGGGACAGCCCATTTCTTACTAAAAATTATAAGCAGTAGAGTATTATGACAATACCATCATGCCAATGGTTAGTATAAGCACATTAACAACCAGTAGAACAGCCAGTAACTTTCCAACAAATTTCAGCCACGTGCTATACTCAATACGCGCAATTGCAAGCCCACCCATAACAACGCCGCTTGTTGGGGTAAAGAGGTTCAGAATACCCGATGCAGCAGAAAAAATCATAACCATAACAGCAGGATTATAGCCCAAGTTGTATGCAAGAGGTCCCATGATCGGCATAGAAACGGTTGCAAGTCCTGATGTTGAAGGGATTACAAAGGACAATAACCCATACACAATATATGCAATCGGAGCAAAAGCAAACGCGGGCAATCCTTCCAAGGCTTGTGAAGTATGCTCGAGAACATATTTATCCAAACCTGTTTCTCCCATTAACACAGAAGCACCACGTGCAACAGCGATAACTAGCACGACGCTCATAATATCTTTCGCTCCGTCCATAAACGCCGTAACAATTTCATTTTCTGTGAATGTATTAATTACTGCAATAATTATACCAATAAGCAAGAACCACATACCGAGTTCGCCGAACCACCAGTTACCAAGCGATTCCCCCGTTAAATGTGATGACCATCCCTCAAAGAGGGTAACATTAAATTTATCCCACGGAATAACAGAAATAACCATCACGAAAAAAGCAAATGCAAAAATCGTCATGGTAACTTTCATCTTTCCCGTATATTCAGCTTCCATACCGGCAGCTTTCTCGGAGAATTCTGCCTTCATAATTTCCTGTTCCTGCAAAGATAAAATAGTAGACCCCTTATCTCTCTTTACTTTCTTTGCATACGACATGACAAATGCACAGGAGATAATCAAAGAGGACAGCCAGAGTAGAATGCCTAAAGTGATCACAACGCCGTTATTCACGCTGCTTGCAATACCTAGCTCTTCAAAACTTTTATTCACGCTATCTATAGCAATACCGGTTGCAAACGGATTAACTGTCGATCCAAGAACACCTACACCCGCCCCAAGCAATATTGTCGCTGCGCCTACCATTGAATCAAACCCTGCAGCAACCATTGTCGCCGCAAGAAGTCCATAAAAGGCAACAGTTTCTTCGGACATACCGTATGTGGTACCCCCGATTGAAAACAGTGTCATTAAAATAGGGATAAGTATCAGTTCATTCCCTTTTAATTTTTTTACGAGATGAGCAATTCCTGCATTAAGTGCGCCTGTTTTTGTTACAATACCCAAGAAACCGCCGAGCACTAACACAAAGAAACATACATCAATGGCATTATTAAATCCTTTATAGGATGCCATAACAATATTTCCCAATGTAGCATTTTTTACTTCGGGAATAAGCCATGTAATAGCTGCTAATACAAATAAAATAATATATAAGATTGAAAATGCGGTTAATGATGATTTCTTTTTATTCTTTCCCATTTTTCCTCCTTAAATAATGAAAAACTTCGTAATATGAAGTAATCTGTATTTATTACAATCCGCCGGATATGTAGCGGTAAGAAATGCAAAGACCCCTAAAGTACCAATATACTGATGCTTTAGGGGGGGTAAACTTGTTATGATGCCGTGATAACGGTACTGTGTCCGCCTTTTAGTGCATTGCCTGCATTAGCAAGCGAAGTAATAACAGCCTTACCGTCTGCATAATTCTTAACAAACTGAAGGCAGGCTTCTACTTTCGGCAGCATACTGCCCTTAGCAAAATGCCCTTCGCTGATATATTTCTCTGCCTCTGCAATATTTAAAGATGCAAGTGCTTTTTGATCCGGTTTATTAAAATTGATACAAACTTGCTCAACCGCAGTCAGAATAACTAACTTGTCGGCTTTTACATCGGCTGCAAGTTTTGCACATGATTTATCTTTGTCGATAACAGCATCAACACCGTGTAATCCGTCTGCTTTTTGCAATACCGGAATACCGCCCCCGCCGACTGTAATAACAATATGCCCAGCAGCTACAAGCTCTTCAATAACAGTCCGCTCGACAATTGCAACCGGCTGCGGAGACGGCACAACACGGCGGTAGCCGCGCCCTGCATCCTCAACAAAGGTTTGCTCCGGTTTTTCTGCTTTTATTTTGTCGGCTTGTTCTTTTGTATAGAACATACCAATTGGCTTGCTCGGATTGGCAAACGCAGGGTCATCTTCTGATACGAGTACCTGTGTTACAACACATACAACATTGCGTTGTACATTTTGCCGTTTTAGCTCATCGCCAATTGCCTGCTGCAAATGGTAACCGATATAGCCTTGACTCATAGCACCGCATTCGGCAAACGGCATCGCCGGTGTTCCGGCACTCCCATTTGCTGCATAATCCATTGCAAGGTTGATCATACCGACTTGCGGTCCATTGCCATGCCCGATTACTATTTCATAGCCGTCTTTTGCCAGTGCAACGATGGCTTTTGCTGTTTCTTTTACTAATGCAAGCTGCTCCTGCGGATTATTGCCCAATGCATTTCCGCCGAGTGCTACTACAATTCGTTCTTTAGCCATATTAATACCTACCCGTTTATTTAAGCGTTGCGTACATTACCGCTTTGATAGTGTGCATTCTATTTTCTGCCTGATCAAATACCTTTGATTGAGCAGATTCAAATACTTCATTACTTACTTCCATTTCGGGAACACCGAATTTTTCATACACTTCGCGACCTACTTTTGTATTTAGATCATGAAATGAGGGTAAGCAATGCAGGAAAATAGCGTTAGGATTAGCGATTGCCATCATTTCTTTATTTACCTGATATTTTTTTAGAAGTTTAATGCGTGATTCCCATACATCTGCCGGTTCACCCATTGAAACCCAAATATCAGTGTATAATACATCAGCATCTTTACAGCCTTTTTGTACATCATCGGTAAGCGTGATACTTCCGCCTGTTTCTTTTGCAATTTCTTCGGCGGTTTTAACCAAATCAGCCGCAGGGAATAAATCTTTCGGTCCGCAAGCAGTAAAGTGCATCCCCATCTTTGCGCATACAACCATTAACGAATTTGCAACATTATTGCGGGCATCACCGGCGTATGTCAATTTAATACCTTTTAAATGTCCGAAATGCTCTTCAACAGTCAGCACATCAGCAAGCATCTGTGTCGGATGGAATTCATTGGTGAGACCATTCCAAACAGGTACACCTGAATACTTAGCAAGTTTTTCTACAATTTCTTGGCTAAAACCACGGTACTCAATACCATCATACATACGACCTAAAACACGCGCAGTATCTTCAATGCTTTCCTTATGCCCCATCTGGGAGCTGACAGGATCAAGAAATGTTGAACCCATACCTAAATCCATAGCAGCAACCTCAAAAGAACACCGTGTACGGGTAGAGGTTTTCTCGAACAGCAGCACAATATTTTTTCCCCGTAAATAATCATGCGGGGTATGTGTCAGTTTAAGATTTTTTAATTCTTTTGATAGATCCAGCAAATATCTAATTTCAGCTGAACTAAAATCCAATAATTTTAAAAAACTTCGTCCCAGAAGATTAACTCCCATAAAAACTCCTCGCTATATTTCATAGCTTTCAATAAAATTGGAAACGCCAATACATTGACATCGCACATCAGCAAAGCTGATTACGAGTTCAAAATTAAGCTTTCCTATGGTAATAAATGGTAATAAACCTGTTTAAAAGCTTCAGTTTCAGAACAGGTCTAATGACTTACATTTTAAACACCGTACATAAATTCAAAGTATATCACTACATTATCATTTATGGAATAGTACCGTGATTGATAGCATGATGTTACTATATGATAAAGAACACAGGCAAAACGCTGATGCGTTTTGCCTGTAGTATTCAGTAGTAAGAAATCGATTAATTATCGCGCACAAGCGGCATACTCATACAGCGGGGACCGCCGCGCCCGCGAGAAAGTTCTGCACTCGGCATTGTTAAAACCTTTAATCCATGCTTTGTCAGCAGCTCATTGGTAACATCATTGCGTTCATAGACAACAATTGTACCGGGGCTGATACACAAGGTGTTTGAGCCGTCGTTCCATTGCTCACGTGCAGCAGCAATTTTATCACCGCCTGCGCACTGAATAAGCTTTACATGCCCTGTACCAGTATACTGTGCAAGTGTTTTTTCAAGTGTGGTATCATTTTCGACAATTTTCAGCTCATCAGCAGAAGCACCTTTTGTAATGGTAAACACGCGGAGCGGACCGAGGATACCCGGATGGATTGTGAATTTATCGTGATCAATCTGTGTAAATACGGTATCAAGATGCATAAATGCACGGCTTGCCGGAATATCAAAGGCTAAGATAGTATGTATTTTAGAATCACTATTAAAGAAAATCTTTTTTGCAATAGTGTCAATTGCATTTGCCGATGTCCGTTGAGAGATACCGATAGCAAGAACATGCTCACTAATATTCAGAATATCACCGCCTTCAATATGCGGAGGATCATAGCGGTCGTAAAACTTCGGTACTTTTCCTGCATAATCAGGATGATGATTGAAAATATATTCTGCATAAATTGTCTCACGGTTACGGGTTACAGAGTACATACGGTTTAAGCTAACACCGTTTCCAATTGTTGCAAAAGGGTCGCGGGTAAAATACAAGTTAGGCATCGGATTTACAACCATAGAGGAATCCGAATCAGAAACAAAATCCACTAAAGAGGATTTGCCTTTTATATCAAGCTCTTTTATATCAATACCTTCCATAGTTTTAAGGATAAGAGCCTTTTCATCTTTTATGTTTGTTAGTAGATCTTTAATGATTTTTTTATATTTTTCTGAGTAGACATTGCTTTCATTTATAAATTGCTCTATAAATTGAGCCTTAATTTCAGGTTTTTGTTTAATAGCTTCAGCTGCGAGGTCTTCAAGATACACAACCTCTGCGCCATTATCGCGTAAAATTTTTGCAAAAGCATCATGCTCTGCTTGGGCGACCTTTAAAAACGGAATATCGTCAAAAAGTAATTCGTCCAAAGTATCCGGTGTTAAGTGCAGTAATTCGGCACCAGGCCTATGGAGCAGGACTTTACGCAGTGTTTTAATTTCACTGGTAACATTCAATACAGACATATCTGCCTCCTTAATAAGAGAATAAAATTGTGAAACCGTGTATGCCGTATATTTTGTCATTCACGGCTTCTATTTAAAAGTATATCATAGCTTTTTCAAAAAACAAGTAAAAAATAAAAACTTTGGGTAACTTTCGGCTACGGATCTAGTAGACCCATTTGATAACTTCGTTGCCGAACAGATTTAGAGATGCCCTATATACATTCCGGCTCTTATTGGATATATTAAACTTATTTTAGGGTACCTCTAAAACTTGGTTAGATTTTTAGCGGTTCCCTCTATAATTTCATTGTCGAATAGGTTTATTAAAAATATCTTGGAGGTCTTGTGACAATAAAAGATTTTCTTGGTTTAATGCAAAAACGGCAAAGTTGTAGAAATTTTGACCGCACAAAAGCAGTGCCAAAGAATATACTCATTGATATTCTTGAAGTTGCACGCCTTTCTCCATCTGCTTGTAATTCTCAACCCTATGAAATTTTTGTAGTACAAGGAAGTCAGGCGCAGGAAGTTGCTGCGGCAAAATTAGGATCGTTTAATAAGTTTATTGATGAATGCAATACCTTTTTCATCATTACCGAAGCATACTATTCGCTGCCTGCAAAAATTGGCTCAATGATAAAAAATATTGATTTTAAGGCAATAGATATTGGCATTTTAACAGCAAATATTGTTAATGCAGCAACGGTATGCGGTCTTGAAACGTGTATTCTCGGTATGTTTAATGAAGCGGCACTGCAGCAGCTTATTAACAGAAAAACACGGATCAGGTTGGTGATTGCAATTGGGTATCCCGAAAGTGGCTATACTATCCATGAAAAAAAGAGAAAAAATTTTGATCAGCATATTCATTTCTTAGATGAATAAGTACGCCGAGTGCAGATTTTTATATGATAACACAAAACAGCATGAAAGCAGATATGTTAAAAAATGCAGATGGGTATGACAGCCGGATCCCCCATATCTATGCGCTTACGGGATTAAGCCGAGCCGGTAAAACGAGTGCTGGAAGAAAAGCGGCTCTATATGCTGGTATATCGTTTTATGATAGTGATGCATTACTCCATGATGAAACAAAATGCAGCCCGCGTGAAATATATGTGCAGCAAGGAAAAGATACTTTTTATCATGCAGAATGGCAAACGCTGCAACACTTTTTTGTTCAAAATCAGGCAGCTGATTGCGTGTTGGCACTGGGCGGCGGATTTTGCGATAATCCCTATACGTCAGATGCAATATATCCGGTAAGGGATAAAATATATACAATCTTTTTAGATGCTTCAGAAGAAGTTTTGTTTAAAAGACTTACATGCGAAGCCGCCCGCTGCGGCAACTACCCTGCATTTCTCGGCTCATTGCCTGCTGATAAGCACTCCGAAGCCTGCCGGCTCTTTTCACACCTGTACAAGCGGAGAAAACAGACCTACACAGCTGCTGCCTCTTACATACTTGATGTTACCTCCCTTACTATAGAAGAAACTGCAATACAGATAGCTCACGTTATAGACACCTAAAAAAACTCGGTGATCTTTTGTCTCATCAGCAAAGCTGGTTGAAAGAAAGCACCTGCATTACGGGGGAAGAATTTTTTTCCACACCGGCAGCAGCTTTTTCGGTTCTGTTTGTTCATAGAGCAGTGCTGAAAAAAATGTAGCAAGCAGTGGGGTAACGGCATTGATTTTCTCCATATCTGCTTTAGGGAAGACTGAAAGGACATAATCGGCAATGTTGGGCTGCACTACTGCATTTTTCGGTGCCGGTCTTCCAATCCCTATTCTCAGCCGCCAAAAATCTGCGGTACCAAGTACGGCTTTTATTGATCGAAGTCCGTTATGACCGCCCAAACCTCCTGACCATTTTAAACTCAATGCTGCAAGAGGCAGCTCTAATTCATCGTGGACAATCAATATTTCTTCCGGCGGTATTTTAAAAAATGCAGCGGCTTCTCCGACACATTCGCCTGATAAATTCATGTATGTTTCAGGCTTTACTATATGAACAGTAGTAT
Organism: Treponema sp.; assembly: GCA_052173475.1. Taxonomy (GTDB): domain Bacteria; phylum Spirochaetota; class Spirochaetia; order Treponematales; family Treponemataceae; genus Treponema. The sequence continues at coordinate 8,782 of JBQMYN010000057.1, forward strand.
TCTTACCGCTGCTGCTATGCGTAAGTTTTGCATACTGCCCGCGGAATTTCCGCTGCCATACTACGCCGCTGCAAAAGGCGGCTCTTTCTGCAACAATCCACGCTGCATTATGCCGTGTTTGAGCATATTCGGCACCGATATTACCCAAAAATGCGATAAGAGAGATCATTCCATTGCCTTTGTATCTAGTATAAGCGTAACAGGACCGTCATTGTGAATTTCTACCTGCATATCGGCACCAAACTGTCCGGTTTTTACTGGCTTACCCAGTACAGCAGTAAGGTGCTGTATGCACTGTTCATAGAGCGGCAGTGCAATTACAGGTTCAGCAGCATTGCTGAATGAAGGGCGGTTTCCTTTCTTTGTACTAGCAAATAAGGTGAATTGACTGACGAGCAGTACATCTCCTTTAATATCAAGCAGAGATTTATTCATTTTTTTCTGTTCATCTTCAAAAATACGAAGATGAACAATCTTCTTTACAAGCCGATCAATATCATCCGCAGTATCATCACCGGCGATGCCAAGTAAGATAACCAAGCCTGTTGTAATGCTTTGCGGGGGAATACCGTGGATACTCACGCTTGCTGATGTAACCCGCTGAATTACTGCACGCATACGAAATCCTTTTTCATTTCTTCCGGCAGAACTATCCCATGTTCCGCTGCCGATCGGAATTGCCTAAAAAGACGGTTGCTTTTACGGCAGGCTCAAAATAGAAAATACCGGCTGTATAAAGACAACCGGTATTTCAACATTTCAACTTGAACATTACATTCTAAGCTGCCCTGTTCGGAACCGGAAATTCCTGAACAGGTTTAGGGCATCTCTAAAAATTTAATCGAGTTTTTAGAGCTTCCCTTTATTATTTAATAAGTACAAACTCTACACGGCGGTTTTTCCACCAGTTATCTCTATCAGACAGGGATGCGATTGGTTTTGCACCGCCAATACCTACAGCAGAAAGACGGCTGCGGGAAACACCTTTTTCGATGAGGAACTTCCGTACAGAATCAGCCCGTGCAGTTGAAAGCGGTATCAGATCTTCCAGTTCTTCTTTTTGAGTACCGCTTATATTGTTTGCATGTCCTTCAACCTGAATTTTATACTCAGGGAACTTATTAAGAATTTCGGCAATACGGGTCAACACTTTGATATTTTTATCAATTACGTTTTTTCCCAAGCCTTCAAAATCTGCGGCATTTTTACGGAATATAATGGAAGGTACTGCAATTTTGAGTTTATCCCCATCGCGGATAACTAATACGTCAATAGGAATATATCCCTTTACAACAGAGGTCATGCCGACTTCATCGCTCACCGTAAAGGTAAAAGGATAATCCATTGCGGATTGTACCGTTTCGCCCTTGGAAGAACGTCCATCCCAAATGAGTTGTTCTGCAATTTTATCCTTACCGCCGGTTGTCCAAAATAATTTACTGCCGGTTTCTTCCGGTTCCCGAATTTCAAAAGTCCATTCTTTTAATGGTGAATCCGATCGGGCAGTAAGATTGATAAATAGCTCATCTTCATTTCCATCATTATCAGGGCTGAAATATTTAGGAGTCATACTAACACCAAGTTCAGGAGCCGTAATAGTTGCAGTAAATGCAGAGGAATTACTCTGTACTTCATCACCCTTATGATATTTTAATGTTAATACTGCGGTAAAATTCCCAACAGCAATAGCACCGGAATCGTTTTTACCATTCCACTGCACTAAATCGGTGAGTGTATCGCCTTTTTCTGCTGACCACACTTTAACCGGCTCTCCCGTAAGGTTAGCAGTTTCCAAAATAGCAAGCGACCATGTTTCCAAGCCGTCTTTCATATTAGCATATACGGTAATATTTTGCACATCCTTTATCCCGTCTCCATTGGGAGAGAATACCGGAAGTTCTGCAGTAATATAGGCTTTTGGAACGCGCGAATCAATAACAATGTTCTCAATTACACGGGAGGTTTTATTTCCTGCCTCATCTTCTGCAACAAGCGTATAGCGGTATGTTCCGTCAGGCACTTTATTGCCTGCTGAATCAAGTCCGTCCCATGCAAATGATTCGGCATTACCGTTCCATGTATAGCTGCGGATTACAGAATTATCAGGTGCGGTAATCGTACCTATCCATACATTTTCAGTTGAAGATTGCTGAACAAGGCTTAATGTATTCCGCTTTGCAGCATTGTCCGTAGAAAAAATAGTATAAGGCGCATTCAGCTCAAGCGACGGGTACACCGTATCCAGCATAATCGCCGGTACGGAAGATTTTGCTGACTGACCATTTGCCAATACAACATTCAATACTGCTGCATACACACCGTCAGGACACAACACTGTTTTTTTATTAGCATCTTCAGTTTTGCCATCCCATGTAATTGCTGTAGGCGGGGTTCCGTTTCCGCTTACTTGTTTAACAGCCGTACCGTTTTCATCAGTAATTTCAAAACTGTATGAGGCTGCGGCAGTTGTTGATTTAAGTTTTGGGCTAAATACAACAGTATCCTTTATCCCATCTCCATTGGGAGAAAATGCCAGTATATTCGCTGAGAGAATTATATCTGCTTTTTCAGTGTTTAATTCAACAGTTGACAGATTAGATACGCCTGTATTGCCTGCCGCATCCTTTCCTGTTAAGCGGTAGGCATATTTTCCATCGGCAGCCAGTGTTCCGGTATCAGTTCTTCCATCCCATTCAAAACGGGCAGCAGTGTCTTTTCCCACTGAAAAACTCCGTACCGGTTTACCGGAAACAAGCCCTGCATCATCAAGCACAAAAATTTCCGCCGTCCATACATCATTTCTGGAAAGAGTTTGGGTAAATGCCACTGTGTCAATATTTCCATCTCCGTCAGGAGAGAAAATAGCTGACGAGCTTTGCGCTGTAGCGGCGGGAGGAGTAATATCAAGCGTAAAATACGGCGACTCTTTGCTCGGATTATAGCCGTTTTTATAGCGGGCAGATACAACTGCTTGATACTCGCCCTCAGGCAGTACATTCCCTGTTGCATCTCTTCCATCAAAAATAATTGCCTTTACCGGTTCTGATATGGTATGAACCGTCATGCCGCTTTCGGTTTTAATCTCAACTTTCCAGTCAAGCAGTCCGGTTTTTATCGGAATTTCAGGAATAAGTACAATAGTATCTTTTACCCCATCCCCGTTTGGAGAAAATGCATCAGTACTGATTGCAATATGCACGGATGGTTTAATTGTATCAACAATAAGATTCGGCACTTCCTGCACAGTACTATTCCCCGCACGGTCAACGGCTGCTATTTTATAGGAATACACTCCATCGGGTACAAAATCACCCGCAGTATTTTTCCCATCCCAGACAAAATCTATCGGTTCTCCATTCTTTGTTTCTACCGTGCGGACAACCTCATCACGGTCATTTATCACTGTTGCTATCCAACGATCTTCGTTAGAACCGTTTTGCCGAATGTGCAGGGTATCTTTATTGCCGTCTCCATCAGGACTAAAAATCATAGCATTTTGACCGGCAGGCGGCGTAAGCATAACGGCAGGCGGCGTATTATCTACAAAAACTTCATACCGTTTTGTTTTTGCAACATTTTTGTTATCATCGGATGCAGAGACTGAAAAGTAATAGGTTCCATCAGGAGCAACTTCACCCGAATCGAGGATGCCATCCCAACGCAAAGCTGGCGGTACCTGTATGCCCTGCTTGGTGGTTGTAAGCAGAGTCCAAAATGATTTTACCCCATCCAGTTGCCGCAGAGGTTGCTTATTGGTAATGGTACGTACTGTCTCATGCTTATCGTTTTCAATAACACATTCCCATGCAGTTACATACCGCTTATCAGTGATAGAAAACGGTACTTCAAGCACGTCTTGAGTTCCGTCATTGTTCGGAGAAATATAGACTGCTTCAGGATAGGTAAGATCAATAACCGGCGGAGTTGTATCTTTTCTTCCCACACGGATATTAACGCCGCCGCCGAATGCCCAAATATTGTTATAAAAAGGCTTTACAGCGAGCTGAGGACGGATATCGCTTTGTTCCCAGACATTCGATTCGTTTTTATTTTTTGAATTCAGTTTGATAGAACAGGCAACGGCAAATGAGGGAATATATGTTTGGCGGCGTTGTATTGTTTCAACAAGATTAAAATTCCAGCCGGTTTTGAACGTAACCATATCGCCGAATACCATGTGTAAGCCGGTGTCAAAAACAGCATTCATAAATACCGGAAATGAAAGATCAAAATTCATACCAAGCTTAAAGTTTTTTGTAGAAACAAAGGTCGAGGCAAACCCAACACGCGGGGTAAACATTCCCGGAAATCCTTTTAATACTTTGCTATCATAAGAAGCGGTATACGGTTTTCCAATACCGGTTAAGGCGACACCGATTTTTGAATCTTTTGCCCCGCCTAAATCTCCTAACCGGTATAATGCGCCGGCATCAAATCCAATACCCCAGCCCGTACCGAATAATGAGTATACACCGGTTCCAACTGAAAGTTTTTCAGTCAAGTCTTTACTGTATGAAAACCGTAAAGAACCTGCCGTACCCCATGGCAAGGTTTTAAATGCAGAATTAAAAAAGTGAACATCCGTTGCAATAACACCCCAGCGGGCAGGATATAAAAAGTCAGCGTTAGCAAGATGCCCCTTTACCCCTCTTTCGCTGCCAAATCCTGCAAGCATAGCATACGAAAGATCAAAAATAATACGCTGTTCAAATCCCGGTATGGCAGGATTTACTGCAATATCAGCAGGTGTTGTATCAGCGAATGGTCCACCGGTAACACTGGACTGTCCTCCCAGCATTTCGGGAGAAAAAAATGTATTTGCCGATTCTCCCCCGCTGGGCGGAGAATATGGGTACTCCGCAGCACAAAGACTTTGTACCGCGATACCGGCACATACTAAAAAGAAAACAATTCGTTTCACACAAGCCTCCTTATGAAGCGTAAAACAAAGAATATACTGGCATATCAATAGATACATATCCAGTATTTTCCTATGATAAAGGAACAAAGATATTCCGCGTGTCTGTTATGTTCGCAACACCGGCATCATACAGTACGGGGCGTTACTAAGTCCGCTTTACGGGCGGTACTGCGCTTTGTACGGATTTTGCCGGATTCTGGCGCATGCGGGGCTGATCTGCTCCGCCGCTTATCCGCTTCTTTTTTAGCAGACCGAATAGAACGGATATCAAGCCCTCCATTCCGTAGGCACTGCCGCACCGCATATTCAAACTCTACCCGCTGCGGATTCATCGGTAAAATGAAGTGTCTACATTCAGTATATACATTTTGATATACTTCACGGGGAGAACCGCTCCAATCAGTTATCAGATTTAAAAAGTCTCTGATTAAATAGATAATAAAATGACCCTGCCGCTGTATCTTATGGGATTCTACCAATTGGTCGAGTTCCTGTAGACCTGCCATGTATTTTTCTGCAAATCCGGGGGAATCTTCCATAAATGCATATGCTGCCGGCTGTAAATAGAGAAAAATATTGAAATGCAGCATTGATTCAATAACTGCATGAGCACAGCCGCCCAGCATAATTTTATTGATTTCTTCAGTTAAACGGGAAGGGGAAATATACTCTAAAAGTGGCGCATCGCGGTGAATCCTGCACCGTAATAAAAACGGCAACGAGGCATGGGTAGATACCCCGTATTTTAAAGCGCGAATCATACGGACAGGGTCTTCAGCAAAAATAACAGGAAGCGGAATAATAGCGCGTAATTGCTGCTTGCGTATATCTTCCACTCCTCCTACATAATCAACAATAATATTTTTAAGCGGATCATAATACAGCCCATTTAAAGTAAAATCACGCCGTCTTACATCATCTTCAATTGTGCCGAAACAATTTCCCACCGTTCCTTCCTCTAACGAACGGAAAGTAGCAACTTCGTATATTTTTTGTCCATAAAACACATGAACAAGCCGAAATCGTTTCCCAATAATGCGCGAATTTTTAAATATCTTCCGTATACGGGACGGTTCTGCAGAGGTTACAATATCAAAATCCTTAGGTGTTTTACCGATGAGCAAATCCCGAACGGCACCGCCTACAATATAGGCTTCATAGCCATTTGTGTGCAGCCCCCGTATAATCCGGAGAGCTTCAGCATCTATCTTTTTGATACTAATACCATGCTCCGAATCCGTATATACCAATGCCTTTGTTATCTGTTTATCTGATGCATTACGATTATATCTAACTAGCATAATGAAAGTATATATTGGCGTGAATTTATAATTCTGTCAATGATTCTTATACATAATCCTAGGGATTTGTCATCTGAATACTTCCGTGTTATCACTATAAGACCTGCTCAACAATAGGGTATCTCTTAAAACTCGGTTAGATTTTTAGAAGATGCCCCATCAGCACAGCTGATAGCGAGTTTAAAATTAAGTCTTTATACAATAATGACTATCAGAACCGCCATGGATGGCATCGTTCAGGAATGAACGCCCGTGTTCATTCCTGAACTTTGAGTTTTTTGTTAGAAAAACTCAATACTGTTTGGAATCACTGAGCTCCTGTCAGCACAACATTGTTTCGGCGATGCCGAAACTCGTCGATGAAAAATATACAAGGAAGTACATTTTTCATCTCAACATCACATATAAATCTAAGGAAAACGGAGATGTCATTGCCAGCGGCAAAAAGTTGGTTGCTTTCGGGACATCCCATGTTCCCGGTAGTGTTATCAAACAGGTTTAATAAGCGCATTACCCATTCAAAACGCCTTACGTGCCGAAATTGCCAAATCTGTATAGTTATGGTATACTACAACTATGAATGTTACACGGAAACTGCCGATTGGCGTACAGAGTTTTAAGGATTTACGAGAAAAACATTTTCTATATGTTGATAAAACAGGATATATCGCTCAACTAAGTCAGGCGAACAAAGTATTCTTTCTCAGCCGTCCGCGACGGTTCGGTAAGAGTCTCTTTCTTTCCACATTAG
>JBQMYN010000058.1:0-15690 GCA_052173475.1 Treponema sp.
AACAATGGTTTCTTCCTGATTTGGCGCTTTTTACAAAACTCGAAATTTGACCTACCAGTTTCTTTCTTTTCTCTTCACTATTCAAAATTTCTTGCAGCGCTTCCGGGCATTTTGAAAAGGCATCGTTTAAAAAATCAAATTGAAATACATGGTTTTCAAACATATTCCAACCATTTGCGATTCGGTCTTTCATTACATCAACATCCTGCTTATCCAAAGTAGAAGCAAAAACATTTCTGTAATTTGTAAGTCCGTTTAAAAGATTCCCTGTTCCTGCGCAACAATCCCAAATGTAATATTCGTCTTGCCACGTTTCTCCTAAAACATCTGCAAGGTACTGCTGGCTTTTTTCTACCCAAATTTGCGGCGTAAAAAAACTGCCTTTCCGTTCTCGAATATCCTGCGGAACAAGCAAATCGCGGCGGCCGATGATGTAATCCCAATACTCTTCCTTTGGCGGACGGCTATAAATTGACCAAAATTCTTTATACGCTTTTTGTTTGTCGTTAAATCCGACTGACTTTGAAGTTTCAAACCCCAAATCATCGATTTTCTTTGCAAGTTCGTACTTTGTCTTTTTTAAGACGACATATAAAGAATCTTTTAGGCTTTCATTGTCATTACTGAGTAAATCTGCCAAAAAGAAATCTGCGGAAATAATTCCGTTTTTTTTTGCCTTTTCCCAATCCACGCTGATTGTCGGTTTTACAACTTCCGACCAACGCTGAAAGACGAATGTAAAATTGTTCTTTGTAACGCTGATTTTTTCTGAAATGTCTTTATCTGTTTTGAAATTGAGTTTGATAAATTGCTTTAATTCGTTCGTTTGCGTTTCATATTTAAAGAATATTGAATGTTCAGTAAGTAAGTTTTTGCAAAGAGCGTGAAGCTGCTTAAATTCTTTTGTTTCATGGTTTGATGGAGTTACATTCCAGTTAAAATCATTTTGATAGAATACTTCTTGAATATTATGATATTCAATGAACGCTATCTTTTCCGCATCAAATGCGCCTATATATTTAGGCGGAATGTATTTTTCAAATGTTTTTTCCTTTCCGATGGTAAGAATGAGCTGAACAAAACTTTCGTAAATGTCGTGGTTTGTACCTTGTTTTGCTTCTGCCCAAAGAATCGATTTTAAATCATCATTTTCTAACTCTTCAAAAAGCGATTTTATACGATTTTCAGTGATATGTTTTGCAATGACAAAATCGATGTTTCCGATTTGCGTATATTTATATTTTGAAAAATAATCTTCCCTTACAGCGCTTTTTAACGGTTCTTCTCTTAATATCTTGTAATCCATGTATCCTTTCCCTCAAAATTGTTTTTTTACGAAGAATGCTAATTTGCATTCTTTATAAGAATAAACCAGCCCGAGGGTCTGTACAACTAACGGGGCGGCGGATAAGCTGCAAGAAGCGAAAAAGGCGTTAGGCTTTTGAGCTTCGCCGTCAGCTTAATTCGCGTGTTGGACGGCGCTGTGCGCCGTACAACAGGCGGAGTTCCGCCGCCCGTTGTACGGACGCGCAGCGTCCGTACAACATTCGCTTAACCTGCATTTGCGGCTTTGCCTCTAGCGTAAGCGTAAGGCAAAGTTGGCGCGAAAGTTGCATTAAAAAGGGAGCTGCTCCAGCAGCGACCGCCTTAAGCAACTTTCGTGACAAAATAAATGTCAGGTTGAAGCGGGTGTTAGGGGCTTATCTTGATTTCCCTTTTTGCTGCAATTTCATATACTTCATTGCTTTCTCGCACAGAGATTACAACAATTTTCATTATAGTATCTAAAGCCTCTTGTTCTAGCTTATAAACTATTCTTAATCCTAACCCTTTTAGTGTAATCTTGAATAATCCACTTAAATTATTTCCACCTTTATTTCCAAGCGGTTTACCATAACCGCCTTTCATATTAGACTCTGGGTTTTGTGAAACCTTGATTATTGCTTTTAATACTATTTTTTGTTGCGATCCATCTAATTTTTTTAGTTCTTGTTCTGCCTCTGGATGATACATTATTTTCCACATTGATTACTCCAATTCAACATCAATGTTTTCTAGGTCTTGTTCATTTATGTTTAAATCATTCAGAATATCATTATGTGAAATATACCCTACATTATTTGATAATCTATTATTTGCTTCAGCCATCAATAAAGCGTCTTCATATCGTTCAACCAGTGCTTGATAGTCTTTAGGACTTATCAAAATACATTCTGGGGTATTATTTTTTACAACGATTCTTATTCCGTCATTTTTAACTTCCGTAAATATTCTATTCGCCTCACCTTTATTAAAACGGCTTATAGGAACTATAGAATCTAATATATTAATTGAGTTTACTGTATTCATACATAAACCTCCACGCTACAATATCTATCAACAATATACCATTAAAAATAAATATTAACAAGTATATCGCTATATTCATCAATATATTTATTAATAAATACACTTCTGCTTACTTATAAAGCTGAAAAATGAGACTTTATGCATACAACTTTTATTCTCTTTGCTGCCCGAAGGTCAGTCCACATAACAATGTTTCGGCAATGCCGAAACTCGCAGCTGATACATGTACGTCTTTGTACATGTATCAGCATAACATCGCAAATTACATCTACGGAAAACCGGTGAGCAGAGCTCACCTCTTAAAAACTGAACTTTTTAGCGGTTCCCTGAAAGAGCTTCTTACTGCTTATACTGTGTAAAGCGGAGCGGGAGATGTCAATTATAAGATTCGCTTTCAGTTTTTGGTGAGCCTGTTCACTGTCATACCGAACAGGTCTATACTGAAGCGATACTTTTTCGTTAAATCTTCATTGACAGTTTTTAATATTTTATTCATTATATACAGTATGGCAAAGAATAATGAAACTTTTTTAGCTCGAATGTGGCAGCTTTTTTTTCCTACTGATGATGCGGAAGCTATACGAAAACGGCAATTAAAAGAATTGGCAAAAGATATTTCAAAGAATAAATTTAGCAAATGGTACAAGCCGAGTACTGAAGAATTACAGCCTCCAATGGGGCGTACCCTTTTTGAGATATATAAGACAGTTGGACCTGCCCGTGCATTATTGGCAAGTGCTGCTTCGTCAAAGGTTTTAAAAGTAATTACGGTAGAGCAATGCTTGTCGAAAAAACAAAATGAACTACGGGCAGTTCTTACACCCGAAGCAATTCAGGAGCGTGCTCAAAAAACTCCGCCGAAAGAGCTTGCTGCACAAGTAAAAAAGCAGCTTGCTACATTTGTGCAGGAATTTGATATTAAGAAAATGAATGAGATCGATGTACTGTATCAGCAGTTAAATGAGTTTATTCATTTTGTGCTTTTTGATTACTATTTTTTATTGAAAAAATTTGATCCTGCTTTGCCAGAAGATAAGTTTTCGTATGTACCTAAGTTTTCCGCTGTTACCACCGAATACTTGAAAGATGGATTAAAAGACTTTGCCGTAGTGCTTTACGGGCTTACGTTAGATTCTAATTGGGAAAAACTTTTTGATGTAGTTACTGCTTATAAAAATGTCCAGCCGGTAAATATTGCGCAGTGGAAAAAACAGTTAAGTCTGTTGAATGATATACGCCGCTCAAATATTATTGCAAAAATTATTCAGCATATTTCAAAAAATCCTGCATATACAATAGAAAATACACCTTTTGAAGAAAAAATAGGCGATGAGTATTTACAGAAACTCCAGAAAAGTGTGGAAGATAGCGTAAAAAAAGTGTTTAACGCACAAAAAAACTCGCAAGTTTCAGTGTTGGCGCAAAAAGTTTTTGGGAATGAAGTCCCCTCCGGCACAAAGTATTACAATACAACCAGTAATGCAGCGTTTGAAAAACGCGGTGTTGAGGGATATATCTATGCTGATGCAATGAATTACATGAAATCGTTTTTGGTTGAATACTTTAAAAGCGATATTCGTGCCTTGTCTGATCTTATTCTGGTACGGGGACAATGGACACAACAGCCGATGTCTGCCGAATATTCAGAAAGCTATCATACGTTAATGCAGCTTGCAACAAAGATTTTGGAGTTCGATGAAAAGCTATCGGAAGTTTCCGAACTGGGGGTAAAATTTAGAACTCTTTTATCGCGTATGGAGCGTGAGAAAGAGGCAGGTAGGCAGCTGCAAAAATATCTTGGTGAAGTGAATGAAACAGCAGGAAAGATATTGAAGCATTCAGTTAAGCATATTATCATTATTGGTAATACGATTAAAAGCTGTATTGCCGATTATGATAAGACGCATCGGGAATTATTGCAAAACTGGAAAGAGATTGAGCAGCATTCTGATAAGCCCATACGAGAATGGATGAATGCCGTATATACAAAAATATATAATTTTATTATGTTAGAGCAGGTATTATTAAAGAAAGAAGACGTATAACACGCTCTGCGCAGGTTATATAGGCTGTCCCAAAAGTAACCGTGAGGTATCCCCATCGGCGAGTAAAAATCGCACATCATACCACTGCCGCTAGGACGATTTTGGGCATCTCATTGTAAGGTACCTTGTTCTGAAACTGAAATTTCCGAATAAGCGTGCGATATATCAAAGCTGCTCTGCTTGAGAGGTACATCATGGAAAAGATTTTTGAATCTGTGCGGGCATTAGACAAGCGGGCAGAAGATGTGTTTAATCTTAAAAATGGGCTGCTTATGGAACACGCCGCTATCGGTATGGCAGAATATATCAAGACAGTCGTACTTCCGCGGTATGCAAAATCCGGTAAAGTTATTGTTCAAATTATTTGCGGTTCAGGCGATAATGGCGGAGATGGGCTTGCATTAGCCCGTCTACTGTATGAGTTTTGCAGCATCCGTACTGTTCTTGTCAAAGAACCGCATTCTGCACTTGCGCAGGTGCAAAAAGATCGGTTGATACGGCTTGGCATTCCTCTGTATACAGAAATTGATGATACCTGTACTATTCTTGTCGATTCTTTTTTGGGAACCGGCTTAACGGGTATTTTGCATGAATCCGCACAAGCAGTTATTTCCCGCATGAATACGATAGCAGCATACAAAATAGCGTGTGATATTCCCAGTGGTTTAAATATGCAGGGCATCCCGTCCCCCATTGCGTTTCAGGCAAATGAGACCCATGCTATGGGTGCATTAAAAACAGCATTTTATGCTGATGCTGCAAAGGATTATACGGGTGCTATTAGCGTTATTCCGCTTGGGATACCGCGGCAGTGTTATGAAACAGATACGGACATATTTTTACTTTCTGCAAAAGATATGCAGCTGCCGGTTCGTACTACACAAAATACGCATAAAATGCACTATGGGCATGCGGTATTTTTTTGCGGCGAAAAAAAAGGGGCCTGTTATCTTGCTGCTTCGGCAGCCTTACATTTCGGCGTTGGTTTGGTAAGTATTTACGGTAAGAATGTACCGTTTCTTGTACCGGACTATATATATACTGATACACTTCCCGATAATTTTTCAGTTACTGCTGTAGGATCAGGACTTGGAAGAGATACACATTCTTTAGAAAATGCGGCTTTATTTTTAACACAGCCTTTAGTGCAGCAGAAGCCAGCTGTACTGGATGCGGATATTTTTTATCATCCCCGTATAGATGCTGTTATTAGAACGCTTGCACTGCCTATTTTAACTCCGCATCCAAAAGAATTTCAAGTTTTATTAAAAAATTGCGGACTCGCTGAGGTCTCTATTACAGAGCTGCAAGAAAACCGGTTTTATTTTGTGCGGCTGTTTTGTCAAAAATACCCCCATGCGGTACTCCTTTTGAAAGGTGCCTATTCTCTCATCGGACAGGATTGCCGTATTTTTGTGAATCCCTTGGGAAGTGCTGCTCTTGCAAAGGCTGGCAGCGGTGATGTACTAGCTGGTATGATTGCCGCACTAGCCGCACAGGGGTATACTCCAAAAGCGGCTGCTATAACCGCCAGTCTTGCTCATGCACAAGCAGCCGCACTGCGCACTGCTAATTACGGGCTTACGCCAAGCACCCTTGCAGAAGCTATCGCTTCGCTATAGCGATACTATAGTGAAGCGATAGCTCCGCTATGAGGCATCTTTCTCCTTGCACATAGCTCGTTTTCCAGAGCGTGTGGAAATAATCTTATATGGTTATATGATATTTTTTTAAATATAAAAAAAGAGCGGTACACATCAGTGCATGATCGTAGGGGGCGATTCCCATATTGTGCATGACTTCTTCCACCGGAATCGCCTGTGCTTCGACAAATTCATCTTCATCAAGATTTTGTGCTTGAATACTCTTGCTGCAATCCGCAAAATAGACATGATTCTGATTTTCCATAATAGCAGGGTTTGGATATACATCTCCAAGAGGGATAAGGGTTTCGGCAGTTCTGCCTGTTTCTTCTTTCAGCTCCCGCCGTGCTGCTGCTTCAGGCGTTTCTCCTGCATCGACAACTCCCCCCGGAAACTCTATGGAAATATGCGCCGAACCATGCCGCCACTGCTTTACCATGAGAAAACAGTGTTTTCCGTTTGCATCTGTAATCATCGGAATAACAATGACCCACTCAGGAGCAGCGAGGCTGACAAATGTTTTTTCTTTATTTTGCGGTGAAATGCTTTTTACCTCATTTACTGTAAATACACGGGTTTTGCAAATTTCTGTTTTACTGATAGGTTTCCATGCTAGCGCTGCATTGTTCATATAAAACTCCTTCAAACAGATTCTAGGGCACCGCTAAAAACTCGGTGAGATTTTTAGCGGTGTCCTCTAAAATCGCAGTTTTATTTTTCGACTATATGTCACTACTTATGGTTGCGATTCTTATAAAGAATACCGGATTACACAAACGTAAAAGCTGCTCATGCCGAATGTTCACGACAGTCTCCATAGGTTTCCGATATAACCCCTATTTGTGTTATGCCTACACAGACAAAGGCGTGTAATCCGGTTGTATACAAGATTCTTAAAACTTTTTTAATTAGTGCTTATTGTGAACCTTTTTTATTTTTTTGTAAAGAGGATTCTCAAATTATCAGGACAAATGTATCAGGTAGAGTAGATAAAAATAGCAGAAATATTCAACAGTATCCGAAACTTCCGTTTCAGAATCGGTTAGGGCTGTCCAAAAACTGAAAGCCTATCAGCTATGCCGATTAGGATGGCATAAGTAACTAACTTTCAGGATATTCCCCTTGCATAGACTGTAAAACACAGGTATACTTATATATATGATAGCACGAGTTTCAGCGTCTCAAGAAGATTATCTTGAGGTTATTTATGATTTATCGCAGGGGGCGGAATCAGTACGTTCAATTGATATTGCTAAGCGGCTTGGTGTTTCGCGCGCCAGTGTAAACAAGCGGCTCGGTTTATTAAAAGATTCCGGTTTTGTTGAGCATGAGCCGTATGGACTTGTTCATTTAACTGAAAATGGTCGTATGGTCGCAAAAAACGTGCGGGAACGGCATAATGCCCTCTATAAGTTTCTTACCGAGGTACTCGGTGTTTCAGCACATATTGCAGATCAGGAAGCCTGCGAAATGGAGCATGCTATTAGCCAAGAAACTTCGGATAAACTCTATCAGTATTTAATAAAACTCGATAAAGCTCCGCAGGCAACTGATACGCTATCAAAGACTCAAAAAGTACAAACTTCTTATGACCGTTACATTAAATAGTGAAAGGGTTACACCTATACATTAAACCTGTTCGGAAGCATCGCATTTCAAAACAGGTTGCTTTGAATGCGATGTTGAGATGAAAAATGTACTTCCTTGTACATTTTTCATCGTACTGACAGGATGTCAGTGATTCCAAACAGTATTGAGTTTTTCGTTAGAAAAACTCAAAGTTCAGGAATGAACATGGACGTTCATTCCTGAACGATGCCATCCATGACGGTTCTGGTAGTCATTACTGCATAAAGACTTAGTTTTAAACTCGCTATCAGCTGTGCTGATGAGGATGACGTTGCCGGTTTTCTATAGGGAACTTTTAAAAACTTCCGTTTTTTAGAGGTTTTCCGCAGATGTAATTTGTGATGTTTTGATTTAAGTCATTACGATATAAAGACTTAAATCGAAACTCGTTGTCAGCTATGCTGATAAGGCAGCTTCTAAAAATCTAACCGAGTTTTTAGAGCTGCCCTATACATGGTTCCTGAGTATTTCAGCAAGTATTTTTCGATATACTGCTGCGGTCTCTTCTTTAAAGCAAACAAAATAGACAGTCATATCGCTGTTATTTTGTTGTAAATATGTATGCACTGTTGTCAGTGCAATGAACGCTGACTCCTTTATCGGATAGCCGTATACACCGGCACTAATACAGGGGAATGCAACACTTTTGCAATGGAACTCATCTGCTGCAATCAATGAATTTCGGTATGAGTTTTCAAGTAATACTGCTTCACCACAATTTCCGCCACGGTATATAGGACCCGGTGTATGAATAACGTATGCAGCGGGGAGATTATAGCCTTTGGTTATTTTTGCTTCTCCTGTTTTACAGCCGCCTAATGCACGGCACTCTTCCAATAATTCTTGTCCGGCTGCTTTATGAATAGCACCGTCAACGCCTCCGCCGCCAAGCAGTGTAGTATTTGCTGCATTGACAATAGCATCAACAGTCAGTGTGGTAATATCTGCACAAATAATTTTCATTGTCATACTCATTGGCGGCGATTATAGCTTTTTTTTACTGTAACGCATAGAGCAGGAAGCTGCTCTATACAAGATACACGCCTCAATATGCTCCCATAAAGATCTAATTTTAGAATAGCCTGTTAAAAACCGCTTCCACGGTATACGAAGCCTCTGCAACTTTTCATTTCAGAGCAGGCTATCCTGCTGCAATTTGTTACTTTATTGCTAAAATATGTAAAAGCAGGTATAGTAAACTAGTTTGACAACAAGGCTATCGAACAGGTCTCATGCTTGCTAAAAAGGAATACAGATATGGCAGGAAGTACAATTGGTTCGCTGTTTAGAGTAACTACATTTGGAGAAAGTCATGGAGCTGCAATCGGTGCAGTCATTGACGGCTGCCCTGCCGGTATCACAGTCAGTGTTGAAGATTTTATCAATGACCTCAAGAAGCGTATGCCTGCCACCGACTTTGAAACACCGCGAAAAGAACACGATATTCCTGAAATTCTTTCAGGAATATTTGAAGGAAAAACGCTCGGAACGCCGATTGCAGTCCTTGTGCGGAATACCTGCGCACAACCGCATGATTATGAAAAAATCCGGTATATTTACAGACCGGGACATGCTGATTTTTCCTATCATGCAAAATATGGGTGTCGGGATTGGCGAGGCGGCGGACGTGCTTCGGGGCGAGAAACAGTAGGCAGAGTACTGGCAGGTACTATCGCAAAAAAAGTAATTGCATACTGTACCGCCCCTGTACAAAATAGCAGTATCAGTATTGATATTACTGCAATAGAAATTGCAGGTATTCCATGCCCGCCAATTCATAGCACTGATCCGCTCCCGCACGTCATAGAAGAAAAACTACGCCAGCTAAAACACGCAGGAGATTCCGGCGGGGCTGTTTTGCAATGCCGAATCCGGCATACTCCTGCCGGTATTGGAGAACCCGTCTTCGATAAATTAGATGCAGAACTTGCAAAAGCGTTGTTGTCTATCGGCAGTGTCAAAGGTATTACTTTCGGAGCGGGCTATAAGCTCGCACAAATGACCGGCTCACAAGCAAATATGCTGCACGAAAATCATCATGGCGGTATTGCGGGGGGCATTGCAGAGGGAAAAGAAATTGTGCTGAACCTTATTCTAAAACCAGTACCTTCCATTGCAAAAAAGCAACCGGCATATCAGTCTACAGGGGAAATAACTGAAATATGTATTGGGGGGCGACATGATATTTGTTTATATAAACGGATTATGCCGGTAGCAGAATCAATGATTGCTATTGTACTTGCAGATATGCTGCTTCGTCAAAAAGCGAGTTATTTCTAATATCTGTAAGAAAATAGTGGACGATACTGGGTTTGAACCAGTGACTTCTACCGTGTGAAGGTAGCACTCTACCGCTGAGTTAATCGTCCATTCTTCTTTTAGTATACTCATTTTTCGATTTTAACGCAATAGGGTGCGCATCTACACTTAATGATGCGCACTTTTTACGAAGTTAAAGATGCAGAAGTCCTTATGCAAGTGCTCCCATTGGATCCCATGGTTCAAGCTCAATAAGCGGCTGTTTCAGTGCATCAAGCCACTGGGGGGCAACAAACTTTTTTTCTACCATAATTTGATAGGTGTACTCGTCAAACCATGCATCGGACATAGAAAACATCCCTTTATTGCCGGATTCGTCGCCCCATGAGTTTTCTACCTGCCACTTAATAGGCATACCCTTAGAATCGAGGTCAACACCTGTGAGAACCATAGCATGTGTTAAAAGGCTGTCGCCATAGTCAAGCCGTTCCGCTTTTGAAAAAGCCGGCAGCTCGCCAAGTGTTTCGCTATACCGGTAGACTTCCATATCCATAATACCGTCTTTGCGGGAAATACGCGGTCCCATATCACAGCCGAACCATACTGGTTTTCCTGCTTGTATTGAGGCAATAGCGGCATTTTTCAAGGCATCTATCGGCACATTAATGTAGTGGATAGGTTCTGCCTCTTTAATGGTACCGAGAAATTTAACGGTATAGGCTCTGCCGAAAGGCTTATCTGCGGTTGGCGCGTTAATCAAACTAATTTTATCATCGAGATTCCAGCCGACATATTCGGCAAAAAAATGCTGCGGGGTGATATTTTCAACCTTGTGGAATTTTTTATCTTTATCACAATATTCAAAATCGAAGGTTTCGGGTACTTCTCCAAGAACTTTTACGAGAAATGAGTAGATATTCGATAAAAATGTTTCTTTTTCTTTGCGGAGACTTTGAATGTCTTTTCCCTGTGCATGACCGGAACGCAAAATCTGTGCATACTTCCGTAAGCGGTGGGTTAATTCTGCAACAAAAAAACGTGTATTTGAGGAATGGAACGTTTCAGGCATAACGTATTTAGGCACAGCCCCGTACTTTCGTAAAATTCCTGCAAACATATCCCACTGACCGCCGTCTTGCACTGGATTGCTCAGTAAGTGGGCAATAAGCCGTCCATTCAGCGGTTCATCCAGCGTTTCTAAAATGCTTTCAAGAAAATAGTTTGATTTTTCCAATTTATCCCAAAACAATGTATAGGTTTGAGAAAATTCAAAAGTTTCCAGATTGAGCTTTTCCATTGTTTCGACACGGGCTGCATTCAGTGCAGAAAACATCCAGCAGCGACCGCTTTGCTTTTGATTCGTAATTTCTCCCCGCTTGGTTTCATGCGAAAAATAAAAATTATGAATCCGCCGAATTTCATGGTTAAATGACGCATCCTCTATGCCGCTTTTTGCTATCGCACCTGCAATAGCTGTATTTAAAGGATTGCTGTGATACACTGTACGGAATTGTGCTAAAAGCTCTGGACTAATAGTCATAGGTACTCCTCTTGGGATATCCCAAAACGTGAATGCCGTAGGGATACCCTATACAATTTTGATACCGGCAGCATACATTTACGCTGATTGCTGCCGTAGTTTTATATACATAATGTTGCGCGTAAACGAAAACGGGGCAGAACAGCAGCGGGTCAGCTGCGTATACAGGTCTGTGAAAGCTTGTCCTGCACTATCATGCAATTTTTCAGTAAAAAAATGCTGAATAAACCGCCCGTATTCGGAGTCGGGAGAAAACCACCGCTGCAATTCTTTTTCCGTAATGAGCCGCTTTTCGCAATAGGCAATTTTCTCCGCTGATTCGACTGAGAACCCTGCTGCTTGCGCATACTGATACACATCGTCTTCAGTCCATGCAAAGCGGACATTAGCAGGAGCGGTAAAAAAAGCCTGCTCTGCCTGTTCAAAAATAGTAATAAGCTGATTTTCGCTGTTGCTGTCAATCGGTAGAGGGGCTGCATTTTTTATCGCTTGGGATAATTTTAATCCTGTTTGAGGCAGCGGAAATGCAATCACAATGGTGCTATCAGCGGTGTACTCCGTATGGAGACATTCAAAAAATGCCTTAAATTGCTGCAAGGTGGCAGCAGGGCTATACGATATAACACTATCGAATATAATATCGGGGAAAAATGGCTGTGTTTTTATATTTTCCCTGTTTTCCGCCAGCTGCGCAAAAAAAGGGCGGGAAAATTCATCAAATGTATCGGCATAGCGTTCAGCAGCGGCAAGGGCTTCCGCAGTCTGATAGAGTCCGGCGGTGCAGCCTTCAGGTGTAAGCCGCTGCACTGTCCAGATGAGCAACCCATCATCTGCCCTGTACACGAGTACCCGATCTGCCGGTTTGATATGCGCCATCTCGATCAGTGTGCGGCGGATAGTCTCCAGTAACTCGCCGGCAGTTCCTTCGCTCCGTTTTTGCCAAAGCGATTCTTCCTTGCAGAGCTTATCCGTTTCGTGTACATGGTGATACAAGACCGCTGTTTGCGCTTCTCTTTTGGCAAAAACTTCATTTCTAATGCGGGCTTCGTATCCTCTATCTGACGGCGTGTAAAAAACAGTTCCGGAAAACTCATCGGGAAGATACTGCTGCGGAACCCAATGCTCACGATAGGCATGAGGATATAGATAGCCTTCGCCGTGTCCTAAAGCGGCACCGTCTCTGTTTGCATCTTTTAAGTGATTCGGTACATCGGCATTTTCTTTCTGCACTGCCTGCAGCGCATCAAAAAAACCCAATGCGCTGTTTGATTTCGGACAAACAGCAAGGTATAAGGCTGCATGTATAAGGTGGTAGCGACCCTCCGGCAGTCCTACACGTTCAAAGGCTGCCGCTGCACTGTTGACAACCGTTAGTGCATGAGGATCAGCCAGCCCAATATCTTCGCATGCGGAAATAAGCAGCCGCCGGAAAATAAAACGAGGGGATTCTCCGGCACTCAGCATACGGGCAAGCCAGTACAGCACTGCATCAGGATCACTTCCGCGGATTGATTTTATAAATGCACTGATAACATCATAGTGATAATCGCCATCGCGGTCATATAGAACAACTTTTTGCTGAATACTCTCCTCTGCGGCGGCAAGGCTGATAAAGATGTCCACGCCCCGCGGCGGCGGCCAGTGTTCAACAGAAGTTTCAACAGCAAGTTCCAGTGCATTCAGCAAGCTGCGGGCATCCCCAGCCGCTGTTGCGATTAAATGCTCAAGAGCACCGTCTGCGAACCGGATATTCCATTGCCCATAGCCGCGCTCGGCATCTGCAATGCAGCGTTCCGCAGCTGTACGCAATTCTACATCGGTAAGTGTATGGAGCTGGAAAATCCTGCTCCTGCTAACTAAAGCTTTATTAACTTCAAAAAAAGGATTTTCAGTGGTGGCACCAATAAAAATAACGGTACCGTTTTCTACCCATGGGAGGAGCGCATCCTGCTGTGCACGGTTCCAACGGTGTACTTCATCAACAAACAGCATAGTAGTTCTTCCATACAGCTGTTTATTTTCTTCCGCCGATGCAACAGCTTCACGGATATGCGCCATACCGGTAAGCACTGCATTCAAACTCAAAAAATGGCTCTTCGTGTGATTTGCAATCACCCGTGCAAGGGTTGTTTTTCCAGTCCCCGGAGGACCGTAAAAAACTACTGATGAAAGACGGTCTGCCTGAATTGCTCGTCTGAGCAGTCTGCCTTTTCCAACGATATGCTCTTGCCCAATGTATTCATCAAGTGTACGGGGGCGCATCCGTGCTGCAAGAGGCAGTTTGCGGTATGCAGCGTTCTCTTCGGCAGCAGCTGCAAATAAATTGTTACTCACGATTCCATTCAAGCTGACCGGGGTTATAAAATCCCCATAGTCCGGTATATTTCGTATTGGAATCTATTGCTCCCGCAAGGACGCTATACCCGCTCGCCTGTTTTACTGCATAGATAGGGTTAATATTCCATTTTCCAACACTATTTGCATATTGATAATAGTAGTCAGGAGGGACTGAAGAATCAGATGAGCCTACCGAGCAGGGCTTTGCTTTGGCAAGATTCATAGGATCGTCATCGTCCAATTTAATTTCAGAGTAACCGCCCATACCGCTAATAAGCACGAGATTACGGTTTTTTATATAAGTAACGCTTTGCGGAATATATTTGCTATGACCTATAGATGTCCACACGCTGCCGTTGTACCCATACAGTGCTCCGTTGGTAACAATAAAAACCGTATTTGGAGAGGTATTGCCCTCACATATAGCTTTTAGTCCTGATGTGGGAGCACCGTTTCCCAAAAGTGTACCGTTTTTATCATATACTCCACTATCCGTTATACAAAAATCACCAGCTGCGCCTTTAAAATAGCCATTACCTGACCATTCAGTAGTTGTGGTACCGTTATTATCAATTATATATATTTTTTTATCTGTATTTTGTCCAAACACAGTTGCTGTTCCGCCAATAATACCGATACTTCTATCAACCTGTTGCCAGCCATTTGCATTCCGCACGTATGCCCTGCCGTCAAATACCCCATAAAGGTGTGTACCATCTGTAGCAAGGCTGCCAGCATTTCCCGGACATGAAATACTTGTCCACGTACCAGTATCTCCGACCCTCTTAGTCAACAGTTTTCCGTTTGAAACGTAGAGGTCATCCCCTATTTGCGTTATCCCGCGGACAAATCCAATAACAGAGGCTTTTTTTAGTTTAACTTCTTGCTCAATTGCTGCAAAAATCGGTGGATATTTGCAGCCGGTGCACAGAAAACACAGCAATACTCCCGCCATCGTGTATATACAAGCAGATTTTTTCATCATTACATCCTATGCAGTTAAAAATGGTATCGCGCCGCAAAGCCGATAGTAAGGAAATTACCGGTACGGGTATACGCAGGGTTTTTATACCACTGTGGAACTGCCTCCCATGATACTTCACCGCCGAATGACCATTCAGGCGAATATTGATAGAATATACCCTGCCTCATCCTAAAGATCATACCAAAATATTTTGTTCCATTATATCCTTGATAATTACCCCCTACACCGAATGTCATGGGGAATCGCATTTTACCGCTCGTAAAAGTATACCCCATAGTAAAGGTGAATGGAATAGCAAAATAGAGATTACTACCGAGAGTTGGATAAAATGAAAACGTTAAATCAGCACCAATCGCAAATCCTTTAGTAAGATAACGTTCATATCCCAAAAAAATATTACCGCCGGGATAAATATTCGGCTTAATAGCAAATTTTTTTAGCGAAGTATTAAAGAGGGGAACGCCGAGCTGTATACCCATACGGATAAACTGATCACCTTTCCTAATCGGCTCATAGATATATGCATTAATCGGCACATAACCGCCGGAAGGACGATCCTCTTCGGCGGAGGGCGTTTCCTGCGCTGCCGCACTCATTAAAAAACTGAATAAAAGCATTATTGCACAACATCTTTTCATAGCAATTCAACCTTATTATGTGAAAGTTTGCGGATTTTCGGATATACCTGCACAGGCCTGCTAAGAAATAACCGCATTGGTTACAGAAAAATCCGACCAAAACCATATTTTACTACACAGCACACTATTCCGCTTGCAAGAAGACATAGCAGTGCTGAAAACTAAGCAAAATTTTTAAACAATACTTTCTGCCTATAAGTTACAAATAGGTGGAGCTGTCCAAAAACTGAAAGCCTATCGGCTTTTTCTGTAAGGAAATGATTGA
>JBQMYN010000059.1:0-15341 GCA_052173475.1 Treponema sp.
GCTGAAGCCCCCCCCCCCCCCCCCCTGTTGCTTTTTTTTTGATTTATGCTATAGTCATTAAAGAACGATACAAGGAGATTCTTTATGATGCCTGCTGAACAAGTTTACAAAGCATTACAGGATATGGGAATCAGCTACGAAGTAGTTGAACATCCGCCGGCACTAACAACTGAGGAAGCCGATAAATACATCGAAGGCAAAGAAGGGTGCCGGACAAAAACACTCTTTTTACGGAACAGGAATAAAAAACGGTGCATTTTGCTTATTATGGATGATGGCAAACGGCTTGACATGAAAAAGTGTGCAGAGATACTCGAAGAAAAAGAGTTCAAATTTTGCTCCGCAGAATTATTGGCAGAAAAGCTCGGGCTTGCTGCTGGGGTGGTGTCGCCGTTCGGATTATTAAATAATCCGGCTCACGACGTAACTGTCTATTTTGATAGCGCAATGCTTGACACATACCGCATTTTAACCTTTCATCCGAATGAAAATACTGCAACGGTTTTTATCGACTCAGGCGATCTTCAGCGGTTTATTAAAAATACCGAACACGAGTATTTTGTGATCGATGTATAAACACCGATAGCATAATTGTAATCACCCCCATCGGGCAATGGACCTGTTCGGCAACTCGGCTATTGAACAGGTGTAATGGTTTTTCTGAGCGCGAGGTGTTCTGATTCACTGGTAATAGCTGCTTGTATCCGGGTATACCCTGCATCGGTACACTGAATAGGCACAGTAAGCGCAGAACCGATATATATCGCCTGAATATTTTTTTCCTGCTTTAAACTTGCCTGTTTTTCATTATATGCGGTAACAGTAATGTGTATTGGTATTTGCCGGTAATCTTCCCTATTATTTCCTGCAAAGGTAATATTAACATAGAGTACATTGCCTTGCTTTAAAGTTTCCATTTTCACCGGAATACCCGCAAGTGAGCCTGATGTACGATCAATACGAATAAAAATGGAAAACAAAAGTAGCACCATACACAGTACAATAGAAAACAATACAGCCCGTGATGCCCGTGTTGCCGTAAGTCCTTTAATAATGCCATAGCGCGGAATATAATCCGGTTCATACATTCTTCTTACTGTCTCCGATGCTTTTTTCAGCCGCTCTTCACGGCTGTACCGCAGCTGGATTGTTTCATGGGTATACGAATCATGTTTATTCATTTAGATATGCTCCAATAATTTCATGGGTACGCCACCAGACAATGGCTGCACTCGTATTACTGGCAAGCAGTGCTGATAAAATGCCGTCAGGAGAAAGATTAAATGCATTATACAGCAGCTCTTCAGGAGCTATCGGCAGTTTTCGGATATACATTTTTCCAGTATGTAAATCAATAATCTTCAATATATACCCATCCTGATCGGGTACAGATAGAAAACACCAGTTTTGTTTTGATACACCGAGCAAATTATATACTTTTTTAAAATGTACTGTACCCGTGCTGCCTGTTTCGCTCATTTCATGGGGTGCAATTTCGCTATGGTGCTCATACTGTTTAGATGCAATATCAAAAACATATAAAAAACTTTTATCATAGCTAATACCGGCACTCACTTTAGTTGCGGGGTCAATATCTTCACGGTAGTAATCAATCTTTAAATATAATTTTTCTTCGGTATAATCAGGAACAATTTTTTCGACATTTGAAAATATTTTCTTGCCATTTTCATACGGGGACGGCATATTGTTACAGGCAAGCGGAATGTTATACCGCAAGTTCCCGCTTGAATCATACCAAAACACTTTCATACTTTGCGCTGTTTTACACACAACAATCAATTCATTCGCATCATTCGTGTACAATCCTTCGATTAACGGGAATGGAGTGCCTCCAACGCCTTCTTGTCCGATAGTATCAACAAACGCCCCCGACTCATCAAAATGTACAACAAGATTACGCAGTGCAATATTCTCCGCATAATCATATTCTATCCGGTCATCGGGAATGGTATCTACCGCAAACAGATGTCTTTCGCCGGTAACAGTAAGATATGACGGATGGTTAAAGGGATAGGCAATAGACCGGCGGGTAGTAATTTTCTGTTTTTGATCCGAATCGGTAGAAGCAGGGTGCGGATTTTTTTCAGGATTATAATAGAGTGAAAGTAAATCACCGAAAGAAGTCAGTTGTAAAATTTTTCCGCTGTAGGCATTACTTACATAAAAAATACCTTCATCCATATAAATTTGGCTATCAGGACGCGGATAAGGACTTTCAAGGCTAAATAAATTAAGTTGATTTTCAAAGCTGCCGTATTCAATCGTAAATAAATCTTCCCGTTTCAGATTACCAGTTAGATTTTTTTTTGCACAGCTTACGATACAAAGAGTAAAAAGCAATACGGCAGTTATCCGGTAGGCATTTTTTTTCAATATAGGTATTTCATTCATAGTGTTACAATAGAATTGTTTTTTCTGCTTGTCAATAAGGCTAAATTTTAGTACATTGATAGAATGGTTGCAGATAAAATAATTAAGATATTATTCGGTTCACAGCATGAACGAGATATAAAAAAGCTCTTGCCGCTTCTTAATCAAATAAATGAGAAAGAATCGTGGGCATTGCCGCTTTCCGAACAGGATTTTAAAGAAAAAACGGCAGAATTTAAAGCGCGCTACCAAAATGGGGAGCCGCTTGATGCATTTATTCCTGAAGCCTTTGCTCTTGCCCGCGAAGCAGCACGGCGTATTTTGCATGAGCGTATGTATGATGTGCAGCTGCTCGGTTCGCTGGTACTCCATTCCGGCAGGATTGTTGAAATGAAAACCGGTGAAGGAAAAACCTTGATGAGTATTGCGGCAGCATATTTGAATAGTCTTTCCGGTAAAGGTGTCCATATTGTTACGGTAAACGACTATCTTGCAGAACGTGATGCTGAATGGATGCGTCCCGTTTACGCCTATTTAGGAGTCAGTGTTGGTACTATCTTGTCAAATATGGATAATGCGGCTCGAAAACAGGCATATAATGCAGATATTACATACGGTACAAACAATGAATTCGGCTTTGACTACCTGCGTGATAATATGCAGCTTACAATGGCAGAAAAAACGCAGCGAGGCTTTTATTTTGCTGTTGTAGACGAAATAGACTCAATTTTAATAGATGAAGCTCGAACCCCGCTTATTATTTCCGGCTCTGCCGAAGATGATACAAAGCAGTATTTTGAAGTAGATAAACTGGTTGATCAGCTTGAGGAGGTTCAAAAAGATCCTAAAACCGGCGAATACCCCAATGAACTTGAGGGGGAAGAAATTATCGGAGATTATACTATCGACGAAAAAAGCCGGAGAATTTCCTTTACTGATGCCGGTATGCTGCATATTCAGGATATTCTGCATAAACAAGGACTTATCACCGGCAGCCTCTTTGATGAGGAAAATTTTGAGTACATTCATTATTTTACTCAATCTGTCCGCGCTCATATTTTGTATCAAATTGATGTTGACTATGTTGTTACGGACGGACAAGTACAGATTGTTGACGAATTTACCGGACGTATTCTGGAGGGCAGACGCTATTCTGACGGGCTGCATCAGGCGATTGAAGCAAAAGAGCATATCCGCATTGCTCAACGCAACAGGACAATGGCAACTGTTACCTTTCAAAATTTCTTTCGTATGTACGAAAAACTATCAGGTATGACCGGTACTGCCGATACGGAAGCCGTTGAATTTAACAAAATTTATTCGCTCGATGTAGTGGTTATTCCGACTAACCTGCCTGTTGCCCGTAAAGATGAGCATGATGTTGTCTATTTGAATGAAGCGGAAAAATGGAACGCCTTATGCGATGAGATTGCAGAAGTGCATAAACGCGGGCAGCCGGTACTGGTTGGTACGGTTTCCATTGAAAAATCTGAAAAGATTTCTTCGCTTCTGACCAAAAAAGGTGTTCGCCACGAAGTGCTTAATGCAAAAAACCATGCTCGGGAAGCACTCATTATTGCCGAAGCTGGTGCAAAAGGTTCTGTAACTATTGCAACGAATATGGCAGGACGCGGTACGGATATTAAACTTGGAGGAAATCCTGAATACCGCGCACGTAAACGCGCTGGAACAGATGCAGAGCCTGAGATGTATCAGCAGATATATGAAGATGAATACCGCAAGTGGCAGAAAGACTATGAAGAGGTAAAAAATCTCGGCGGACTGTATGTTATCGGTACTGAACGCCATGAAAGCCGCCGTATTGATAATCAGTTGCGCGGACGTTCCGGTCGTCAAGGCGATCCGGGGCGTTCAAAATTTTTCCTCTCGCTTGATGATGATTTAATGCGGCTTTTCGGCGGCGAAAACCTAAAAAAGATTATGACACGGGTTGGTATGGAGCCGGGGGAGCCTATCGAACATTCTTTGCTGAATCGAAGCATCGAAAAAGCACAGTCAAAGGTTGAAGTACGGAACTTTGATATCCGCAAACATTTGCTTGAGTATGATGATGTACTTAATGAACAGCGTAGTTTCATTTATGAGCAGCGTGATACTATTTTGGAGGATGAGCATTTAGTAGAGCGTATTTATGTAACGCTTGAAGAAAGTTTAGGCACGCTTTTTGACTCAGTACGGCAGCTGGCAAAAAAAGAAAAAAATGAAGCGGTTAAGCTGCTGCAAACCGAGCTAAAGGCTCGATTTGGGTATATCCTGAGCGAATCTGATTCAAAGACTGCGGAAGCCGGTACATTCGATTCTTTGAAAGATAAAATATATGGTGATCTTAAATCAAATATAGAAGAAAAACGCAGTATTGTAGGTGATGAAAACCTTAATATGTTTATACGGTATCAATACTTACAGGCTATTGATAGAAAATGGCTCGATCATTTGGAAAATCTGGAAGCATTGCGCGAGGCAGTATATCTGCGCTCTTACGGACAGAAAAATCCTCTTACAGAATATAAACTTGAAGGATTTGATATTTTCTACGCCATGCTCGATGAAATTCGGTTTTCTATTGCCTCGCTGTTTGTACTGGTACGCATTAGCACTGATGAAACAGCTGCGTCCCGCTCTTCGGGAAAGCGTGTTCAGGGAACTGCACGGCATAACTCAATGGGAGCATTTAACCGCAGCGGATCAGTAATGGGGGCAAGCAGTCAGCCTGAAAATGTGCAGGTAGTACGGACAAGTCCGAAAGTAGGTAGAAATGATCCTTGCCCCTGCGGATCGGGTAAAAAATACAAACACTGCTGCGGAAGGTAAGAGTCGGAAGTGCTTAAAATACTATGGGGTACCTCTAAAAACTTCCGTTTTTAGAAGTTTTCAATAGCTTTCTAATTAAGGAGTGAGTATGATTAAAAAACTGTATCTTGTTTTTATGTGTCTCGCAGCGGCTAGTATAGTTCCGCTTTATGCCGGCGGTAGTCGCGAAAATGAAAAACCGGCTGCAAAAGAATTTGCAAGGGTTACCGATCACCGTAACAGAACTGTTGTTATTCCTGCACAGCCTCAACGGATTGTTGCTCCTTTTTATATTTTGAGTAATACAGCATTGGCAATAGGCTGCCGCGAGAATATTGTGTCGGGGGATGGCGGTAAAGGAGGGCGGTCTTTTATTAAGGAATTTGCACCGGAGCTTGCTGAGAAGCCTGTTTGCGGCTCTGCAAAAAAACTTAATCTTGAGGCGTTAGCCTCTGTCGATCCTGATTTGATTTTGGTTCCCTTTAAGGCTGCTCAGCAATTACCGCAGATTGAAGCACTTGGAGTTCCTGCCCTTGTTATAGAGCCTGAGTCTATGGCGAATTTTTTTAGCTATGTTGAAATGTTGGGAAAGGCAACCGGCAAAGATAAAGAGGCGCACAAACTGCTTACCTTTTATAAAGAGATTCTCGCTGACGTTGCAGGATTTATCAAAGATGAGCCGAAAGTATCAGTGTATATGAGCAGCCGCTCGGATCCGCTTAATGCATTAAGTCCTAAGATGTTCCAAGCGGAATTAGTTGCAGCCGCCGGC
This sequence comes from Treponema sp., assembly GCA_052173475.1. Classification (GTDB taxonomy): domain Bacteria; phylum Spirochaetota; class Spirochaetia; order Treponematales; family Treponemataceae; genus Treponema. The sequence goes on from JBQMYN010000059.1 coordinate 5,975, forward strand.
GGGACTTTGGTGTCCGGTGATATTGAAGGCGTATATTGGACAAAGGTTTCACTTGAGCAAGTACAAAAATATGCACCAGCTGTGATTGTTATGGCAAATGGTGCAAAGACAACCGCTGAAGAGCTGAGAGCGCAGGCTGAATGGAAAGGTATCCCCGCAGTCGATTCCGGCAGCATTTATATATTTCCGTCTTTAGTTGATGAATGGGATTCTCCTATTCCTGCTTCCTGCTTAGGTGTTATTTGGCTTGCGGATAAGCTGCATCCGGGAAAAATTCCGGCAGGCTATCTTGCTGAGAAAACAGCTCTGTTTTATAAGGAATTTTTCGGGAAAGAGAAAACGCTCGAAAATGTATGTACCCAATAATTGATCCTCAACGGAACCTGTTTGGGGTATGATCGCTATCAGCAGAGGAACAAACAGTCATTTGCTGATAGCGAAAGTGTTATTTCAACGGCTAAAATAAACCTTTGAAACCATCATGCACCGGTACGAAAGAGGGTAGCGGGCACCTTTAAAAACTCAGGTATAGATTTTTAGAGGTGTCCTAGCGTATATATCTTGCATGGATCATGCTATGACCGCACCGTATAAAAGTAAAATAGTTTTTATGGCAGTCTGTATGCCTGTAGCAGCACTTTTATTTTCGCTTAGTTGGGGGCGATACCCGATTACTCTTTTGGATATATGGAAAATTATATTCGGTTTTTTAGGCGAAGCTCCTATTCACTCTGCTGCATCCACGATTTTTTTTACTATTCGTCTGCCGCGTACGCTGTTTGTTTTTATTGCAGGCGGCACACTTGGCTTGAGCGGTGTAAGTCTTCAAAGTTTATTCCGAAATCCTTTGGTCTCTCCTGATATTATCGGGGTATCTTCCGGGGCATCGCTGGGGGCAGCAATAGCGATTGTTATTTTACATACGTCTCCGGCAGCAATACAGCTGTATGCCTTTGCAGGCGGAATCAGCGCAGCCTTACTGGTACTTCAGCTTTCAAATAGTGGTGGACAAAGCCTTATCAGATTAATCATTGCCGGTATTATTGTGAATGCTTTAACCGGTTCTTGCGTTTCTATTATCAAGTATATCGCCGATCCCATGAATGACTTACCAGCACTTGAATTTTGGATTATGGGGTGTTTTAATACCAGCACGTGGAAGAAATTTTTTCTGTTTTTTCCGATAGCAGCCGCCGGTAGTACGTGTATTATACTGCTTCGTCGACAGCTGAATATTTTATCGCTTGGAGACGAAGAAGCAGCTTCTCTTGGAACACCGGTAAAAAGGATGAGGCTGCTATTTATTATTACATCGACCATTCTTGTTGCAGCGGTGGTATCGGCAGCCGGCATTATTAGCTGGATAGGACTTATTGCACCGCATATCATTAGAATGTTGTTTGGAAATAACAATGAAAAACTCGTTCCGCTTTCTTTCTTATGCGGTGCATCGCTGTTGACTATTGCTGATACTTTCGCCCGATCGCTATCAGGCAGTGAAATTCCTATTAGCATTATTACTGCTTTTATCGGTGCGCCAGTACTCGGCTGGTTTATGATGAGTAAAAATAATGATATTTGGGTACGGATATGATGCCGGCTTATAATCTTGCTACTATTTCAGTGGTAAAAGACAAGCAAACGATTCTCCGGAATATTTCTTGCTCAATTCCGCAAAAATGCTGTATTGCTTTAATTGGGGCAAATGGAGCAGGAAAGACTACGTTACTGCGGCTGCTTGCCGGTTTACAGCCTGCGGCAACCGGTACTATAACCGTGCTTGGTAAGAATATAGCTGAGATTAGTAGAAAACAATTTGCGCGCTGTGTAGCCTATATTCCGCAGGAGCATACAGGCATATTTACCTATACAGTACGTGATTTTGTTGTTATGGGAAGAAATCCTCATCAGTCAATGCTGTATCCTCCTTCTAAAGAGGATTGGGAATATGCAGATGCTGCACTTGAAGCTTTTGGACTAACGAATTTTGCTGACAGATATTATACGCTGCTGAGTTCAGGCGAACTGCGCCTTGTGCGGCTTGCGCAGGGACTTGCACAGAACACACCGATTTTGCTGCTCGATGAGCCGACTGCTAATTTAGATTTTTATAATGAGCATAAAATTATGCGGATGATCCGCCGCCTGTGTTCTGAAAAGGAAAAAACAGTTATTGCTTCTGTGCATAATCCGGCACTGGCACTGCAATATGCTGATTTGATTTATTGTATTCATAACCGTACGCTTGCAGCTGTTGAAATTGCCGGCTCACCTCGCTTTGAAGCGGGAATAATTGAAATATTGAATACAATATATGCCAGTGCAGAGGAACACTGTATACAGCTTACGCATATCGGCGGGGTACCGATAATTTATCTTAAAGATCAGCAATAAAAATAAATGGAGATACTATGAATAACACAGACTTTATGCCGGTTAAAACAGATATTGTTTCTGCATTTAATGCACCGGTCTACTATATGAGTAAGACTGATTCAACAATGACTATAGCACAACACTATGCTGACGAGGGAGCGGCGCATGGCAGCTTTTTCTATGCGGATACGCAGACGGCAGGAAGGGGGCGGCTTTCAGGGAGACAATGGCTTGCTCCCGCAGGTGAGGCTATTTTGGGTACTTTGCTGCTCAAGCAAGCCTTTGAATCTGGGTTTTCATTAAAAATTGGGCTTGCGGTGAGTATGATGCTTGACCGGTATCTGCCGCCTACTATGCAAACTGCTATTAAATGGCCGAATGATGTGCTGATCGGCGGCAAGAAAGCAGCCGGTATTTTATGTACAATGCACGGCACCTATTTGCTTGCAGGAATAGGCATTAATATTTTTCAAAAAAATTTCCCTCCACCTATTACTGACACGGCAGTATCGCTGGCAGCCGTTATTGGAAGAGAGGCATGTCCTGAGAGAACTATTTTAATACAGCAGCTGCTTTCTTGCATATATTCGGCATTATCGAATCCTGGCTGGCATACCGCTGTAAGTAAAAAATTGTGGAAAAAGAATGAAACGATACGATTTATGGATGGTGCTGCTGCCCAAAATGTTATTGAAGGTACGTTGCAGGGTATTTCTTCTCATGGTGCATTAGTTATTCACACAGCTAAAGGAGAACGCCTGTGTTATTCCGGTGAAATTCTACTAGAGAATAGATAGGTTTTAAGATTTAGTTTGAGATAGTATCAGCTGTGTTGACGAGGCATCTTTTAAAAGGTATCGGGGCTGTCCAAAAACTTTAGTTTTGGACAGTTCCCTTAGATTTAGATCGTTTCCCCATGCAGCAGAAATTTAAAAGCCCAGTCCTATACCGAATTTCACACCGAGACCGGAGATGGTGGTAAAAGTACGGGCAAATGAATGAGATGCAAGTGCTGCTGCAAGATTTAAAGAAAACCAGCGGGAATCAATCGTAAAACATACCTCATGACGCCACATTCTATTGGTATAGTCAAGATCATAGTACACGCTTAGTACGTCCCGCGCAAATTTACTTTGCAATTTTAATCCCGCATCAGCGTAAAACGGTTTTATTTCTGTTATGGGAAATGCAATACGCGGATTAATAATAAGATAATTATTACTAAATGGTTTAAAATCTGCGCCTACACCGAGTTTGCACTGCCGCATTACTTTTTTCTCCGGTACTGTAAAGCTGTCTTTTTCTTCCGTAGTATTTGTCTTAAAAAAGCTGCCCATGTCTTCACCTGTTTTACCAATGTTCTGCAAGATAGCCTTGGTTTCAGCTTCAAAGTGCATTTTTTTGCGGATACCTTTGTCCATCGTTGCGGGCATAATCGGAAGATTTGTTACATGAAACAATATATCAACCCATGAAGCAGGCGTATAACTTCCCTCCAGTGTTAAATCTATACCGCCTTTTTGGAAAAGTTCCGCAACAGAGAACGGTTGTTTGCTTCCAATGAGCATCGTAAAGGGGGTGTATAACACAGCATCCACATCGGCAACAGCCTTATAGCCGCCATCTGCCTTTTGTACAAACTGATAATTTACTACCGGAGAGTTCATATATGCTACCGGCACGAAGTATGCAGCTTTTGCAGAAACACTATAGATTGGTTTTTTAAGGGTGTACTGAAGACCCGTTGCAGCAAATGCCCGTGTTTTACCCCATAGAGTACCGGAAATATTATTTTTACCGGCGGTTCCCTGTGCCAGCACTTCAAAAATGTTTTTTGGAATATTACCCCATACATCAGCATCTGCTGTAGTAAAGAAGCGGATAGTATGGGTTTCTAAAACAGTAAACTGAGAATAAAGATTAAGATTGAGGTACCCGCCGATGTGAGCACCGCTCGGTATCATTTTTTTTGCAGCAGCGTTCAAGTCAATGGTGAACTGAGGCTGTAAAAAATCTAAAACAGACACAAGGTTATTGGCAACTGCTGTATCGAGCATAAGACCACTATGCATAGAAAATGCACGCACCTTTTTCTTTGGCGGTGCGGCAGTTGATTCATTTTCTTCTTCTATAGTAGTATCTTGCTTATCTATTTGTTCAAGATGAACCGCCGCCTGCTTATGTGCGTCATACCGTTCTTTATTTGTCGTACCTGATGAGTGTGCTGCATCAGGCAGGGCAGTTCCTTCCGGTGCGATATTCTCTTGTCCGTCAGGCACTTCCTCAGTATTACTGATTGCAGGAGTATCTGCTGTGGTTTCTTCAAGAGATTCCGCTTCAGCACGTTCTTCAGTACTCGCCATCGCAGCAGTGGTAAGCTCTTGCGCACGGTTCATTTCTGGCGATTCTTGTGCAAATACTAGCGCAGCAATACCGGCGGCGCATACTATACTACAAAACTTTTTCATATTTCGATACTCCTACTTAATTTTATAATCAATGTCGAGCTTACTTCTAATGCTCATCGAAACCGTACACTTTGCATTTTTCGCTACTGTATAGTCCCCATCATCAAGCGTAAGTGTAAACGAGGGTTTACACGGTACAGTCTTCGCTATCTTTTGTATTTCTTCTTGAGTAAAACTGATAACTTGCGAAGAATTCCCCGGTTTGAGCATAAGCTGTTTTTTCTCTGCCAGTACTGAGTTACCTGCCTGATCTTGCAAATCAAACAATGCTGTTACCGGTTTGTCCAGTGGATTATGCATAGAAAGGTCAATTGCAGCAGTTGCAATAAACTCCAAAAATTTATTGGAACTTGCTGAAGCAGATTCTCTACTAAATAGATCCTTTTCAAAGTGTTTTTTAAATTCTGTTTTGCTGCTGCCATCGAGTAAGTCTTCGACTAAGTCTTGAATGGGGACATTATCTATTTTGTTTTTGAACTTTGCTCCCAGCGGCACATCGATGAGTACCGCAATTTGAATTTTTGAGTTTTCTTTTAGCTTCTCTACTTCATCTTGGGAGAGTTCTACCCCCTGCATTGATAAATGGCAGGTAAGTTTTATTTTGTTCGGTTTATTATTTACCAATTCTGCAAAAGTACACTGTACATTTTCCTCTTGCTTTTTTATGCTGAAAGACGGATCGGGAATTGCGGTGATTACGCTTTTTTCCCCTAAGTTTAATTGTTCTGATGTTATACGAATTTCTGTTGCTTCATACGTTCCGCTAGTTGCTGCCGGCTTTCCGAAAATTGTTTTAGTAGACAAAGCATTATGAGCATCGGTAACATTCGCAGTAAGCAGCATCTTAGGTGTTATGTTTTTGTTTTTTAGTGCTTGCGCACTAAAATAAAAGTGCATGGGGCATTCTAGTATGTCGATCTCATACTTGCTTGTTTTTAGATAGCGTGATAATGCCTCTAAATCTATGGGTTCGCCGGTTTGTAAGTCTTTGTCTATGTTGTTAAGTGTAACTTTTTCCCAATCGGCTGATACTGCTACCTTACCCGAAAATGCAACTTGGGTTCCCAGCTTAACATTGGTCAGCGTAAAGGTTTTAGTGCCGTTAGTATCTGCTGCCCCGGGTAGTGTAATGGTAGGTGTTACATCGAAAGCGTTGAATGAGGTATCCAGTGTAATGGTAAGCGGCGTTTCCGTACTTGCAAATTCTTCCGTATGCTCTCCTTGGGGAAAGTTCTTTTGAGAATTAATTTTAAAAGCATCGGATGTTAGTGTAAGTCCTATATCTCCGGGAAGATTATGGGTTAAGGTAACTGTAATCTTGGGGTTATTATTTTTGAATTGTATTTTTTCTACCATTTCTTTGATGCCGGCAGCGGAGTGTTCAATTTTTTGTGGATTGGTAATTTCATCTGGCTGCTTTAATGTTACTGAGGCAAACTCTTCGATAGTAAATGTTACGGTTATACTGAGGCTATCGGTATACACGTATGTGGCATCCTGCATAGTTACTTTTATTGCAGGGGTTACCGTTATAGCGTTTTTTGACACCTTTTGACCGTCCAGCAGTATTGGAGCCGTTAAATCAGTATAGGTTGCAGGGCTTTGATTAATTGCAATACCATCAGGTTGGGTAATTGTAATAGATTTTTGCAGCGTAACATTTGTCCAGCTGGACGGCACTGGGTTGTTTATAGTGATGCTGCCTGTTTTAATAGCACCGCTGATAAAGTACTCATTTTCCGGCACTGCGATAGTCTGCGGGGTTAAGCCGGAACTGCTGCCTATATCCGTTGTCATAGTGATACCAGTTGCTTTTTCAATTTTGCTGGTATTGCTTAATTCACTGGCTATAGTAATGGATGCGTTATCTTGAATGCTTGAAACCGATACTGTACATTTAAGTTTTGCCGGATTGGTTATTGTTTTACCTGAAACATCAAAATGCACCTCTCCGTTAGATTGCACAACACCGGGAATAGAAACACCGTTCGATATAAGGGTTGCTTTAGAAACTTTACTGGTTATGTTAGTTGGTGTTATGGTAAGTTTAACGGTACTGCCTGCACCGAAAGTTATGGTTTTACTGTTAGGAAATGAAATATCAAATTCAGGCAACTCTTGCTCTACAGGGTCGTTAGACGTTGTTGTTAATGCTGCTTTAATAAGTGCTATGAGTGCAGAGTCTAGCTGATGAGGGATATTCATTTTGAATGTTTCTATTAGTTTGGCATTTAATTGGGTCATGTTAACAGTTTGTGTTTTGGTTTCATGTATTGCGGGTATAGTAAAGGTTTTGCTGGGAAACTGTTTTTCAAAGGAAGGGGCAATATTTTTGGCGAGAAGATCATTAATATTCAGATCAACTTCTTTGATAGGGTAATGAATAAGATACCGCGTTGTGTTCCCCGCTTCTCCGTCCGGACTGTAGTAGTATGCTTTTATATCTTTTCCTTTCAATGCATCATCGAGCTTGCCTTTTACTAATTGAGCGAGATCATCAGTCCGTGAACCTAGTGAAGCATTGAATTCTGGCGAGGTCTTAATCCGTATTGAAGATGCCGGTTGTAAATTACAGGCAATTATCAGTATTCCGAGTATAAAAACGGTGCATAATCTAATTTTCTTCTGCATACTTTACTCCTTTGAGGTGCATATTCCACCTCATGCAGCAAGATAGCGTAACAGACATGGATGTCCTTTTCAAATGCAGCAATCCGGCATCTATTCTTATATGCTATTCATGTTGCAAATTATTAAACCTGTTCAGAAATGTATCTTTCGGAACAGGGGTGTTTGCACTGTGATAGTCAAGCTCATATTCTTCTAACTATAGCATGAAAAAGACGGCTCATCAAGCACAAGATTCTGTATTTAGAGAGAGTTAGCAGTTTTTAGAGGGAAACTCCTCCTATTTCCATGATGATTGTACAATTGAGCGGGTATTTCTAATGCTGAAGAGGTTACTTTGAAATGCGAAATTCGTCAGCCTGTTCGACAATGGAGTATTGAGCAGATCTAATATACACAGACAAAGAAAAAAATTTCTTCCGGATAATTTACAAACGTGCCTTTGTTAGGCTGTACTAACTTAGTTAGATAAGACTAACATATTCAAGTTAAAAATGTAGAAAGGACTTAAAACAGTGTATGTACAGCGAAAAATTCGATATTTGTATTCGATATTTGGAACTATAAGCAAATCATTACCTTTAATTTGCAAAAAATTTGCATTTCCTATTCATAACAAGACGATCAGTGCAGTTTTGGAATAGTCAATAGTAGTTCAGTGCCTAAATACCCCAAATGTATTTAAGCAGCACCTTTTTTAGCTGCTATTTTTCTGTATACCAGTGGCGGTAAGCCGTCGGGATTTACCGTCGTTACACGCACGGTGTTGTAATAGGCAAACTCCGCTCATACTCTGAACAGCGTGCAGCTGTCCGAGGGTCTTTTTGTACTCGCCGCTCGTATGCTGACTTCTGCAATCGCTGTGAATTATCGCTCCGCTTTGTGTATCAAAATTCTTGTATGCCTCCGTTATCGTTTTTATGCATAGGGCCCTCTAAAAATCTAACCGACGGTCTTGTATGATTGACCAGTTCGGCTACGAAGATACCGAACTGGTCTTGTATCGCATTCGCATTCTTAAGTTCGGCTATTTCTTTCTTGAGTCTACTGTTCTCTTTGTGAATCTCTCCACCTCTCTTTTTCGGCAATCTAAGCACTGTACTTTTATTATATCACTTCAAAAATTGATTTCCATAAATCATAAATATTGACAATACACTAAAAGTAATATAGTATCGATAAATAAAGATTATGAATACAATAAGAATTGACGAACTAAAGACAAAAAATAAAGTTATCGTCTCACAGTTTAATGCTGAAATACATAATGGTAGTCATGTCGCAATAATAGGAAGGAACGGAATTGGCAAATCTAGTTTATTCCGCGCGATTGTGAATAGACAAAGATATAAAGGTAAAATGGATATTCCAAAAGATAAAATTGCAATTATTGGTGACTATGTGGATATTCCTCAAGAACTTTTTGTAAAAGATGTTCTGAATTTAAAGGATAAACAGCACCACTTGATAGCTGAAAATTTAAATCTTTCGCTTGAAAAAATATCTACAACGAAGATAAAACATTTAAGTAGCGGAGAAAAAAGGAAAATATTACTTGTCACTGTTTTTTCGCAAAACAAGTCGTTTTTTTTATTTGACGAACTAATAAACGGTTTAGATGTAAAAAGCGTAAAAGATGTCAATGCTTTTTTTAATGATTATTTTAATAAGAATTATGATAAGTCATTTATTTATATTACGCATAGACTTGAAGAAATAAATGCTATTAATTTCAATGAATTTTGGGTTTTTACTGATACGGGAATGATACTAAAAGACAAAATATTAAATAAAGATATTTTATCTAAATATTATTAGGACATATTATATGAAGTTTGAATAGACCCTGTCAGGAAAAGTGTGTAAATGGATATTCTCATATTAGCAGATTGGAA
>JBQMYN010000060.1:0-15287 GCA_052173475.1 Treponema sp.
AGGATATTGCAGTACAACGTGCGGAAGAACGTGAAATAGCCTTTGCTGAAGGCATAGAGCAAGGCATAGAGCAAGGCATAGAACAAGGTTTTTATAAAAAAGCTGTTGAAAGTGCACAAATTTTAAAACAGCTGCATTGTGATACCGCAATGATTATACAAGTAACCGGTTTAAGTGTTGAAGAAATAGAAACCTTATAGAGACACGTTGTACCATGCTATGACTTACACCATCGAAAGTTGTATGCTATACTACAAGTATGGTAGACACACTATCGGATAACCGTAAATACAAAGATTCTGTTTTTGTTGATTTATTCAGTACAGATGAAAAAGCAAAAGAGCGGTTTTTGTCGCTCTACAATGCTTTGCATGGTACACAACTGCATGATGTTTCCCTAGCGAAAACTCGTTATAAGCGTTGCTGATGGCAATGCAATGTAAAATTTGTTAATCTGTTCGGCAGCAGAGGTTATCGAACAAGTGTAATTTTTTCATCTTTTACAGCATTTTTCATAATACATATCAGCAGCTCTATTCCCTTGTAGAGTGAACTTGTTGGGATACATTCAAAACGACCGTGGAAGTTAAATCCGCCGGCAAAAATATTTGGACACGGAAGCCCCATAAAAGACAGACGTGCCCCATCAGTTCCCCCGCGTATAGGGTGAATGATAGGCGTAATGCCGATTTCTTCCATTGACTTTCGGGCAAGTTCAATAATTTCTATATGCGGCTCTATTTGTGAACGCATATTATAGTAGCTGTCTTTAATTGACAGTGTAATTATATCACCGTATTTTTTATTGAGAAAATCAACAACTGCGCTCATTAAGGCTTTTTTTTGTGCAAATTTTTCTGCAGAATGGTCGCGGATAATATAGTTCATTTCCGTGTGATCAACAGTACCTTTCATATCGGTTAAAAGAAAAAAGCCCTCGTACCCTTCGGTATATTCCGGTTTTTGTTCGGCAGGAAGCATACTATCAAGCTCATATCCAACACGAAGAGAATTTATCATAATATTTTTTGCAGTTCCCGGATGTACATTTTTCCCGCAAATAGCTATTTTTACGCTTGCTCCATTAAAATTTTCATATTCCAGCTGCCCGATTTCTCCCCCATCAATGGTATACGCAAAGTCAGCACCGAATTGTGCAACATTAAAAAGATCTGCCCCCCGCCCAATTTCTTCATCGGGAGTAAAACCGATTTTTATTGCTCCATGCTCAACTTCGGGATTTTTACACAAGTATTCTACTAATCCCATAATAATGGTAATACCGGCTTTATCATCCGCACCCAAAAGAGTAGTCCCATCAGTTGTAATCAGTTGTTCTCCTGCAAGCTTTTTCAAAAACGGGAACTCTTTTACCGTTAAAGCATAGCGATCATTCAGTTGAATATCTCCGCCGGTATACTGTACAATATGGGGATTGGTGCATTTACCGTCAAGATCGGGGGATGTATCTAAGTGCGCGATAAAACCAATTGACGGAACCGGTTTCGCCGTATTTGCCGGAATAGAAGCATAGATGTACCCATGTTCATCTTGTACAGCGTTGGTAATACCGAGACTGTGCAATTCCTCTACCACTATTTTACCTAATTCAAGCTGACCGGCTGTACTGGGGCATTGTTCATTTGCTTCATTTGATTGCGTATCAACTGCAATATACTTTAAGAATCGATCTACAGGATCCATGATTAAAACTCCTTATAAGTGCGTATCCGCGGCGGTATACTAGCACAATTTAGCAAAATATACCAGCAGGATATTCTGGAAACTTTGAGGTGTAAAAAATATGAAAAAGTACTTGACATTTTTTTTTGTTTCCGCTATAGTATTTTCATAGTTGCTACGGCAACATTCCCCTGTAGCTCAGTAGGCAGAGCAAGTGGCTGTTAACCACTGGGTCCGTGGTTCGAACCCGCGCGGGGGAGTAAAAGGCTTAACGAAAAGTTAAGCCTTTTTTATTTTTAATGTTGTTGTACACGATATACAAACTCTCATGTTTTCTGCTTTATTGTTCACTATACACTCTTCTTCCTTAAGACTAGACAGAGTAGGTTGTTTTCCGCTAATATAGCGGCACAGTATGTTTGAAGCAGCTGTTCTTTCTGAATACTGCTTTTTCTTTGGAGATATGCTATGAAATGTAAAATTACGGTTATTAAAGCTGCGCTTATGGCTTTAGGAATGTATTGCCTTGTTACTGCTTCCTGCTCATCGGAGAAACAGCATACAACGCTTAAAATGATTTTTTATCCAAATGAATCCAGTGAATCTATGAAAGATGCGCGATCTGCTTTTCAAGAAATTTTAGCGGAAGCTACAGGGAAAGAAGTTGAAATCATTACAACAACGGATTATAATATAGCACTTGAATCTTTGGCATCAGGAAAAGCTGATCTTGCCTATGTCGGTGCAGAAGGCTATTTGCGTGTACATGAAAGAAATAATGCTGTTATCCCTCTTGTAACTAATTCTGGTCCCAGCGGTACGCTATCTGATGCAAAATATTACAGTCTTATTATTGTACAGAAAGATAAAGCGGATTCATTTCGCATACCGGAAACCGGAGCGTTTGATCTGCAAAAACTCAAGGGAAAAAGAATTTCATTTGTTGCAACCGGCTCTACATCAGGTTTTGTAATTCCTGCGAAATTTCTAGCGGCGCAATTCGGAGTTTCTTCAACAGATGATCTTATATTAACCGATTCTGTTTTTTCAAAGGTACTCTTTGCAGGCTCTCATCAAGGTTCTCAAGTTAATTTATTCAGAGGAGATGCTGATGCCGCTGTGTGTGCCATTCCTCAGACAATCGGCGTGTATGATATATTGGAAGGCGAGCCGTATCAAACCGGTGCTTCCTACCGTGTGCGGGAGGGGTCTGATGAACCATTTGGTGCTTTTGCCGGAAGCGAGATGACAATTATTCAGTCTATTCCTGTATTAAATGCGCCGATTGTTGCCAATGCAGAGACAGTTTCCGCAGCGGATATTGCGAAAATCAGGGCTGCCTTGACTTCCGATAAAACAGCACAGCATCCGGGAATATTCAATTCGCCGAAATCCGAAAAACGCGGCATATATCCCAAGTACAGTGAAAAAACACGATTGGTAGAAACGTCCGATGCTTGGTATGATGAAATCCGCCGTTTAACAAAATAACTATATGCCGGTGTATGAGGATGATTGTGTTATCCGGAGTTTCAAAAGTATATAGCGGAAGTATCCCCGTGCTTAATTCTATCAACCTTACCGTTGAAAAAGGAACGATTGTAACAGTTCTCGGCTCATCGGGCGCAGGGAAAACAACACTTATCCGCTGTATCAATGGACTTACCCCTTGTACCGCCGGTACCATTACCATAGCCGGCATGGAGCTTACCGGTGCAGGAAAGATAAAACTCCGCACTATACGGAAAAAAATCGGTATGGTATTCCAGCACTATAACCTTGTGGAACGGCTCACCGTTATTGAAAATGTGCTGCACGGCTGCTTGGGTTCATTGCCGTGGTATCGCAGTATTGCAGGCTTATACACAGCCGCTCAAAAAAAAAATGCCTATAGTATCATTGAGGATATAGGTTTACAGGAACTTATGTATCAGCGGTGTTCAAATTTGAGCGGCGGACAAAAACAGCGTGTGGGAATTGCCCGCGCATTAATGCAGCAGCCGGATATATTACTCTGTGATGAGCCTGTTTCTGCGCTTGATCCGCAAACTGCGGAAGATATTTTGAACTATTTACAAAAAATTATCCGGCAGCATGCATTAACCTGCATTATGAATTTACACCATGTTGAGTATGCAAGAACATACTCCGATAGAATTATCGGATTGCACGGCGGAAAAATACTATTTGACGGTACTCCCGATGCATTATCGGAGCATGTACTTGCGAGCTTATTTTCGGTAGAAGATACCGTATCTGTATAGAGCCTGCCGCTATGAAGTTTGATGTCCCTAGCGGGTATTTTCTGCAGTTTCCGGTAAAAACGCCCGTACTTCACACAGAACAGCATTTTTTTCTGCGGAAACGTCTGTATACCGCTGCTTTTGTAAGTGCTGCTGCTGTATCCTATGTAGGGGCAGGCTATGCGGTAGGTTTTTCGCATCAGCATAGTGCAGCCGGCATACCGGCAGGAATATATTGGCTCATTACGCATTTTTTTCCTACGCAACTCACCTATACCGCTCTGCCGCTTATTCTTAAAACACTCGGTTCAACAGCGATTCTCGCAATAACTGCAACAGTGTCGGCAGCGTTCGTTGCATTATGCGGTGCTCTGATTGCCTCCCGCATCACAGGCGGCAATCCCATACTACGGGCGTTTATTGCTATTCCTGCCGCATTTTTACGAAATATCCCGCTGCCGGCGTGGGCTATTTTACTGTTGTTGTCATTCCGCCAAAATGAGTTTACCGGTTTTGCAGCATTATTTTTAGTTACCTGTGGACATTTAACCCGTGCTTTTACGGAAATTATTGACGAACACTCCGAGCAATCCTTTACAGCACTGGAAAGTGCGGGAGCAAATTATCCGGCAGTCCTGATACACGGCGTTATACCGGCAATTTTACCGCTGATTGTGTCATGGGTACTGTACGCTATCGAAACAAATATCCGTGATTCTGCACTCATTGGTATTCTTACCGGAACCGGTATCGGCTTTTTATTCAATCTTTATTTTAAAAGTTTCCGGTATGGCGAAGCAGGCTTAATTATTGGTGTACTTATGATAATGGTATTGGTGATTGATGCCTTTTCACATACGGTACGGCGGGTATTACTATGAAAAATTGTATGGTACCTCCTCGCCGGTATTTTCTTTCAAAAGAACGGCTTATCTTGCGGATAGTCTTACTCATACTAGGAGCAACAACCGTATATGGTTTTTTTATGCTTCATCAAGAGTCCGTACCGTTTAAACAAGCCGTACAAGACTTTTGCCATTATTCATATATCGCATTTTTACAGCCGGCGTACTCTCATCATAATACCCTTGGCAGTATTTTTTATGCCCTTGGGATAACCCTTGCTTTGGCGTTTTTGACAACCTGTATCGGGACCGTTGCCGCCTTTTTCTTAGCAGTAGGAGCAGCGCGGAATATTTCCCCGCCGGTACTCTCTACAGCAATCCTTGCACTTACTGCATTAGTACGGTCTGTTCCAACAATTATTTGGGTGCTCGTGTTTTCAGTTACTGTAAATATCGGTGCTGATGCTGCTATTTTAGGTATGGCTATCCATAGTATTGCCTATCTTACCAAAGGTTTTTCTGAAAGTTTTGAACAAATCGGCAGTAATACCATTGAAGCCTTACAATCATGCGGAGCCGGTATTTCGGGAATTATCACACAAGCGGTGCTACCGTCTTCACGTACCGCGCTTATTTCATGGATATTTTTCCGGTTTGAAATCAATTTTGTTAATGCGGTTGCAATTGGCGCGGCAGCAGGATCCGGCGGCATCGGGTATCATCTTTTTATGGCAGGAAATTTGTATTTTGATATACATGAAGTTGGTTTTTTTACTTATAGTATTTTTATTACGGCGGTGGTGTTAGAATTTTTTTCTCATCATTTGCGTAAAAAAATGTGCTGATAGACTGCCGTTTTCAAAGAACTGCTATCTTAAAAAGGAGGTATTATGAAAAAAGCTTTTATGTATTTACTGGTATGCAGCGTATTAACCGCCGGTTTTTCTGCCGAAGTTGGAATTCCGCTTTTTACATTTGGTATCAGAGCAGGAAAGCTGCCTGATGATTCGCGATATGTTATTGAGCATGAGTCTTATGCAGACTTCCGGATTACACAGAGCGAGCAGTTTTACAGCGATCTCGGTATTGCCGTATATGCTCCGGATGTGCTTGCATTGATGCAGCCGGACTTGGAAAAGCGGACACTCGGTCAGTATGCGTGGTGTGATTTTTCACTGAATTTTCCCGGTATCAATGGTAAGCGTATCAGTGCCGCCCTTTTTTCAGGACACCATGAAACACTTGGCGGAAATAGGTATTTGTTCGAATCATTTAAGCGTAAAATGCCTGCTTTGAGAATGAACGATGTCCATTTAGCACGCTGCTTTCTTCCTGCCCCGCCTGCTGAGGTTGTAGGATTTAGTTTTGGCGGAATGATCTCTCCCAAAAGCTATCTTGGAGCATCGGCAGGGTGGAATGCGCATATTGATACCCATCAGCAATACGGTCTGTATATGCAAGGCGGCTCATACCAAGACATCTTACTTACCAATACATGGGCGGCTCTCCATATCCTCGAAAAAGCACGGGAAGTCTCTGTGAGTGCGGATGTATCGTTCTGGTTGTATCACGGTGCAGCTGTCAGTCTCCGCATCGAATCGGGATTAGATAAAACCAATATCTTGAGCACTGAGCTTAAAACAGATGCGGTAAAAAATCTCTATGGGTTTATCGAACCCCGTATTGAGCTTGAAGGCAAACAGTTTGATTTTACCTTTTTCTTCTCAGCATTACGCAATCATGCAGCCTCCCTATTTCCATCAGCACCGTTTCTTAATCCATATCGTGCATTTTTATCCGATAATTATGCCGGTTTGAATGCCTATTTCCGTTTTGGCGATGTAGAACTGTCTACACTTGCAGGCGGCTTTCATCTTTTAAGCGGTATTAATATAAAACAAACAAAAGAAATGGAAGCAGTGGTGCTGGCAGCAACTCCTTTCCTGAGTGCTGATCTGGGATTTGCAGTCTTGGATATACAGCTGCAAATCTATCCGCTTCTCTATAACAAACCTGCCTCTATGGCTGAAGGGTTCATCACTTTAAAACGGGAATTGTAGACGATGAATGCAGAAACTGCCGAAGTTCTCTACCGATTTTTTAGAACTGCTTCAGACTATCTACAAGATTGGCGTAGTACTGTGCCATATCCTGAATCTTTTTATGATGATGAAGAAGTGTCTGTACCTAAAAACGTATGTCCGTCCCCGCCTGCTGAAAGCGATGTTTCAGCAGGGTGCAGCAGCGTAGCTCAGATAAGCTCCGTCTCGAAAGCTCCGCAGGATAGTACGCAAGCCCTAACCACGCTTACTGCTGTGTATTGTGCTGTTGATGCGTGCCGGAAATGCCGGCTTGGAGAAACCCGCCTCAATCCTGTCGCAGGAGAAGGTCCTGAAGAGTTATCGCATCTTTCAAATTCTGTTGAAGTTATGGTTATCGGGGAGGGTCCCGGTGCCGATGAAGACGCACAGGGCAGACCCTTTGTCGGCAAAGCAGGGCAGTTACTTGATAAAATGCTGGAAGCAATCGGTTTGTCTCGAAAAACCAACTGCTACATTACCAATGTTGTTAAATGCCGTCCGCCGCACAATAGAGATCCCGCTCCCGATGAACGGGAATGCTGCTCTTGCTTCTTAGATGCCCAGATAGAACTGACCCACCCGCGCATATTGTTGGTTATGGGACGGATCGCAGCCCAGCATCTGCTGCAAACTACCGACGGCATCGGTAAACTACGCGGGCATTTTTTTGAATACAAAGGTATTCCGCTCATGCCGACCTATCATCCCAGTGCTCTCTTGCGCAATGAATTGTTAAAACGTCCCGCATGGGAGGATCTAAAGAGATTTCGTGCAAAACTGCACGAATTACGCGGAAATGGATAGGACAGCCCCTTAGCTCTATTTGCGCGTTTAAAATGAAAAGGTTAATAAGGAATTCCTGTGGTACAATGGCTTGAACTTGTTTTTAAACTGCCTCTTTTTCAGTCTTTTTTTTATCGAGTACCTGAAAAAAAAGCGGAAGAACCATTTATCGGTAAACGGGCAGCCGCGCATTTCGGCACCCAAAAATTAACCGGATTTATTATCGGGGAATACAGTACGCTTCCTGCATCATGCCCGCTGTCTGAGTCTGCAATAAAACCTGTTGACCGTATTATTGACAATGAGCCGCTGTTTGGCGAAGAGCAAATTTTATTTGCACGCTGGATTTCCCGCTTTTATATTTGCAGTGAGGGGGAAGCACTGTCAGCAATGCTGCCTTCAGGTAGACGGGAACTCAATTCTGTCCATAAGGCTGCCCTCGCATTGCAAGAAGAAACTGTTTCGCAATCTCCCTTACAGTTATCAGAAGAGCAGCAGGCGGCTGCCGATGCCATTGCCCATTGCACCGGCAGTACCTTTTTCTATCTGTACGGTATTACCGGATCAGGTAAAACAGAAGTTTTCTTGCAAGCGGCAGATCACATAGTGGCACAGGGGAAATCTGTGTTATACTTAGTGCCGGAAATCGCATTGAGCAGGCAAGTTTCTGAAACGGTTTTAAGACGGTTCGGCAGCCGGTGTGCAGTTCTGCACTCAGGATTAAGCGGCAGCAAGCGTCTTTCTGAATGGCGGCGCATACAGCAGGGGGCGGCACCTATTGTTGTTGGTGTCCGCAGTGCTATTTTTGCGCCGGTACGCAACCTCGGACTGATTATTATTGATGAAGAACATGACGGCTCCTATAAATCGGGTTTTGCCCCGCGTTATCATGCCCGTCAAGCGGCTATGTATTTATGCAAAAGGCATAATTGCCCTCTGGTAATGGGTTCTGCTACCCCCTCAGTAGAAGCATGGTATATGATGCAAAAGGGGCTGTTCCGCCGTTTAACGCTAACAAAGCGGCTTTCAGGCGGGGCATTACCAGCTATACGGGTAGAATCGCTTATGAATACGCAGGGGGTATTGAGCAATTCCCTGCTTGAAGCCGTGCAGCAGACAAAACATGAAGGCAAACAAAGCATTTTATTTTTAAACCGGCGGGGCTTTTCTCATTTTTTTAAATGCAGAAGCTGCGGGCATGAATTACTGTGCAAAAATTGTTCAGTGCCGCTTACACTCCATAAAAGTGAGGGTATAATGAAATGCCATTACTGCGGCTGGACAACCGCACCAGTTTCAGTGTGTCCTCAATGCGGTTCCCTTGAAGCAGGCTACACCGGTATCGGTACGGAATACATTGAAGAACAGGTACGGAAAGCATTTCCCGATTGCACTATTGAACGGATTGATACCGATGTACTGCAAAAAAATAAACAGGCAGCGGAAATACTAAATGCTTTCCGTGAGGGTTCCATTGATATTCTATTGGGAACACAGATGATTGCCAAGGGATTAAACTTTCCGCGGGTAAAGCTGGTTGGCATTGCGCTTGCTGATACAGGGCTGCAAATGCCGGACTTTAGAGCAGCTGAACGGACATTCGCACTTATCATGCAGGTAGCAGGGAGGGCAGGACGCTATGTTCCAGATGGTGAAGTCATTATTCAAACCTATAACCCGCAGCACCCCGCTATTGTCTGTGCCGTACACCATCAGGCGGAATCGTTTTATGCACAAGAATTGCAGCAGCGGGAGGCACTTGAATTTCCTCCATTTACCCGCTTGATTAGACTCGTATTCCGAAGCAAGGATTATCATAAGGCAGAAGATGCAGCCTACGGCGCGGCAGATATTTTGCGGCTGCTTTTGCAACAAAGCAGCAGTCAAAAAATAGCGGAAACGGATATACTCGGTCCTTCAGAGTGTATGCTGTCGCTGATTGCCGGTAACTACCGGATGCAGCTTTTACTGCGATCCCGCAGTTTTGCTCCCATGCAGCAGGCTGTATATAGATTTATAACCGGCTACAAAGCTCCTAATGGGGTGTATATTGAAGTCGATGTTGACCCTGTTCATCTTTTGTAATGAGTCTGTTCGTAAACTAAGGTTTTTAGCGGTTCCGTATTGATTGACGCAGGGGGTATCTTTCGGTTACACTGTTTCAGTTATGAAAATTTGGTTAAAATATTTTATTGCAATCTTGTTAGGTCTTATTTTTACAATGAGTGCCGGAACGGAAAATACTTTTTTTATAAAAGTAATAGATGTACTGTCGCAACTTTCTATTAGGGTAGGACGGTATGCACTCTATCCTGCGGTATTCTTTGCGTTTACCGTTAGTATCTTTGAGCTGCGGGAAAATAAAAATCTCTTTAAACTTGCACTCAATACGATTATATTTGTATGTTTTTTTTCATTTTTACTTGCAATAATCGGTATCCTATCGGTACTTATCCGCAATCCTGTCCGCATACCGATTTTTGTTGAAGGAACAGAAGAAGCGCAGGTATTAGGAATACTGGAATCTTTTTTAAAATTATTCCCCTCTACAGCATTCGAAGCATTTATTGACGGTGCATTTCTTTTACCGCTTTGCATTTTTGCCGGTTTTGCAGGAGCAGGCTGCGCTGTAGATAGAACTGTTGCAAAACCTGCGCTTACGCTGTTTGATTCTCTTGCCCGCATTTCTTATGCGGTTATGGTATTTTTCATTGATATGTTTGCATTTGCCATGATTGTCTTATCTGCCTCATGGATTATTCAATTCCGTAGTATGTTTTCGTCCGGTGTATTTACCGGATTTATCCTTACGCTCACCGGAAATTTTATCTTTATTGCATTTATTCTCTATCCCGCTCTTATTAAAATATGCTGTCCTGAAATAAATCCCTACCGCATAGTATATGCCGGTCTTGCACCGATGGCTGCTGCCTTTATGTCAGGTGATGCACATATTGCGCTGTCTGCATTAATGCAGCATTCTAATGAAAGTCTTGGAATCCGGAGAAGAATATCATCAGTTACAACCCCTATTTTTTCAATTTTCGGCAGAGCTGGTTCTGCCATGGTCATTACGGTGAGCTTCATTGTTATTGTAAAATCGTACTCAAGTTTAGGTATCGGCATGAAAGATATGATATGGTTGGCTGGTATAGCCGCTTTATTCTCTTTTTTTCTGGGACGCTTTCCTATCGGCGGCACGTATATCGCACTTGCCTCGATATGTATGCTGTACGGCAGAGGTTTTGAATCCGGATATTTAATCTTGCGCCCTGCGGCTTTCTTTATCGGCTCCATCGCGGCAGCACTCAATGCGCTTACTGCATTAACGGGTACATACATCATTGCGTACCGTTTCAAAATGACAAGAACAAAAGAACTCCGCTTTTTTATTTAGGAGGTGCTGCGATGCAAAAAAATATCTCTGTACCACCGCTTTTAAAAGAGATAAGCAGGCATTTTCACCATGCAGGTTTTAGTGTGTATCTTGTCGGCGGCGCAGTACGGGATTATATCCTTAAAAAAGAAGCACATGATTGGGATATTGCTACAAATGCACAACCTGCTGCTGTTATGAAACTGTTTAAACGAACTATTCCGACGGGTATTGCACATGGAACCGTAACTATTATCTACAAGGGAGCGCATATTGAATGTACTACCTTTAGAACTGAAGCCGGCTATGCGGACGGGCGGCATCCTACAGAAATTACTTATGCTGCAACTATTGAAGATGACCTGTCCCGTCGTGATTTTACTATGAATGCCCTTGCATTATCATTACCGGAGGGGCATATCATTGATCCTTTTCACGGCATACAAGATATTAAAACGGGTATTATACGGACTGTAGGAAACCCTCTTGACCGTTTTTCAGAGGACGGTCTGCGTCCTATGCGGGCAATCCGTTTTTCGGCTCAATTAGGATTTGCTATTGAGCCGCTCACACGTGCGGCTATTCCGCAAACGCTGCATATTACCGAAAAAATTTCTATTGAACGCTTCCGCGAAGAATTTTCTAAGATGGTGTGTGCAGCCCAACCTGATAAGGGGCTGCGGCTGCTTGAACATACCGGACTTTTGCAACTTTTTCTACCTGAACTTGCTGCCTGCCGCGGTATTGAGCAAAAAGGCTGGCATCATTTTGATGTTCTTGACCATAGTATACTCGTTTGTGCCGCGTGTCCGCCGGTATTGCATATAAGGCTGGCAGGGCTATTCCATGATAGCGGGAAACCGGCGGTACGGGAGCCGCAAGCTGACGGCAGCTATACGTTTCACCGGCATGAAGCAGTGTCGGCAAAGATAACCCGTACTGTTATGAAGCGTCTAAAATACGCGAATACAGAAATTGAACGCACAGTGCATCTTATTTTACAGCACATGTTTCATTATGAACCCTCGTGGACAGATGCCGCTATCAGGCGGTTTATTGCCCGTGTAGGAATACAAGCAATCCCCGATCTCTTTGCATTGCGCCGTGCAGATACATTCGGACTGGCAGGAAAAACTGTAACCCCTTCATTTCTCCTTGAATTTTCAAATAGAATAGATGAAATAATGCAGCAAGAACAAGCTTTTAGCATAAAAGACTTAAAAATAAACGGATGCGACCTCATACAAATCGGGATTCCCGCCGGCAGGCAGCTTGGGCTTGTTTTGCAAGAACTGCTGGAAACAGTGCTTGATGATCCTGCGCAAAATACAAAAGAATGTTTGCTCACTATCGCCGCTGCAATTTATCAAAAAAATTGCAGCGTGATTACGTCGCTATCCTGATAGTTATTGGGAACCTCTAAAAACTACAGTTTTTTAGAGGTTTTCCCTGTATTTATTTTGCGATGTTTTTTGATAAGTCATAATAATGCAAAGACTTATCAAAAATACTCGTCGGGCATCTCTAAAAATCTAACCGAGTTTTTAGAGATGCCCTATTGACTATGTTCGATAACTTCGTTATTTAACAGGTTTATTCTTGACAACCGGTGTTCTGTCCTCTACCATAATAAAGCAAGGAGCTTTCATGAAAAAAATTTTTTTCTTGTGCGGTATTATGTGCTATAGTGCAGTGTTAAGCAGCTGTATTGAAATTGTACAGCATATAACGGAAAAACCAGACGGCACAGTACAGAATACAGTACGGATTACCGTATCTAAAACCTTACTAGCAATGGCTGCCACTATGAATGGTAAGCAGGATCCGTTAAATTACAATGAATTATTTGATCAATTTAATCCGGCTGAAAATTATCTACATAGTAATAAGCTTATTCAGTCAACCATAAACAAAGTAAATGATCCAAATGATATTGGGTATTTGATAACCATGAATATTAACTACCGTGATGAAGATGTGCAGAATGCTCTTGTAGAGGATACGTTTGATTTTATACCGCTTTACGGAAAAAAAATGATTATTATTCCCATTACTCAGTTAGAAGATTCCGATTCAGAAGTAAATAATGAAATGGCTGAGTTATTTTTCTCCAGCAGCAAATACCGCTTGTTAATCAATAAGTCGGTTATGCCGACAATCAGCAAGGTATTAGTCAATACAGTAACAGAAAGTTCGGAAGTGCATTTTATCGATCTTTATAACGAGTATCTTATCGAAATTCCTATCATTGTGTTAATACATGATGAAGTAAATCTAGAAATATACCGCTGACAAGCCGGAAAATACTTTTAAGAACAGGGCTGCATCAAGGGTTGCTTACGTTTTGCTTTCGGTATACGTTGGGGATGTCATTGCCGGCGGCAAAAAGTAACCAACTTTTGGGACATCCACAGGCTTACTGTGTTCTTCGATGGCGAGGTGCTATCTCCTTAGACAGTTCTTTCAGTCCTGCAAGCATTGTAAGATACTGTTCTACCAATACAAAGGCTTCGGGGGTTAAGGTTTCGATGGAATCGTCCGCTGTGTGCATCCGCTGCCATGTGCGGGGAATAACTTCTGCAAAAGGAGAATCCTCCGGTATTCGCCGGTTAGTAATAATGCACTGCTCTAAGGCATACCGTGCCGTTTCGGATTGTAGGGCAATCTCTCCGGATGCACGAGTCTTACTGTGAGTACCGCTCTGTGATATTTGATGCTTCAAGGCAGCACCCCCTTTGCAGGCGGTGGAAACAGAAGCTGCAGCGGCACTGCTCCGATTTGCTGTATCAGGCGGAATACCGTTGCGGGCAGTAATACCGGGCATATAGCGCGTAAGTGTTTCTGCCTCGCTATACGGCAGTACTGTAATAACTTGCGCGTACAGCCCCGCAGAAATAAACCCAGCATTATCACTGTAAGCGGTAGGGAGCGAAAACCAATGGTTTTTGCATACCTGCTCTGCATACGCACAGCAGCGGCGGTGTAATGCTGAAAGCGGTGCTGCTTTTACCGGATCACGACCATAAATTCCTGACTGAGAAAGAATAAGGCTATCGCCGCTTCCGCACATATCAAAGACGAATAACTCACTGCTGTGTTGGTCAAGTGCCCGCAGCCCTTGCCCAAGCCGGTATGCACCTTGCTCCCGTATGCCTTCTTTACCGGATTCTTCCCCATCGGTAAAAATAATCCGGATATTATGCGGCTGCGGGCTGTACAATAAACTCCGCGCAAAAAGCATCAGCTGTATGCAGGCTGCCGAATTATCATTTGCGCCCGGACTGCCTTCCGCCCGATCGTAATGAGCTATACAGGTTTTAGTTTTATACCGGTTATCATACGCCGCTGCATTATAGGTAACAATAATATGTGTTTTATTTTTCAGGGTAACGGTGCGATAGGGAATATGCTGTGCATACAGCCATGCGGCAATATATGCACAGCGGTTTGTTGCCGGATGCACAAATGATTTTAAAAGCGAAGAATTAATAAGTGACTGAGCGTATTGGAGTGTCATACCGGCAGCAGCTTGCAATAAGTGCAGTAGAAAACAGCCTGAGACTGTAGGGCATCTGCAAAAAACTCAGGTATAGATTTTTAGAAGATGCCCCATCAGCAAAGCGCGCCACTTTTCCTATCATATAAAACAATCTGATGATGTAACAAAGAAAACCTCTAAAAACTACGTATATAAAAAAGGGGATTTTCATGCTAGAAAGGGGCATTTTTCAATGTTTCCGACTGAGGTTTTCCTATAGTTTTTCCTACACTATAAAACCTACCTATACACTACTAAACATGCGGCAATCTGTCAATATGTTTTTTATACATTTTATAATGTTTTTCACATCTGTCCAAGATAAATTCATAAGAGGAACTTATAATGCGCCCATAGAACAGAACAACAAAAGAGAGTAATTTAAGGTGGAAAAGACACGCACAGGAAGGAGAAAAAACAAAATGGGTAAAACCCGACAAACCTTTAGCAAGGAGTTCAAAGCAAAGGTAGCACTGGCTGCGCTACGGGAAGAATCGACAATACAACAGCTGTCGGTAAAATACAGCGTTCATCCAAGGTATAACTTCGGCTGCTCATAGAGCGCAGCCTCGTTAACCGTCAAGTTTGCTGACCGCAAACTTGCGTATTGTATGTGCGCTATCGCGCACCAATCCAACAGGTTTCGAGAATTGATATTCTCTCAACCTGTCGGATTTTAAGGAAACCAGATCATGCAATGGAAAAAGTTTGCGATAGAAAATCTGGCAGAATTGTTTG
>JBQMYN010000061.1:0-14910 GCA_052173475.1 Treponema sp.
TTATCAGCTGTGCTGATGGAGCATCTCTAAAAATCTAACCGAGTTTTTAGAGATGTCCGACTCACTACCAATTGTAAATTACAAATTATATAGGAGGTTTACAATGAAAAAGCGTGTTTCTCTTCGCCACAAGCTTATTTTTATATTCGGACTCTTAATTGCGATAGCATCACTTGTTGAGGGGCTGCTTGCTGTTAGGACAGCTCGTAAAGCAGTAACTGAAAAAGTCGAGGCTCATCTTATTGATAAAGCAGCTGATACGGCAAATATTATTGACGGTAGAGTAGCTGCCTTTTTTCAGTTCTTTGAAGGTATCGCCCGTACACCGATACTGCGTGATCCTGCTATTTCTTACCAAGAAAAAATAGCGTATTTAAAAAATGAAGCATCTTTTAATAATAAAATTCATAAAATGGATTTATGCGATATGAACGGAATACTATATCTGGACAACGGACAAACATTGGATATTTCTGACAGAGATTTTTTTATAGCCGCTTCCAAGGGAAAAAATTTTCTTGCAGAACCGCTTGTTTCTCGATTGGACGGGTTTCTTGTTATCGTATTTGCTGTTCCGATTTATGATGACAATCATTCTGTCATTAATGTTTTAATAGCATCAGTAGAAGCCTCGGCTCTTTCACATGATATAGAAGACATCATTGTCGGACAAACCGGTTATTGCTATATCCTCGGTCTTACAGGTACTACCATTGCAGCAAAAGCATTCGATAGAGTAAAAAGTATGGAAAATATATCGCAAATGGCACTAAAAGATAGCAGCTTGACTTCTCTTGCTGCATTTGAAAATATGGTCAAAGCAATAGACACACCCTCTATCGGTTTTTATACTTATAAAGGAGTAAATAAAATTGCCTCGTATGCCACCATGCACACAGCTGGTTGGAAAGTTATCATCAATGCACCGAAAAATGAATTTATGGGAACGGTCAACACCTTGCGTACTTCTATGATTGGTATTGGCGTGATAATTTTACTCGTTGCACTTGTTACTGTATATCTTGTTGCCCGCACTATAGTAAAGCCGATTCAAACTGCCGTTTCCGTTTTGCGGAATATTGCACAAGGCGAAGGAGACTTGACTGTCCGGCTGCCGGTAAGTGGCAATGACGAAATTACCGCTATGTCTGAGTTCTTTAATGAAACGATTACAAAAATCGGTACGTCGATACGGGCAGTTGGTGTAAATAGCAATACTATGAAAGAGATAGGCAATGAACTTGCATCCAATATGACTGAAACCGCCAGTGCCGTCCATGAAATAAGTGCAAATATCGACGGTGTTAAACAACAGGCATTGACTCAAGCTGCCAGTGTTACAGAGACTGCTGCGACTATCGAAGAAATTGTCCGCACAATTAAACAGCTCAACACTAGCATCGAAACACAGGCAGCATCTGTTTCTCAGTCTTCCAGTGCAGTTGAACAAATGGTGGCAAATATCGACTCTATCGGAAAAACGCTTGATAAAACCGATGAGGCGATAAAAAGTCTTACAACCGCAACCGGCGATGGTAAAGCAACGCTGGTAACCTCCAATACTGTTACGCAGAAGATAGCCGAAGAATCCGGATCGCTGATGGAAGCAAGCAGTGTTATTCAACATATTGCCTCGCAGACGAATCTTTTAGCAATGAATGCCGCTATCGAAGCCGCTCATGCAGGCGAAGCGGGTAAAGGTTTTGCCGTTGTCGCAGACGAAATCCGTAAACTTGCCGAAGAGTCATCCGCTCAAGGTAAAACCATCACTGCAACATTGAAAATGTTGAGCGGCGAAATAGAAACGCTCTCAGCGTCATCTAAAACGGTAGAAGCAAAATTCAATGTAATTTTCACCCTTGCCGAGCAAGTAAAGGAAATGAGCGCACGCCTTACCGAGTCAATGCGAGAGCAAGAAAACGGCAGTAAAGAGGTCTTAATTGCCATTAAAAGTATTAATACGGTAACTACAGAAGTACAAGCAGGTTCGCAAGAAATGCTGAAAGGAGGCGAAGGCGTTGCAGAAGAAATGCAGAAGCTTGATGGACTTACTCGCATCATCACCGAAAGCATGAATGAGATGGCATCAGGAGCGGTGCAGATTAACAACGCCGTACAAGAAGTAAGCGAAATTACCCAGAAAAATAAGCGGAGTATTCAAAATCTTGCGGAGGAAGTGGGGAAATTCAAGGTGAATTAGGACTTTAGGGAACGGAGATGGCATTGCCGCCGACAAAACGGCATCCTCATCAGCAAAGCTGATAACGAGTTTAAAATTAAGTCTTTATATAGACTTATAAAAAACTTTTCGTAAGTTTTGCTGATAAGGCATCTTCTAAAAACCTATGCCTGAGCTTTTTGCAGATGCTCTTATATAAAATAAAACTGCGTAATTTCTATTAATGACTTGACACAATTATAAATTTAATGTAAAGTAATAACATCTTACGGGCGCTTAGCTCAGCTGGTACGAGCGTTTGGTTTACACCCAAAATGTCGGCGGTTCGATCCCGTCAGCGCCCATGTTTCATTTGTTTTTATATAGTAACGTATCTGACTATTTTCTTTCCGTGATTTTAAATACTAAGTAAAGATTATACCATTGGTGTCTATAGATATTATAATTGCTTTGAAAGCTGGGAAAAATATCACAGAAGAAACCGTATCATCGGCAATACGTTTTGCTATTTAGTCACCCTATTCTGAAACTTCACTTTCAGAATAGGGCATCTTGAGATGAGATATTCGGACTCAGCAACCTGTTCGGAATGAAGTTATCGAGCAGGTTGCGTATTTTTTTTGCATTTTATGTGATATGCTACACCAATCACAGTAAGGCTATGCAAGACCAGTGATATATCCGTCCACAAGATCAATGTGTACTGCCTGCGGCGTTTTCGGCAGACCCGGCATACGCATCATATCCCCCATAACTGCAACAATCATTTCCGCACCATTATTTACAATAATTTCGCGAACCGTCATTCCAAAATTTTTCGGCACGCCAATTGCGGCACTGTCCGCAGAAAAAGAATACTGCGTTTTTGCAATACACACAGGATATGTCTCTATGCCCCATTTCAGTATCTGTTTCAATGTTTTTTCTGCTTCAGGGGTATACTGTACTGTTGCTGCACCATACAGTCGGGTACAAATTTTACTGATTTTTTCTTTTACCGAATCGGTTTCTTCATAGCCATACTGCAAGGTTTGTGAAGGTGCCGTTTCAAGAAGCTCTAGTACCCTATGCGCAAAATCGACTGCTCCTGCACCGCCTTCAGAAAACGCCGTATTAACAGAAAAAGGAACCCCTTTTGATTTACAATAGGCACTGATACATTCAATTTCTGTGTTCGTATCATAAGCATAGCGATTTAGTACAACAAGTACAGTTTGCCCAAATGTATGCAGATTCGCAATATGCTTATCCATATTTTTAAATCCTTTTTGCAAGGCTGTCATATTCGGCATACTCAATTCTTTTTCAGAAGCACCGCCGTGGAAACGCAATCCGGCTGTGGTGATGGTTAGAACTGTCAAGGCGGGGCATAAACCGGCTTTCCGACATTTGATGTCAAAAAATTTTTCTGCGCCGAGATCAGCCCCGAATCCTGCTTCAGTGATTACATACTCACCGTATGTCAACGCTGCCTTTGTTGCAATAATGGAGTTACATCCATGTGCGATATTGGCAAAAGGTCCCCCGTGGATAAATGCCGGAGTATTTTCTGTTGTTTGTACCAAATTAGGATTAAGCGCATCTTTTAATAATACTGTGATTGCCCCAGCAGCACCAAGGTCTTTTACAGTGAATGGTTGATTCTCCATGGTATACCCAAGAATGATTTTTTCAATCCTTCGGCGGAGATCATATATATCAGAAGATAAACACAAAATCGCCATAATTTCCGAAGCAGCAGTAATATCAAACCCGGACTCTGCCGGCACTCCGTTCCCATTTCCTAAACCGGTAATAATAGATCGCAAACTTCTGTCATTGACATCAAGCACCCGCTTCCAAATTACTTTTTTTAACCCCTGCGGCGTATTTTGTGTTCTAAAAACATAATTATCCAGTAGTGCGCTGATCATGTTATGCGCTGAGGTAATAGCATGAAAATCGCCGGTAAAATGTAAATTGATATCTGTCATAGGGAGTACCTGTGCATATCCGCCGCCTGCTGCTCCTCCTTTCATGCCGAAACAAGGACCAAGCGAGGGTTCGCGAAGAGCAAGCACCGCTTTTTTTCCTATTTTATGTAATCCAAGCGCAAGCCCTATCGAAACTGTTGTTTTCCCTATACCTGCCTTAGTAGGAGTCATTGCAGTAACTAATATGAGTTTATGTTTCTCCGCTGCATCGTTGGAAATAGCTGTGTACGGTATTTTAGCAATATGAAAACCGTAGGGAATAATATCTTCCGCGGGAATACCCATTTGAGCGGCTATTTCTTGTATTGGCTTTAATACAGCCTCACGGGCAATACAAATATCCGATTTCATAAGAAAGAGTGTACTATAGCCGCCCAAAAAAAGCAAGCATACGCATAGCCCGCCTCTTTTTGAATACTCTGCCACAATTCTGATAGGCGTGGATCATTTCAGTTGCCGATAAAGCACTGCCTACTAAGAGAATAATGTGCCGGTTTCTAATTCCTGCTGAAACTGCGGCTTGATGCCAAGATGCGTATATGCTTTGTCGGTTACCATACGGCCGCGAGGGGTGCGCTGCAATAATCCTGTTTGAATAAGATACGGTTCATAATAATCTTCAAGAGTATCTTGTGATTCTCCAATAGATATAGCGAGTGTGTCTGCACCAACAGGCCCGCCTCCGTAATTTTCGATAATTGAATGTAATATTTGGCGATCGTACATTTCAAGACCGAGACTATCAATGTTTAACTGATGCAGCCCATGTCTGACTATTTCTTCATCAATACCGCTGCGATCTGCTACATGGGCGAAATCGCGCATACGGCGTAAGAGCCGGTTGGCAACGCGGGGCGTTCCTCGTGAGCAGCGGGCTAATGCACGTGCCGCTTCGTGAGTAATTTTTATTGAGAGTATATCAGCCGACCGCATAATAATAGCTGCAAGTTCTTCGGTGGTGTAAAACTCAAACCGCTGCACAATACCGAATCGGCTAATAAGCGGACTTGAAACCATACCGGCACGGGTCGTTGCTCCAACAAGTGTAAAAGGAGGTAAGGGAATACGAACTGTACGGGCACCCGGTCCCTGCCCTATTATCCAATCAAGCTCATAATCCTCCATAGCAATATACAGCATCTCTTCTATTGCAGGTTTTAATCGGTGTATTTCATCAATAAAAAACACACTGCGCTCTGTTAGTGTTGTTAAAATACCCGCTAAATCCTTCGGCTTGTCAAGTGCCGGAGCACCGGTAATCTTACATTCAACACCAAGTTCCTGTGCAGTAATTTGTGCGAGCGTTGTTTTTCCTAGCCCGGGAGGTCCTATCAAAAAAAGATGGTCAAGACTTTCGCCCCTATCCCGTGCAGCTTGTATGAACACTGCTAAATTTTCTTTTATTTTTTCTTGTCCTTGAAAATCGTGCAGAAGCCGAGGTCTAAGAGCCTTATCTTTTTCATCACCTGCATGATATTCGCCGCGCACAATACTAAACTCATCCTGTTCAGTTTCGTAATCCATGATTCCTTACCTGTAATAACGCTGTAGGGCATCTCTAAAAAGTCGCATAGATTTTAGAAGATACCGTCGCTAAAAAATGTACTTCCATGTACATTTTCTAGCGATGCCATATCCGTGGTAGCTTTGCAAAACGGCCGGAGATGTCCATGGTTTGCCTCAGAAGCAATGACATTCCCCACGAGTTTAAATTAAGTCTTTATACAATAATGACTTAATTTTAAACATCGCATCTAAAGCTTAAGGAAACAGGTGAGCAAAGCTCACCACCAAAAACTGTTTCGCAATCCGCTTTGGCGGATATATCCGCTAAAGCGGATATAATCAATCAGTTCCTTACAGAAAAAGCCGATAGGCTTTCAGTTTTTGGACAGCCCCAGACCAACAAGTGCAAAACTGCGTAGATAGCACGATGTTGCACATCGCATTTCACAGCAACCTGTTCCGAAACGGAAGTTTCCAAGTAGATACTATTAATCCATAAAAATAGTATCAATTTGCGGTTTATACAGTTCCATAATTTTATAACGCATAATATCCTGTTTTGCGGAAAGCTCTACCCCTGCTTCAAACGGCTTTGTTAATAAATAAAATTTATTAATGCGCTCAAAAAGTTTAAATCCATTTTCATTACTAATCAATAATGAAATCTGACGTTCATACAGCTTTCGCACCTCAGCGTCCTGTACCAACATTTCTACGGTGGTGCCGGAAATTTTCTGTTCTTTGGCATATCGTTTGAGCTCTGTTTCATCTACAACAATGAGTGCGCCTAAAAACCGCTGATCTTGTCCCAGTACAACAGCCTGCGAAATAAAAGGAGATTCTTGCAATTTCATCTCAATAGGAACCGGTTCAATGTTTTCTCCCCCTCGCAATACAATGGTATCTTTCGATCTTCCGCGTAAAATTAATTCCCCGTCAAACGTTTTTAACCCAAGATCGCCGCTGTCAAACCAGCCGTCTTTGCTAATAACCGAATCAGTTAAATCTTGCCGTTTATAATATCCTTGCATAACACTGCCGCCGCGGATAAGCACTGTTCCCAAGGTCCCGCATGGAACCTCTGCGCCTTTATCATCAACAATTTTGACTTCAGTACAATCAAGCGGCTTACCAATAGTTCCAAAAACAGGGCGATTAAAAGGGCGCACCGATACAACAGGAGCAGTTTCCGTTAAGCCATATCCTTCGACAACACAAATTCCAACTGCTGCAAAAAAAGCATCAATATTAGGAGGCAGTGCCCCTCCCCCTGAAACGCCTCCTCGGAAAGCATTCCCTAGTTTTAGCCGAATTTTTTTGAAAATAATACTATTTCCAAGTGCATATAATGGTAGAGAAAGTAAAAAAGGAATAAAAGATACAAGCGGTCGCGTGTATTTTGTATACCAAACAAAATGCGGATTACAACCGGTTACATTACGAAAATGGTGCTTATGAAATAAGCCTACTGAAACAAAAAAAGTAAATAATGCGTATTTTATTCCGCCTGTTTGCCGCATTGTTTTAAAAATGCCGCTATATACTGCTTCCCAAATACGAGGAACCGAAGGAAATAATGCAGGGTTTGTTTTTGCAATATCAGCGAGGAGAACACTGC
The DNA here is from genome assembly GCA_052173475.1 of Treponema sp. Taxonomy (GTDB): domain Bacteria; phylum Spirochaetota; class Spirochaetia; order Treponematales; family Treponemataceae; genus Treponema. The sequence continues at coordinate 7,277 of JBQMYN010000061.1, forward strand.
CTATCGGCTTTGAATACACCATTCCTCCGCCGGAAGCAAGGATAACATATTCACACAGCCGTTCAAAGCTATGCCAAACAGGAAGCACGACAATTGCTTTTTCACCGGGCTTCATAATAATTCTAGTCAGTAAGTCATCAAGCTGGGCGGTAAAATTTTTATGCAATAGCATAACACCTTTCGGCTCTCCTGTTGTGCCAGATGTAAAAATAATTGTTGCAATTTCATCTTCTTTTCCCTGCATCAGTTCATGTTCCGTTTTACCGGGATTCTCTGCACGGTATGCTCTTCCACGTTCTGTTATCTCATCATAACTATATACTGTATATGAAGATATATCTCCGTATATGTGCATTTCTCCGCATGAAATATCGACAGGATCAAAAACAATCAATGTTTTTAGAAGAGGAAAAGAATCTTTATTTTTCAAAATTTTGATAACTTGCGTTTGATTTTCAGCAATTACCGTATTACACTCAGCAAAAGAGAGAATGCGGATAAGATCATGTTCAGTAGCATCGCATCCGCGTGGAACATCACACGCACCAATTGCCATGATCCCCATACTTGCATGGAACCATTCTTTGCGGTTATCGGAAATAAGCCCTACTTTATCACCCCGTTTTACGCCAATGGATAAAAGACCCGCTGAAAATTGCAAAACAAGTTCGTATAATTCGGCATAGGATACTGAATCAAAAGCTCCCTGTTCATTTTTTGAATATTGAGCAGAGATATTAGGATATTTTTGTGCAATTTGTTGCAACAGTTGAGGCATTGTTTTATCTTTCATAAACCGACGCTAGCATAAAAGAAAAAATCAGTCAAGTAAAATAAAAACCGAATAATCAAATTAGTTCATTGACACGGCACAGGCAAAGCTAAAAATGAGATCACAATTAAGTCGTTATAGACCAATGATTTACTTTTAAAAGCACAGCTTTGACACCATCAATACAATCGCAGAGGAAGCCATTGCATGTATTAAACCTGTCCGAAACAGAAATTTCCGAACAAGTTATTGCCGAATTACCATATTCCTGCATTATTTGACAAACTAAAGATGATACGGCTATACTGTCATAATGAAAAAAACACATGAAAATCTATTTACTGTTGGTATTTTGTGCCTTTCAGCACTACTTGGATACGTGATGCCCCATTATTGGGCTGCCATCCGTCCTGTTTCACCTTTTACACAAGAGTTTGTGCTTGGGAAAGTTACCGCAGTTATTTCTGAAGATTTAACGCCCGATCCGGTTATCGAACAGAGATTTAGGGGCATCCAAACTTTGAGCGTACTGTTGCTTGACGGTAGCGAGAAAGGAAAAACCATTACTGTACGAAATACATTGAGCAGTTTGCATCATACCCGTGCAGTTGCGGGCATGACCGCGGTATTTACCGTCATAAACCGAAATGGAGAAATAGCCGTGTGGCTGTACAATCAAAAACGAGACTCCTATTTGTATATTTTAGTAAGTATCTTTTTTATACTGCTTCTGCTGCTTGGGAAACGGCAGGGGCTGCAATCTATTATTGCACTGATATTTACTGCTGTTATTATCGTAACAATTCTTATTCCTGCCTTGTTTGCAGGCTTTAGTCCTGTGCCGGTTTCCGTACTGTTGGCATCAGTGATTACGCTTGTCAGTTTCCTGCTTATCAGCGGATTTTCACGGAAAACGGCAGCTGCCGTTCTTGGCACAGTATTTGGTATCAGCCTTGCGGGCAGTATTTCGCTGCTTATTGGTCATGCAGCCCAGCTTTCAGGGGTAAATATGGCGAGCGGTGAGCAGCTGCTCAACATCGCGCGGGATTATGCGCTACGGCTTGACGGTCTTTTATTCACTTCTATCCTTATTGCGTCCCTAGGAGCGGTTATGGATGTCAGTATGTCAATTGCTTCGTCAATGCAGGAAATTTATACTGCCGGCAGCACCCGCGGAGATGCAGCTGAAGCTCCGGCAATGAGCGGAAAGCAGCTTTTCATGGCAGGTATTGCAGTAGGACGGGATATTACCGGCACAATGAGTAATACACTCATTTTAGCATTTGCCGGCAGTTCGCTCCCGCTTATTATGATGATCTGGGGCTATGGTATGACATACCGGCAGTTTATCAATATTCCGATGATTGTGATTGATATAATGCATGCGTTATCAGGCAGTATCGGTATTGTTGCTTCCGTTCCATTTACCGCAGCGGTATCTGTTCTTTTGCTAAAAAGGGATGGCTCTGCATCTACACAACGCATTCCATCATCCGGCAAGAATAAAGAAATGCGGTGAGCAAAGCCCCCGCTTCAAAAACTGAGGTTTTTAGAAGTTCCCTAAATCTGTTCGATAGCTCCGGTGTCAAACAGATTTAGTCTTTACGGGTGCTGATGGGCAGCTATCCCTGCAAGTGCGGCAAGAAACAATGTTCCCGCTTGTGCAACATTCAAACTTTCGATTGTACCGTTTCCGCTGATTTTTACCAGTACATCGCATTGGTGCTTGGCTGCGGGTGTTATGCCATGCTCCTCATTTCCCAATACTACAACAGCCGCATTTTCAGTGCCGATAATGGTCGGTATATCTTTTATCTCTCTATACGCACGGTGATCTGCGCCTATTCTGATAAGCATACCGCTACAGTCTTTTAAAAAATGTTCGGCAGTAACTGTTTTATAGATATGCACAAACTCCATACCGCCTTGCGCAACTCTATACGCACTGGCAGTAAGCTGCGCTTGTACATCTTCACTGGTAATTACTACCTCTGTTATTCCAAAAAATGCGGCACTGCGGATAATGGCACCAAGGTTATTGGCATTCCCTATTCTATCGAGTAGGAGTACAAAACGCCGATCTTTTTCCCACTGCGTAATTAAGCCGTGTGTAACAGGAGGAATAACCGGTACGGAAATCATTGCAACTGCTCCTTGGTGGTGTACAGAACTGCATAATTTTTCAAGTTCGCTATCAGACTGGACAAGCCGGTACAGCCGCTTTTCTTTTGCAAGATATTTGCACACAGCACTAAAATGTTTTGCTCTGTTGCCGGCAAAAAATAACCGTGAAATTTTTTCAGGGTGATGCGCTGCAAGTGCTGTAACTGCCGCAAACCCGCAAACTGCCAGTTCTTTTTGATGATGTCCTGTCATATACAATTCCTACCACACTAGATCGGTACTCGGTATATACTGCATACCAGCCGCAGTCATTTCCTGTACAAACACCATGCCAGCTTTTTCAAACCCTGAAACGGGTGAAGAACAATCTGATAATAATACTATACGCCGCGGCTCAATATGCTCTACCAAGTTCCGCACGGTATTGGCAATGCAATGAGACAGTGCTTCTCCGGCAATAATAATTCTATCAGATTGCTGGAGAGCTGTAAGCAATACCGTATTTAATCCTGTCGATTCATCTTCCGGATCAGGTATTTCTGCTTGCAGTGCGCTATAATGCTCCGTATAAGAATTATCAGACTTTCTTGCAAAATGAGCCTTTGTGCCGGTATGCTGTGCCTCCCACTCATGGATTGCATGAAGAATATGCGATTCGACTGCCATACCTGTAGACCCTTGTAAACAGTGAAACGGCCAGAGTATAAGGTTATATTTACCTCTTTTTTCCAATTCTTGTAGGTAAGTTCCCACTTTTTCTTTAATATCGGGTACTACCGGCTGGAAAATACCGGCACAATAGTCTGCATAGGTAATTTGTGTAAATGGCGGGGGCGTATTACCATGTGCATCTTTCCAAAAAGGAGGGTGTGCAATATGATAGTACGGATGGCAATCCAAGGTAACATGAATGGCATCAAGTTTTTCAGCATAGGTTTCGATAAAATCAGCTATTCTCCGGCAATCACTCGGAGCACCGGGAACAAAGAGAGTACCGTTAGGAGCGCAAAAATCATTTTGCGGATCGATAAGTAAAAGTGTATTGATCATATCTTACTGTATCAGTTTGAATTTTATCTGTCAATAAACCTATTGGGCATCTAAATCTAAGGAAACTGGGGCTATCCAAAACTTTAGTTTTAGATAGCCCTACTTTTTTTAAGATACGCTATTCCGAAACGAAAGTTTCCGAATAGTAGCACTACAGGCTTTTATGACAGAACCACCAATCAAAGCCTTCATATTTTTTTAACCGCTCTTGAGCATCTTTTACATTTGATGCCGGCGGAATAATCACATGATCTTTAATCAAAGCATTTTCAGGCCAGTTTGCCGGAACTGCTACATCGTTTTTATCGGACACCTGTAATGCTTTAACTGCACGCAGAATTTCATTCATATTGCGTCCGATTTCTTGCGGATAGTATAGAACAAGGCGGAGTTTTCCCTCGGGATCCACAATGAATACGGCGCGGACAGTATTGCTTCCTTTTCCGGGGTGTAAAAGTCCTAAGCTATTTGCTACCGAATCATTTGCAGCAATAACCGGAAACGTAATTTCAACATTCAGTTTTTCTTTAATCCATTCAATCCATTTAATATGGCTGAATACTTGATCTACAGATAAACCAACAAGTTTTACACCGAGCTTATCAAATTCCGGTACAAGTGCTTGGAATCCGGCAAATTCTGTTGTACAGACAGGGGTAAAATCAGCAGGGTGGCTAAAAAGAATAAACCATGATCCCTTTAAATCTGCCGGTAAGCTCATCGGTCCATGTGTAGTCTGAACATTCAATTCAGGAAAGTCATCACCTAACAGCGGCATGTGAAATACTTTGTCTTCCATCAATTTACTCCTTCAATAAGGTTTATGAATTATATGATAGCATAGTATGAGAAAAAATACAAGTAAAATAAGAATGATTCTGAAAATATGCATAAGCAGTCAGGCATCTCTAAAAACGGAAGTTTTTAGAAGTTCCCAGTAAATGAAACATAGCGTTACTCAAAGAATCTAAGCTAGTAATGAGCATTACACCTGCTCGGCAACAGAGGTATCAAGCAGCTAATAATTTGCCCTAAATGTTAGCTTTTATCAATTGCAATTTTTATTAAAATATGTAACACTCGTTGAGACAATAACTTTTATATTGAGGGTGTTTATTGTATGAGGTATTCAGGATCTGCTAATTTAGCTATCGTAGCTTGTCCGGGGGGAGAGGCGTTTGCTGATGCAACTATTCAGCATTTAAAACATATTTATGTAAAAAGGTTCCATCGAAAAGCAGGGCAGCTTATGCGCCGGTATGATGTAGAAAAAGATACTCTTGTTCGTGATATTAACTTTTACAATGATTTATTTTCATCTCATTTGCATGAAAGCAATAGTATTGAAAAATTCCGAGTGCCTCACTTTAAGGTTAATGCACGCTTTACCTATTTTATGAATGGTGAATTTAAAACAGAAATTCTCGAATGTATCCGCGGAAAAAATGTTTTTATTTTTCAGGATGTAGAGAATCATTCATTGCTCACCATTAATGAAGGGAAAAATCAGCAGGTATTTTCTGTTAATGATCATTTGATGTCCATGCTCGTTACGATTGATGCAGTGCGTCATGCAGGCGCAGCGCATATTACGCTGGTAATGCCGGTTTATCCATACAGTAGGCAGCACAAAAAGAAAGGGAGAGAAGGTCTGACGGCGAGTATGCTCGGTCATTTTTATGAAAGTCTTGGAGTAGAGCAAATTATTACCTTGGATATTCATTCGCGTGAAATTGAAAATGCGCTGCATCAAGCACGGATTGAAAATCTCCATGCAAGTTACCAGATTATTCGTGAATTGTCAAAAATTGAAAATCTAAACGAAGAGAATGAACTTGTCGTTGTTGCTCCTGATAGTGGTGCTGTTGATAGAAATAAATTTTATTCTGCCGGTTTGAAAAAACCTCTTGCTATGATTTATAAAGAGCGGGATTATTCTATCGTTACACAGAATGCAAAACAATCTAACATTGTGAGTATCAATCTGCTTGGGGACGTGAGCGGGAAAACAGCCTTTTTAGCTGATGATATGCTTGGTACGGGCGGAACCTTATTGAAAGCAATGGAGTTTCTTAAAAGTAAAGGTGCAAAAAAAGTTATTGCCGCCGTTAGTTTGCCGTTTTTTACCGGTAATGCAATTGAGCAGTTTGATGAAGCATACAGCAAGGGCTATTTCTATCGTATTATAGGAACCAATGCGGTATATCACGAAGCACTGCTGCAAAAAGAGTGGTATATTTCTACTGATGTATCAAGCCTTTTTGCTAATGTTATTTCCCGTTTACATCATAATCAGTCTTTAAGCGGATTATTGGATAATCGTGATTTAATTGAACGGATGACTCATACCGGTTCTCGCAAGGGGTAGTATGCAAAGCGGTATTTTTGCCGCTGACATAGGTACATCATCGCTCAAAGCAGCGGTGATTGATCCATGCGGTACAGTTTTCGCTTTTACGCGTATATTTTTTTCTCAGCCTGTTACGCCGGTAGAGTGGATTAAGGCATTTTTTTCAGCATGGCAGCAGCTTTCAAAAAATCGAAATATAGAAGCTATTTGTATTTCCGGAAACGGACCTACGCTTGCAGCAGTACGGGAGCGGAAAGTTCCGTATACAAAAAAACTGCGTAGTACACACATATTGCCGGAATGGTATATGTCCTATGTCCTTGAAACTGCTGCAGCTGATCGGCTTTTGCTGTGGAATACTGCCGTAGATGCGGGAACAGCATGTCCTAAAACAGGCTCATTATTTTTACCCCGTTTGTATGCATTTAAGCGTTATGCTCCTGCTGAATTTGCTGCTGCGAACTGCATCATATCGGGACCTGAATACCTTATTTCGGTTTTAACAGGGAATGCGGTAACTGTGTTGCCGGACAGCCGCTATACCCGTGCCTATTGGACGCAGGAACTCTGCCGGCAGTACGGTATTGATGATGCGCTGCTGCCGCCGTTTGTTCCGCTTGGGGTAGAAGCCGGTTATTTTTGCGGTATTCCTGTTATCACCGGTGCTCCTGATTTTATTGCTGCACTGCTTGGAACCAATACGGTTTCTGCCGGAACTGCTTGCGATCGTGCCGGTTCAAGTGAAGGAATAAATATTTGTACGCAAAATCAACCGTCTGCTGAACAAACATTGCTGTTGCCTTCTGCTATTTCTGATCTATGGAATATCTCCTATCTTATCCCTGATTCAGGCAGCAGCTTTTTAACATTTATTCAACAAAATGGCTATGGAACGGACGACTACTCTATATGTATGGAAGCATTATGCGCCGAGCCGTTTTCAGCTTCCGGCAGCTATCCTGCGACATTTGCCGGAAAAGGGAGAGCCTTTGTAGAAGCACTCGGGTTTAAAATACGGTATGGTATGGACATACTTGAAAAAGCTGCCGGTGTGCAGCCCGTTTATACACTTTCCGGCGGGCAAGCACATAATCCGCTCTGGTGCAGTTTAAAAGCCTCTATTACGGGGCGGGTGTTTGCGCTTCCCCATTTTGCGGATGCGGAATTGCTTGGCAATACCGCAACAGCCTTATATGCGCTCGGCTATGTAAAAAGCTTAAAAGAAGCGGCAGCACTGATGTATCGTGTTGATCGGTATTACGAACCTGAACCTGATAGTGCCGCTCACTATCAGGATGCTTACCGGAAGTATCGGCATCCCAATATGCTGTAGCCATA